>JAJDZZ010000091.1 GCA_022824405.1 Opitutales bacterium
GCCAACGGCGTTATTTACATTTCGAAATGGTAGGGCTATCGCGTCCCCGCGATGCCGTAACTTGCGCCTTCGATACCCGGCGCGGCAAGGATGCCGCCGCCCTACCGTTTGCGTTTTGAAACTCCAAAGCCCAGCGTCGCGTAGCGCACGCTGGGGCACCGATCCCCCATATTACCGAACCCCAACGGGGTTCCACAAAAGCACCTCGGCGCCCTTCTCCCCCTTCATCCTTTTCCCTCTCTCCCCCTTTGTGCCTTTGTGCCTTTGTGCCATCTCGCCTCGGCGAGATCCCATTCCTCATTGGCGCGCCCCCGCGCGCCTCTTCCCTCTTCCCTCTTCACTCTTCCCCCTTGGCGCGCTCCCGCGCGCCTCTTCCCTCTTCCCTCTTCCCTCTCCACTGGGCGCGCCCCGCGCGCCTCCCCCCCCCAGCGCGCTTCTTTATAGTTGACCATCCACTTTTTGCGGAACAGTTTGAGCCATCCATCATCTTATTGCGTCGTAAGAGAACAACAGCCGTTTAAATTATGAATCGTCAAATCTGTACGGATTTCCTGGTGTCTACCCCCAATTTTAGAACTGGATTTGGATCGGTCATGAATGTCGCTGGTAACTATTATAAGTTCAACCAATCGAAAAATGGTAAAGAGGCGGATACCTTGGCTCTGTTTATGGATTGGGCCTGTGTCGGGGAAGATGTACGAGTGGCGACGGATAAGGAAGCCAAAGACTTGAAGGAAACTGAATAGGCATAATTGGCTTCCAAGAAAAAACCAAGACAGGGAAAGAAACGGTTTCATCCTCCCTCACGGAAAGCGGGAGGCAATCTTGAGCCAAACAGGAAAGAACACCTTGTTCGGGTTACAGAGGAAGTAGTCCATTCCGGTCCTCTGCCACCACCTGAACAACTGGTAAAATATGATGAGGTAGTGCCGGGCGCAGCAATGCGCATAATGGGGGCATTTGATGAACAGAGAAAACACAGAATCGCAATTGAGAAACAAGTTGTCTCCAGCCAGATGAAAGAAAGTAACCGTGGTCAAATCATGGGATTCATTGTCGCCTTAATTGGGTTATCGTTTGGATCGTTCCTGGTTTACTCAGGACATGATGTCGCCGGCGCTTCAATTGCCGGAATAACGTTGGTAGGGTTGGTAACCGTTTTTATTAAGGGGCAAAATAGACAGGATAAGGATCTGAAAGAAAAAGATCCCCGGCAATCTCAATGAAATTTTTTCAGCCTTCATCCTTCTCCCCTCCTTCATTCCTCATTGGCGCCGGAGGCGCCCCTCCCCCAATTCCTGATCCACCAACCACAAATTTAACCACAGAGACCACAGAGGACACAGAGGAGGAAGCAAGAAACTCATAATAATCGTGATCATGATCGAAAAAAGCATCTCGCAAAGATCGCCAAGAACGCAAAGACATGAAAAAAACCACAGAGGACACAGAGAACACAGAGAAAGGAAGAAGAAGCTGACAATCATCACGATCGCGATTAACCTTCAGCCTGCAGCCTTTCCCCCTCCTTCTCCCCCAATTCCTCATTCCTCATTCCTCATTGGCGCCCTTGGGCGCCTCCGTCCCCCAACAACCACGGATTACCCCAACAACCACGGATTTTAAATAAAACAACGCTTCGCTTGATGCCTGCGGCAACAGGATGGAACTGCGCTCCAACAGGAAGAAAAATTAAATCTAAATATCCTGTTCGCGAAGCGATCCTGTTCCGGCGAAGCTGGATCAAGTGACTGAAAGGAACGTTGTTAAAAAACCTTGGCGCGCCAGCGCCTCTTTGCGCCTCTTTGCGATCTTTGCGAGAGTCATTCGTTCAAATAGACTCGTACCCTGCCGAACAGCCTCGAATTGGCGGAACTGAGCGGCTCATCCATTCTCAGACGATATTCCAAAAAGACCTCATCGATGGGGGTAATGTTCAACACGGTGTAGCCCCGGTCCATCCAGGAGCCTGCGGAGAGGTCGTCCGACACCTCGAACGCGTATCTCAGGCCGCGTTGCACCGCGTCTCGGCGGCGCGGATAACGGAATTCGGCGTACCACTGGCCCGCTTCCCGAACGAGTTCGTGGCGCAGGACCAGTTGGGAATGGGTTTCGCTGACGTCGGGGGCGCCGCCCATGGCGTACTCCGCCAAATTGCTCCGTTGATCCCCGTCGGGATCGGCATCATGATCTCGCTCGTCCACTGCGATAGCGGGAAAATCACGCATAAATTGCTCGAATTGAGTGGGGTGCCTCACCGTAACGATCAATTCATCGAAGGTAGTCACCTGGCCGTCGTAGGCGCCCAGGGCAAATCGGTAACTGCCTCCTTCCAAATTGTCCAGTTGGCCGGAGGCCCCGTTACTTTCCAGCAGACGTGGCCCGCCATCCCCGCCGGGTCCATCGATGATATGCCAGGAGTGCGTCAACGGGCTGGCCCACCTCCCATCGTCGGTTGAGCTTCCTTCCAACTGAACCATGGAGGAGGGGAGAAGCACCAATTGATCCGCTCCCGCGTCAACCGTGGGCCCCACGTTTCCGAAGGCATAGAGCATGCCGATCTCATCGATGGTCAGAGCATGGTCCTGGTAAGCATGAAATTCATCCATGATGCCGGAAAATGCGTACCCAAGATTGTAGTTGGTATATTCATCGTGGAAACGACTCCCCTGGAGATAATCGCCAAGTGTCCCCCGATCCAACCGGGAATCGATACCGGAAGGCGCCATCCCCGACGCTACCTGCCTGCCATTCAAATAGGCACGCAACCCATCGTAGGGCAAACCCGAACCATCGTAGTCGAAAACGAGCGCTACATGGTGCCATCTGCCCCCGGTTATGGGAACGGGCAAAAAGGTATTCCAGGAAGATCGGCCTTCATTCCAGTTGCCAAAATAAAGCAAATCCCCATCGAGGTAGATGTTGATACCGCCCGATCCATCGCCGATCTGAAATACGACCTGCTTAGTGCCCATTGAGATTTCATTCGGTTTAATCCAAAGAGCCAGGGATAGCTTTTCGGTCCGGTATTGGATGGTGTCATTTGTATCCACCTCGATATAATCGTCGATCCCATCAAATTGAATGGCGGTTCCCGAGATACCTCCTCCTTGAGAAGTCCAGCCTGAGGGATTTGACAAAATTCCGGGTCTGCTTCCGTCGGCGCTATTCCTTACAATTCCACCGCTTCCTTGATCCATGGAATAGTATACCGACTCCCGGGATGAGGAGAAATTGGAACCCTCGTCCAAACCGACGTGCGCGTCGACATCGATGGCGGACTTTTGCCGCCCGTCATCGGCCGTTAACCGCAGTTTATAATATCCGGGAGTCGAAAACGTGGCAAAGGCGCTGGGACTGGTGGAATTGCTGAAAGTTGCCTCCCCGCCTTTCGGCGCCATCACCGTTTCCCACTGCGTCACCAAAGAACTGCTTCCCGGGGTACCGCCATCCAGAAAGAGGCCCATTCCCGGCGGAATGACCACGCTGCCGGCCGAGCGATCCAATGTGGATAAGGTCAACTCGGGCCCGATGTGGCCCGCAATATTGAAAAGTTGTTCCACTTCGTCCGGATTCAGCGCCCGGTTCCACAATTGAAACTCATCCACGATTCCGGCGAAATGATCCCGTGTACCCATGCCAACGCCGTCGTGATACCGGGATGAAAGTCCATTGGACCCAATGTAGTACCTTCTGGAGAAAAGCCAGATTAAATAATGTTCTACAAATGTGTTCTCACCGGCGTTAGATAACTCCTTTCCGTCCAGGAATGCTTTGAACGTTTTAATGGTTCCACCCGAATCATCTTCCAGGATCAGTCCGACTTGGTGCCAGTTTGTATCTGCCAACTCCGTGCTGAGAAAGATTTCTTGTCTTTCGATATCCTCATTAATGATTGACCATCCACCGACGTAGAGCCTTCCCGCTTCAAGGTAGATATTGAATCCCCTTGACGATTCACCTTCCTGGTAGAGCACCTGTTTGGTTTCCCGGAGAGGATCGTCCGCTTTGAACCAGAGGTTTATGGTCCGCCCCTTGAAAGGCGCACCGATCTCGTCCTCGCCTTCGCTTTCGAACCTGATATTATCATCAATGCCGTCCAGAATGATCCCCGTTCCCGAAATGCCCCCGTTTGGCCCGGTCCATCTCGCGCCGTTGCGGAGGATGCCATTGTTTTGCCTTCCCCGGCTGTCCATGGCAGTGATCCTTCCGCCTTCGTTCATGCTCAAATAAACTGCCGAGTCGGTGGGAATAAGGTTATCGTCCGGATCGCTCCCCGCATATACGGCTAGCTCTTTTGTGCCGGTACTCACTCCATCGTAAGTGCCGGAGATCAAAATTCGATAGTATCCGGGAACGTTGAAGGTTGCGACCGTGGCCGGACCTGTTGGCGGTGAGAAGGTGACCGCGCCACCTTCGGGAGCCTCCAAAACGGACCAACTGACAGCATACTCCCCAGAGGAACCGGGAAAGTTGTCATCGGAAACTTCGGCCTCAATCAGTAAACCCGTTCCTTCCGGAACCCTCACCACAGGCGCGTTGGGCGATATCAAACTGACGACCGGAGCCCCATCCGCATCATTCGAAAACCACATCGGCAACAGCCCGACACAAACCGTCAGGACCGCCCATGAAAATTTCGTTCCTTTTGAAAACCTAATCATGGCAGGTAATGAACCAGAATATGCCCGAATCCCAACGGGGTTCCATAAATAAATCCTTGAAAGGACTCTCGCAAAGCACGCCAAGCAACTGTGTCACGAAGCAAGGCTTAATTGATGATTTTTCATAAGGAAATGAAGGTGGATGAGCATCTTCCTCATCGCTGCAACCATGGCGCATTTGTAGGGTTTGCCCCTGGCTATTAATCCTTCCACATATGGTTT
>JAJDZZ010000088.1 GCA_022824405.1 Opitutales bacterium
GGTTTTTTGGCTGACAACGACGAACGGCAGAGCAGGGATGCTCTTGCCCTACCACGACGAACGGCAGAGCAGGGATGCTCTTGCCCTACCACGCTTGAATTTATTGGTAGGGGGACTGCGTCTTCGCAACGCCGCTTTTGAATCTTTATCATTCATATAGGTAAGAACTCCCATTTTTTGAGGACTTAAGAACAGCGTTCCGAAAAAATACCCGCCGACCGTGGGTATTCAAAAGTCATCGCAACCAGCTCGGCGCAGGTAGACGCCGGATACGAATCCTCAATGTCTCTCCGTTCCTTTCGATCACGATCACGATCAAGATCACGATTATTCAGCCTTCTTCCTTCTTCCCATTTTCAGCCTTCATCCTTCAGCCTTTTCTTGACCCTTTCTGCCCCGAGGATAGGGTTGTCCCCGTGGTAAAAATTGGGGTTGTCAACGTTTCCGACCGGGCCAGCAGGGGGGTTTATGAAGACATTCCCGGCCGGGAGGCGGTCCGTTTGCTGAGGGAGTATCTGGTTACGGAATTTGAGCCGGTTTATCGGGTCATACCCGATGAACAGGACCAGATCGAGGATACCTTGAAGGAGATGGTGGACGAGGAAGGGTGTTGCCTCATCGTCACCACGGGTGGCACGGGTCCGGCCCCTCGGGATGTCACGCCGGAAGCGACCGAGGCCGTGTGCGAAAAAATGTTGCCGGGATTTGGTGAAGCCATGCGGAACGAATCGCTCAAAATAGTGCCCACGGCCATTCTGTCCCGCCAGACTGCCGGCACCCGGGGCAGTTGTCTCATCGTCAATATGCCGGGGAAGCCCAAAGCAATCGGGGAATGTCTGGAAGTCATATTTCCGGCCATTCCCTATTGCATCGACCTGGTGGGGGGACCGCGTCTGGAGGGAAACCCGGAGGTAATTTCAGTGTTCCGTCCCAAAACGGGATGACTTTCAGGAACAATTGTTCCAAATTTAGACTCGAAGTATCAATGGTCATGAGGAAACGTTTACCTGATGTTCCACACTGTTGAAATTTCCATTCCACCTCAGGGGAGATTGCTTTTTTTCTGCCGTGAGGGCCGCTTTCACCATGAGTAAGTCGAACGAAACCGAGATTCTGAGCCATATACAGAACGCCCGCGACCGCATTAAGGGCGAGATTGAAAAAGTCGTCATTGGCCAGGAAACCATCATTGAACAGTTGATTGTGGGGCTCATGGCGCGTGGCCATGCCCTGCTAACCGGGGTGCCCGGGCTGGGGAAGACCTTGTTGGTGAAATCCATCGCCCGCACCTTCAGCCTCTCCTTCAAGCGGATTCAATTCACCCCCGACCTCATGCCGGCCGATATTCTCGGAACCGAGGTGGTGGAGGAGGAGAAAGCGACGGGAAAACGCCTCTTTCGTTTCGTCCAAGGGCCGGTCTTTGCCAATATCGTTTTGGCCGACGAGATCAACCGGACTCCACCGAAGACCCAGGCGGCTCTGCTCGAAGCCATGGAGGAAAGGCAGGTAACCGCGGCCGGACAAACCTTTGCCCTGGAGCCGCCGTTTTTTGTTTTGGCTACCCAGAATCCCATCGAGTTGGAGGGCACCTACCCTTTGCCCGAAGCCCAACTGGACCGGTTTCTCTTGAATCTGGTCATGGACTATCTGCCCGAGAGCGATGAAATTCGCATGGTGACGGAGACCACCGCGGTGCAGGACCGGCAACCCGAGAAGGTCTTCAGCCCGGAGGAAATTCTGGAAATTCAGAAATGGGTGCGCCAGGTCCCCGTTTCCCAGCACGTGGTCCGTTACGCGGTGCGCCTGGTCGCGGCCACCAGGCCATCCAACCAGGTTGCCCCGCCCTTTATCAAGGATCAGGTCAAATGGGGCGCGGGCTCGCGGGCTTCCCAGGCTTTGATTCTCGCGGGCAAGGCGCGGGCCTTGCTGCACGGCCGTTACACGGTTGCGGTGGAAGATGTGCGAGCCCTCGCCGAAGCCGTTTTGCGTCACCGCATCATTCCCACTTTCCACGCCGAGGCAGAAGGTATCACGCCGGACTTTGTCATAAACCAGCTTCTCAACACCATTCAGGATTAGCCCCATGGCTACAGCCTATCAGGAGTTGCTCGATCCGGATTATCTCAGCCGGATCGACAACTATCTCCTCATGGCCAAGGGGGCGGTGGAAGGATTCTTGTCCGGCATGCACCGAAGCGTTTTCCACGGTTTCGGCACCGAGTTCCTGCAGTACCGCAATTACGTGCCCGGAGAGGACCTGAAATACCTCGATTGGAAAGTTTACGCCAAACGCGACCAACTCGTCACCAAGGTCTTCCAGGAGGAGACTTCCATGAACGTATACTTCGTGGTCGATGCCAGCGCTTCGCACGATTACCAGGGCGAGCGGGCCGCCTGCAGCAAGCTTCGCTACGCCTGCATGATTGCGGCCAGCCTGGCCTACCTGGCCAGTCGACAGGGCGACAACATCGCTCTGTTCGCCTACCAGGACTCCATTGTGGAGGCCATTGAGCCCGGCCATCGCAGTGGGCAACTGCTGCGGTTCCTTCAGGCTCTGGCCCGCCTCCGGCCGGCTGGCGGAGCCGATCACGATGGGCTGCTGCAATCCATAACCCACCACATGCGCAACCGAGGGTTGGTCATCTACCTTTCCGACATGCTGGAAGCGGAGAAGAGTCTGCCCAGGCAATTGCGCGCCTTGCGGTTTCGACATTGCGATTGTCTGGCCATCCAGGTTCTCGACCCGGATGAGCGGGATCTGCCTCACGCCTATCCGGTCCGTTACGTGGATAGTGAAACCGAGGCCGACGTCACGACCTTCGCCGACACCATTCGCACTCAATATCGAGCCTCCATGGACGCCTATCAAGGTACCCTGAAAAGCGCCTTTCGCCATGCTCAGGTCGAATATTTGTCTTTGCTGACGACCGATCATTTAGGCCATGCCCTGGGCAAATACCTGAACAAGCGGGAAGCCATCGCCTGAAATGCTGACCTTTGCCAACAGTCTGTTTCTTTTTGCCCTGGCCGGGTTGGCCGTCCCGGTGATATTGCACCTGATCAACCGCGAGTTGGCGGTCGATCTCAAGTTCCCTTCCGTTCGGTTCATCGGCAAAGCGCGGCTGCCCCGCCGCGAAAAAAGGAGGTTGCGCGACCTCCTGTTACTGCTTTTGCGGTTGGCGCTTTTCGCGGCGGTGGTTTTGGCCTTCGCCCAACCGATTTGGATATCCCCGCAAGCTTCCCTGGCAGAAGACAGGCAATTGCGGCAAACCGTCTACGTGGTCGATGCCTCATCCAGCATGGCCGGGGATAACGCCTGGACAGATGCGGTTTCCGCGGTTGAGGCGGAGGTATCGGGCCGGGCCGACGAACAAGCGGGCTTGGTTGTTTTTGCCGACAGGATCCTGGTTCAGGTGGAACCGTCAGACCTTACCGCGGCCGTGGGGGAGGGCCTGAGTCGGGTTGAACCGACCTACGCGGCGGGATCTCCCGCTCTCGCCCTGGAAAATGCGGTTCGGCTCTTTCATCCCGATGCCGAACGCCGATTGGTGGTGGTGTCCGACTTTCAGGAAACGGATTGGCAAACGGATTTGCCGGGCATTCCCAGAGGCGTTGAATTGGTCCTGTTACCGGTCTCGGAAAGCCCCGGTCCCAATACGGGCATCGTGAGGGTGAATGTTCTTCCCATCGGCAACAACCTGGCCCGGATAATGGTTTCGCTTCGAAATTACGGCGACCGGAAGGTGGAAACCCGGGTTTCCCTGGCGGGACCGGGAATTGCGCAGGAGAAAACCTCCGGTTTGGAAGGGGGACAGCTATCCACGGTTTCTTTCGAGGTGGATGCGAGCGAAAGCAGGCCCATGCGGGTGTCTTTGCCCGATGACGGTTATGAGCGGGATAACGCCTGGCATTTCTGGGTATCCCCTCCGCCGATCATTCGCGTATTGGCTTTCCTGCCCCACCTGGATGAGCCGGAGGCGATTCAGGGGTTTTATTTTTTGCAAACCGCTTTGGAGGTGGAATCGGAAACTGACTGGATACGGTTTGACGTCACCGCGGTGGACCGCGGATTTTTCCAGGAATCGATGCTCGAAACAGCCGAGGTAATGGTATTTCCCGCCACGGGGGCCTATTTCAAGGATGAACAGTGGGACTACCTGCGATCTTTCTTGGAAGAGGGCGGGACCGCCCTCATGATGCCGGGGGTATCTTTTCCCAAATTCTATCGCAATTTACAAACTCGCGGGTTCATGCAATCGAGGTTTATCGGATTGGCCGGCAACACCAATGAGCGGCATGAACCCTCTCATTTCGGGCAAATCAGCCCCAATAGTGGATTGGCCGATGTATTTGCCCGGGAAGCCGCCAAAGATCTCTATCTGGTCAATGTCTACCGGTATGTTCGTTTACACTTCCTCGGGGAGGAAACCAAACTTCTCTCTTTCGAAAATGGAGATCCCGCCCTTCTCTCCCTGCCGGTGGGAAAGGGAAACCTCTATGTTTCGACCTTTGCCTTCGATCCGAGCTGGACTGATCTGCCCTTGCGCAATTCCTTTCTCCCCCTGGTTCGGGAGTTGATGGAGGAGGGGTTCGACCTGGACCGGCAACGCAATCGGCTCTACGTGGAAGAAGCTGCCCCTTTACTGGCCGAGGAGATGGATCGACCGGGAACCCTGGAGGTGGAAGAAAAGCTCTGGGAGATCAATGTCAATCCGTCCGAATCCACCCTCGCCCGAGTTGATACCGGTCAATGGCTGCCTTCGGTCCTGACCGGGGAACCGATTCAGGTGGCCCAGGCATCCGTTCCAGCTCCTTGGGGCGCGACCGGAGGAAAGGACAAACACCTCTGGCCCTGGTTCCTGATGTTTGCCCTCGCCGCCCTGTTTGTGGAATCGTTATGGGTGGGGTTGGCCGATCCCGTTAAATCACTCCGGCCGGAAAAGGTCGTAAAAAATGGCTAATTTCATAACTCGCTTTCGCCCCCTGGCCTATCGTCTGCTGCTCTCCAAGCTGACGCTTTGGGTTGGTTTGTGCCTTATTGGGGCCGGGGTGGCCCTCTCTCTCATCGAAGCCTTCGACAACCTCCTTGTCCTCCGGGAAACCACCGCTTTTTTCCTCTATGGCTCGGCCCTTCTCGCCGCCGGGATAATGGTTTTGGTGGGGTTTTTCCGGTTGGTCAAACATAAGGCCACACTGGCGGATTTGGCAAACCAGGTGGAGAAAAAGCACCCCGAACTCATGGACGGCCTCAATGCCGCCGTCGAGGTCACCTGCATCCCCGAGTCCAAGCGTTCCCTCCTCGAACGGTTGCTCCTCGAGGAGGTGTCCAAGTCGACCGAGAAGATCGATTTTGAAAAGGTCGTCATACCGCGTTACCTCGATTTTTACGGGACCGCCATATTGTGGCTCGGCGCTCTAGCCTTGCTCGTCTGGACCCAGTTTTTCGATGCGTCCAAAAAATTCCGCTATGCCTTGGGCGATTGGATGGGAGGCGAATTTACCGGTTTTTATTTAACGCCGGAACCTTTGGAAGTGGCCCGAATGGAGGATTTTACCGTGGGCGTCATTCCCCGGCGCTGGGACAATCAGTTGACTATCGAATTCCTGGAAGACGGTAACCTGGTTCGCTATCCCATGAATCCGGTCGGGGAGAACGGTTCCGAATTCCAATTTTACGACGTGGAGGATGATTTCCGGTTTCGGGTTAAGTCGCGTGCCCTCACTTCCCCCTGGTATACGGTCCTGGCCTACGACCCGCCCGAAATTGACCGTTTCGACCTGCATATTTTTCCGCCCGGCTACTCGGGCTACCAACCCGAAACACGGTCCCAATTGGAGGACCTGGAGATTCTGCAAGGGACCCGGCTCGCATTCGAAATCCACGGCCGCAACCTGGCTGAACTCGCGGTGGAATTCGACGAGGAACCGCTGACCCTGCAAAAGGACGATGCGGGGGTTTTCGCCTTCGAGGTTCGACCGGAGGAATCGAGTTCCCTTCGATTTGTCATGCACAACGTCACCGGCCACCGGGCCCACACAGCAACGGTGCAATTAAAGGTATGGCCCGACGAAAAACCAGTGGTGGAATGGGTCGATCCGGGAAAGGACATCACGGTGAGCCCAGAGGACGTCATTCCACTGGAACTGTTTGTGGCGGATGATTTTGGATTGGAAGCGGTCATCCTCAATCTTTCCATTTCCGGGACCCGCCAGAAATCGATTGCCCTGCATCGGGGCGATGGACAGCGGCAACCGGGGGCTATCGAAATGAACCTCTATGAATCCCTCGATTTGTATGGACTCGAAATCATGGATGGGGACGTCATATCCTACTCCGCCACCGCCATGGACAACAAGGCGCCCGAACCCAATATAATTCGTTCGGAAGTGTTTTTTATCGAGGTTCGGGTCAACAAGGAGCCCATCGAGCTGGAAGGCATGGACCTCGAAGGTGAAGCCGAGAGGGTGGATGTGCGGGCTCTGGTCATCGAGTTGAAACGCATCATTCGCGACACCTATGCGGCCATGGGTTTGCCCTTGGAGGACAGGATTTTCGCCAATCAGGAAATCGGCGCCGATCTGGCTGCCCTTAGAAGCGTCATCGAAACGGTTATGGTCGGAGCCGCCCCCTTGCTTACCCAACAGAATCAGGACCATTTGATGGAATTCCTCATCCGGGCCCGGGATGCCATGGAGACGGCGGAAACCATGATCAATAACAATGCCACAGCCCTGGCTATTGCCCCCGAGGAGCAGGCATTGGCGGAACTCGTTTCCTTCGAGGCGGAGTTGAGCCGCAACCAGACCACCAGTTCCCAGCCCCAAGATGCTTCGGAGGAAGATTCCGAGGACCGGAATCCCCCCCCGCCTTCTTCCGAGGACCAAAATCAGCCCCAGGGAGCACAACCCAATTTTGCCGAGTTGCCGAAATTGCTCGATGAAATCCATGCCCTGGCGGACCGCCAAGGCGAGTTGAACGAGGCCATCGACCGCGCCGCTCGCCGCCGGGCTCCCCCCGGCGATCTGAATGCGCTGGCCGATGAGCAAACCCGGTTGGCCGCGGATGCCGTCGAAATGCGCGATAAAATGGAATCCATGATGCCGGGGGATCAATCGGCCCGCGCCGTTGATGGCGCCTCCGAAGAAATGGGATTGGGTGCGGGTCAATTGAAAGAGGAGCGACCCGGATTGGCCCGGGGAAGCGGGGAGCGGGCCAAGGAATTGCTTATGGGTGCTGCCACCTTGCTGGAGCAGACCATAAACCAGGTGGCGGCGCAGATGATGGAGAACCTGGCCGACCGGGGACACCAGTTGGCCGCCCGTCAGCAACAGGCCGCGGGCCAGAGCGGAAGGGCCGCCCAAAGGGAACTCAATGACGCGGAGGAAGACGCCCTGAAGGGACAGCAACAAGCCATTAACCGGGACTACGAAGCCTGGCAGGAAACATTGGATCAGGTTGCCAACCAGCTCCGCGAGCAATTTCCCGAGGCCTCCTCGGAGCTGGATTCCCTTTCCGAACGGGCCGAGGATGAGAACGTCGAAGGCCAGATGTCGCGGGCTGAAAACGCCCTCCACTATGAGCGCTTCGGTCGGGCCGAGCCCATCCAGGAGGAATTGGCCGAGGTTCTGGAGGATTTGGCCCAGGGAATCGAAGGGGTGGCGGGTGAAATGCCCCAGTTGGCCGATGCGGCGCTAAGAGAAGCCTTGGAGGACATTCAACGGGCCCGGGAAGATCTTCAGGCCATGCGGGAGGGTGCCGAAAACCCGGAAAACAGGGGCAATTTGCGCGCTATGAGGGGTGAGATCAGCGGCCTGCTCTCGGACCTGGCTTCCCGTATGGAGGATGGCGCTCTGGAGGAGTTGTCCGGGGAACTCCACGATTTGGAGGGGGACCCGTCCTGGTCCGGAGCGGTTCGCGCGACGGACGCCATATTAGGCAAGGCGGGGCAGATTGTGCTCGAACACCTGCGGTCTTCCATCCGGGAACTGCAATTGGAAATGCTCCGGCAGTCCAGCGACCCGCCCGAGCAATACCGGGCCCAAGTCGAAAAATATTTTGAGCGATTGGCTGAGGAGGGTAGTGGCAATTCCTGACCGGGAGAAAAGGGTATGCATTTCGACCTTACATTTTCCTGGGCTTGGATTGGGCTGGCTGCTGCGGTGGCTTCCCTAGGGCTGGGTTGGAGTCTGCACCGGTTGCGGGGATGGATTCCCATGAAACATTTCATCCCGCTCGGATTGCTGCGGGGGTCGGCCCTGCTCTTCCTGATTCTGGCCTTGCTGAACCCTTACACCGTGCGAAAGGAGCCCGACCCCAACGCCTTCGAATTGGTCGTCCTGGCCGATTCGTCCGGGAGTATGGAAACCCCGGACACCCGGGGTTACGAAACCAGGGCCCAGGCAGTGGAGGAAATGATTCGATTTGGGGATGAAACGAATTTGTTTACCGGCCCATTGGGGACCTACCCCGTCAATCCCCTGCTTTTTGACGAAGAAGCGGTTCCCTGGCGCCCCGGCGGATCCTACCGGGCGGCGGGCATGAGCGCCCCGGGAGAAACCCTGGCCACCCTGTTGAAACGGGACAATTTGAACGCAAATTCGCTCGGAGGGGTGGTGCTTATTTCGGATGGCAATGAGAACAGCGGAATCCAACTCATTCAATCCGCCAAACAATTCCGCAATGCCGGGATTCCCATTTCAGTTATTGGGGTGGGGGAGGACACACCTCCCGGGGACGTGGAGGTCCGCTTTTCCCATTCGCAACTCGAGGCCGTGGTGGGGGATGCGGTGACCCTCTCCGGCCAGGTGACAAACCAGTTCAATGCCCCAAAGTCCGTCACGGTGCAACTTTACCGGGGCGGCCGGTTCCTGGAAGAAAGGGAAATCAACCTGGGCCCGGGGGAGACAAAGGGGATGGAATTTCGAGATGAAGCGGAATTCGCCGGCGTGCAGACCTACCGGATGCGGGTGGGATCTCTGGCCGAAGACACCAACCCCGCTTCAGACGTGGATTTTGCCACCCTGGTTATACGAAATCCCGAGGAGTATGAGATCCTTTATCTCGGTTCCCAGTTGCACTGGGAGTTTCGATTCCTCAAGCAGGCATTGCGGGAAGACTCCCGGTTCAAGTTGGACAGTCTTATCAGAACGGGTCCTCGGTCCTACCTTCAGCGCCTCACGACGGAGGAGGGAATTGCCCCCTTGTCGGAAATCCCTCAGGAAGCTTCCTTTTATAACCGCTACGAAGCTGTCATTTTGGATACGCGCCTCGTCCCTCTCTTGTCCGGGCAAGTGGTGCAGGCCTTGCGCAATATGGTTACCCGGCGCGGGGCGGGAATGTTGGGGGTGGGTCCCCTGAATGATTTGCCGGAGAGCCTGGCTTCCATGTTGCCCATAAAGGCGGTGGAAGCGATCGTTTACCGGGACAAGCGGTTTCTGGAACTGGAGGTCGACCCCGTATTCGCCAGTGGAAGGGGTGGTGTTTTATTTCAGAATCCCAGGCCCTATTTGCCGGAAAACACCCCGGTCTACCTGGGCGCCGATAAAAGTCGGGGTGGGCGCACTTCGGCTCGAACCCTGGGTAAGGAACATCCCATTTTGGCGGTTCAGGCCTATGGAGCCGGCAGCACGGCCTACCTGGGGACCGAAAATACCTGGCGTTGGCACATGGAGTCGGAAAGGGGCCAGGCTCAACACGCCCGGTTTTGGCAACACCTGCTTTTCTGGTTGGCCAGCGGTGGCAAGGAACGCATGGAAATGCCGTTGCAGGGTTCGGTGCAATCGCTGGAATCCGCGGTGGATTTGGACCTGAAGGTGCGCGCCCAGGATTTCGGCCCCGAATCGGAAGCCCGCGTTACGGCCCGGGTGGAACAACCTTCGGGAGAATCCGCCGAGATCCTGCTCAACCCATCCCTGACCCTGCCCGGGATTTACCAGGGGGGTTTTACTCCCGAGCTTTCCGGTGAATATCAGGTGCGTTACGCCGTAGAATACGAGGACGGCGAACTGCTCGAAAACGATGCTTTCTTCGCCGTTTCACCGACCGGACCCGAATTGGCCGATACGGAATTCCGGGAACCTTTGCTGCGCGACGTGGCCAGGTTGACCGGGGGATCCTATACGAGTTACCGCGACTGGAAGAAACTCGGCGAGGTCCCCGTGGCGGATCACATTCCCGTGGTGGTCCACCGCTTTTATTGGGCCCAGGGATGGCCCTATTTCCTGGGGTTGGCGCTGTTGATATTGAGTGAATGGTACCGGAGGCGCATGTTGGGGCTGAAATGAGAAAGTTGAAATCCATGCCAGACCTTATTTTACGCGTGGGGAGTTTTGCTCTCCTCTGGGGTTTTGCTTCGGTTGCCCAGGAACCGGGCGAGCCGTCCCCGGAAGGCGGTCCTCTGACCCATGAAGAGACGATCTGGAGGGTCTTGCAGGACCTCGAATCGGACAATGTCGATACCCGTGTGGGATCCATCATGTTGTTGGGGAAGTACCGGGCTCCGGAGGCGTTGTCGGGGGTAGTTTCCGGTTTGTTCGACGACCACGTCAGGGTGCGGCGAGCCGCATTGGTCTCTTTGATTGAAATGCAATCCTCCATGCCCCCGTCCGCAGTTGAGCCGATTCTACTGTTGTTATATGACGAGGACCCGGAGATCCGCCGCATGGTATCTTCCAGCCTGGGTATGTTGGTCAATTTATGGAACACCTATTTCCAGAGCAATGAACAGGTCCTGACCCGGCAAATGTTCCCTCTGGCCATTCGGCAAGGGTTTATCCAGGCATTCCTCGATGAGGAAGTGGTGGTGCGCCGCAATATGTTGAGCGATTACTTCTTCCTCGGCATCCAACTCCCCGAGTCGACCCTGCTGACGCTTTTGGCCGATGAGGATGATCTGGTCAGGCTGGAAGCCTTGCGATTGGCCGGGCGTTTGTCGCGTATTGACGCCATCCTGCAAATGGCATCCCTGCTGGTGGAAGATCCCGTTCAAAGTATCCGGTTGCTCTTTGCCAACCTTTTGGGCAGCCATAACGTATCCGGAGGCATCGAATGGCTGGAGCTACTGCTTGAAGACCGGGACGATGAGGTGGTCAAGGAGGCGGAATTGTCCCTGTTCCGGATTCTTCCCCATGTCCGGGAGGCCCTGCGCCTGACCGAGCACCTCATGACCGGGGCCTTCAACCAACAACAGGGCTTGGTCTTTATCCAGTCCCTGTCCCTGCTCAAGGAACAAGGCCGGCCCTTTCTCGAATCCATCCTCGAGTCGGGAAACCCCACCTACCGTTTGGAGGCCCTGAGGCTTTTTTTGGCTCACGCGGATATACAGGTCGACGCCGCAAAGTTGGCCGATTTGGCCAATGACCGGTCCGAGAGGGTGCGGTTGTACCTGGCCGGTTATCTGATGACCAACCGCAAGAAAGTCCCCGTCTCCTTGATTGAGGACCTGACCTTCGCCCGTCATGATAAAATGCGCGAAACCGCCATGGTCCTGACCCGTGAACTCCCACAGAACCAAGCCGAAACGCTGTTGTTGGATTTTCTTATCGATGAGACCCCCCGGTTACGCGCACAGGCCCTGGATGAATTGAAACTGAGGCAGTACGGCGATATTCGAAAAATCCTGCACCTTTCCCTGAAGGATCCGGACGGTTTGGTGCAGCGCCGGTCCGTAGTGCTCCTGATAGGGCTGAACGATCCGGAGGAACTGAATTATTTGATATCCGTCATGGAAGAAGATCCGAAAAGTCAACTTGCCCATTACATAAAAGACCAGATGCTGAGGCGTTTGGGAGTACAGCTCTAAGGATGAATCGTTTTGCCATAATCGCCTTGCTCATGTTGGTGTCGATACCGGTGCTACCGCTGTGGGGAATAGTGAAAGTGGGGGAGGAAGCGGACCCGCCCAGGCTTCCCCCCAAGGAGGTTCCCTACCTCAAGGTCGTTCAACTGGTTCAGGGGGACGTCATGCGGCGCCAATACCCCGATGCCCTGCCCAGCCTGCTGGAAGAGATTCGCCATCGGACGACATTGAATCTGGACCCGTTTCCATTGTATATCGATTCCTTCGAGGATGAGGTCATTTTCAAGCATCCGCTCATCTATGTTAACTTTGCCGATCGGGTGGATTGGACCCTTACCCCGGGGGAAATCAAGAACTTGCGGCGTTTTATCGAGCGTGGAGGTTTTCTGTTTCTGGATGCCGGGATAAATGCTTCCTTTCTCAGGGGGAACCTTCGATACGGGCAGATGCACAGCTTTGCCGATTGGGAGGTTTCCCCCCTCATCGAAGACGCCTTCCGGGATGTGTTTCCGGAAAACCGATTCGAACCTTTGCCCCGCAGTAATCCGTTTTTCAAATCCTTTTATGCCGGTCTGCCGGACCCCACCCCGTTGCCCGAAGCCATCCGCACCTTTATCGTCAACGAAAAATGGCCTCAGGGCACCTATTCTTCCATGGTCCTCAAACACGGGGACCGGGTCGCCGTCATGGCCATGCCGATTATGGCCATGGGATGGGGGAAAAGTGAATTTGGCCAATGGAGCACCCGCATCGGTTTCCGCGTGCGTGAGGGGGCAGAAGGATTGTCGGATCGTTTGAGCGAGGCGGCCTATGGAGGGGAAAAATACGAAACCACCCGCGAGGACGGGCGCAGCGACACGATTTATTGTGAGATCCCCGGCACTCCCGCCTGGGTGGAGGAGCCCTCGGGGGATTGGCGGGTCTTTCGCTATTATCACAGCCGGGAAATCAGCGATTATGCCCACACTTTCTATACCCGTCTCGGGGTGAACCTGTTCGTCTATATTTTCAGCCAGTAGCGCCCGTCGATCCGCTCGACCAAGGCTAATCGGCTCAGAACCTTCGCCAGAAGGCTGGGGTGAAAAGCGCCAGAATGGCAAACAGTTCCAGGCGGCCCATGATCATCAGCACGGAGAGAAAATACTTGGAGATGTCGCGCAGGAAGGCGTAATTCTCCGTCGGTCCGAATTCTCCGAAGGCCGGGCCGATATTGAATACGCACGCCACCACGGCGGAGAAACACCCCTCAAAGCTGATGGCCGGTTCGAATATGGCCAGAATGGGCATGCAAAACAGTAATAACCAGCCATTGAGCACGATATAGGTGACCACTCGTTCCCTGGATTCATTGTCAAGGACCCGGCCGTTCATGTGAATGGGTCGAATTACGTGGTCGCTGTAGGAACGACCCACCATGCGCAGGGCAGATTTTACTCCGACCAGAATGCGTCCCACTTTGAGCCCGCAGGCGGTGGACCCGGAACATCCGCCGACCGCCATGAGCCCGAGGAGAAGGACGTGGGCCATGAGGTTCCAGCTCCCGAAGTCCCGGGTCGAATAACCGGTTGTGGTCATGAGGGACGTGACCTGGAACAGACTGGAACGAATGGCGTTATGCCAATTGGAGTACCCTTCATGGCTGATCAGAACATAGGTGACCAAACCGGCCGCCAGGAGAAGGATGGCGTAGTAGGTTTTCACCTCGGAGTTCAGCCTCACGCTGTGCCAGTTTTTGTTGAATACCAGCAACATCCACAGAAAGCTGGTTCCTCCCAAGGCCATGAATACGATGGCCGACCATTCCAGAAGGGGGCTCCCGAAGCCGGCAATGCTGGAGGACCTGGTACTGAATCCACCCGTGGCGATAGTGGTGAAAGTGTGGTTCAGAGCCTCGAAAAAGTTCATTCCCCCCAGATAGTATACCGTGGCGCAAAGGGAGCTCAAACCCAGGTAGAGGAGCAACAACCGCTTCACTCCGGTCTGAATCCGGGCAAAATCCAGTTCCTCGGCCGTTCCGGAGTATTCTCTGGTGAAGAGGATTTTTCCTCCGGCGCCGAGGAAACCCAGTATGGCCACGAAAAATACCACTACTCCCATGCCGCCAATCCACTGACTCAGAGACCTCCAGAACAACAAGCTGTGGGGATGGGATTCCAGGTTATCCAAAACGGTGGCCCCGGTTGTGGTCAGGCCGGAGGTAGACTCGAAAATCGCGTCGGCCAGATTGCACGAATCCAGTATTATCCAATAGGGCAATGCTCCCACTAGAATCGCCGCAATCCAACCCAGGCCGATAACGGCGGTGGCTTCTTTTTTGAAAAAAGTCTTATCCTTGCCCCTGCCGAGGTAGAGAAACAGGCTGCCCAGAAGCATGGCGGCCGCAATGCAATAGGCGAAGCCGGCTACGGCGTTGGTTTCGTTACCGGCATCCCGGTAAATATATGCCACCCCCATGCAAATCGCGAAAGCCAGGCATAAGATGAATTGGATCGCGCTGAGCAATCGAAAGATAATGGAGTAATTCACCGTTCGTAGAAAAAGATGGCTTTCTCAGGATTTCCCTTCGGTCAGCAGGGAGATGACCTCTTCGCGGTGTTCGTCGGCCAAGACGGCCACGATGCGGTCATCCGCAATGATGACGTCGCCCGCGCCGGGCACCTTGGCGTAGAATTTGTGCATCAGGGCCACGATTATGGTATTGCCCGGAAGGCGCAGATCCTTGATCGGTTTTCCCACACAGGAGCTTTCCGGATGAACCCGGAGTTCAACGATTTTTCCCTTCCCTCCCGGAGCGGGAGCCAGTTCGACCCAAGGCGTATCGTTCACCGTCCGCAACACTTCGTTGGCTGTGGCCAAGCGTGGGGAAACGGCAAGTTCGATACCCAGCACCAGGCGAAACTTGTTGATGATTTCCGAGTAGTCCGAACGGTTGATATTCAGCAAGAGGCGCTTGGTTCCCATTTGGGCGGTTTGCAGGCAAGCCATGACGTTGTCCTCGTCCGCTTTGGTAGCCGCCACAAAATAATCAGCCCGACCGACGCGCTCCTCTTCCAGCACCCGCAATGAGGTGGCGTCGCCGTGAACGACCGTTATATGGGGGAATTGTTCGGCCAGATTCTGGCATATTTTCCGGTTGGGTTCGATCAGACGAATGTGAAACCGTGGATTGGAGAGCATGCGCATCAGGGCAATATTGGTTTCACTGCCGCCATAGAGGGCCACAAAAACGGTCCTGGGCTTGAGCTTGGGAGAGAATTTTCCCTTGATTTCGGAAAGGGACTGCGGGTCCCCGAAGACGGTTAACCGGTCGCCTTCCTCGATCACCGTTTCAGCCCCTGGAACGAGAGAGGATCCGTTCCGCCGGATCAATCCGATCCGCACGCCGGTTTTCTCCCCCAGCCTCAACTGCTTCAGGTTGCGTCCGATGGCCTTGGCCTTGGCCGTTACCTCAATCTGTTGCACCTCGATCTTTCCCCTGGCAAAATGTTCTACCGCCACCCGTCCGGGGTTGCGTATGACCTTGGCCAATTCCACGGCGGCCAAGGCCTCGGGATTTACCAGCAGGTCGATGCCGAAATTCAGCTGGTAATTGAAAACCTTGTTATCGATGTAGGTCTCCTCGTGAATGCGGGCAATGGTGGTTTCGGCTCCCATTTTTTTTGCGATGGAGCCGGAGACCAGGTTCACCTGGTCGTCACTGGTCATCGCCAGCAAGTATTTGCAATCCCCTGCTTTGGCCCGATGCAGGATGGTAGCCGAACTGCCATTTCCCCGCAGGACCCGGACATTTTGTTCCTCGTGGATTTTGGCCGCCATTCGGTCGTCATGTTCGATGACGGTTACATCGTGGCCGGAATTGCTCAGAACTTCCGACAGATGGCCCCCCACCTCCCCGGCGCCTATAATCACTATTTTCACAGGTCTTTAGGGTATATTGGAGCAGAGCGGTTGCAGTAAAATCCGACTCCGCAACGATATGAGAGGGAAGAATAAACAGCCTTTTGCCCGGGATGGAAAGCCAGATTTTCCGACTAGGCCCCTTCTTCCCCAAGCGTCCAAACATCCGCCATGGGTTCAGTCCTGGATTTTCAACATGGGGACATGTCAAAAATCAAGGACCCGACCCCGACCGGCATCCAAACGCTTCTCACCAATTCCTCATTCCCAAATTGGCGCGCCTTAGCGCGCCTCATATCCTGTCCATCCTGTTCATCCATATTCAATTTCTCCCCAATTCCTAATTCCTAATTGGCGCCCATGGGCGCCTTTCCGTCTTGACCCCGTTCCACTGCCCTTCATTGAATCCTTTCCCATGGCAGAAACAGCTACCCCCAAAGTTGGCATCGTAATGGGCAGTATATCGGACTGGCCCGTGTTCCGGCGTTCCGCTCAGGTTTTGGATGGCCTGGGCGTTCCCTATGAAAAACGGGTATTGAGCGCGCACCGCACCCCAAAACAGTTGGAGAGTTGGATCGGCCAATGCGAAAAAAAGGGCGTGCAGGTATTCATAGCGGCGGCTGGCGGGGCGGCTCACCTGGCGGGGGTGGTTGCCTCCATGACCCTGCTGCCGGTTCTGGCCGTTCCCATGGAATCCAATCTGAGCGGCCTGGATTCGTTACTGGCCATGGTCCAGATGCCGGGCGGAATTCCGGTGCCGACCATGGGGATCGGAAAAGCCGGGTCCACCAACGCGGGATTGGCCGCGGCTGCGATATTGGCTTTGCAGGACCCGGAGATAAAGGAAGCCCTGATCCAGTTCCGGAAAAATCAGGCGGAGAAAGTTTTGGCCTCTGAATTTCCGGAAGATTAACTCCGGAGGCACTGCGTGCCAACGAGGCATTAGGAATTTAAACACCACAGAGATCGCAGAGAACACAGAGAAATTTTTTTGTGCTTTTTGCGGTTCCCTCTTCTCGGCGCGGCAAGGATGCCGTCGCCCTACCCACGTTAGCAAGGCCCCAGGTAGGGCAAGAGCATCCTTGCTCTGCCGCTTCGTTCGGCGGAAGTCCTACCATCTATTCAAGCCTGGGTAGGTTTCCGCCCCGGGCACCATGCTAATTTTGCGAGACATGCGCCTTTAAAATCGTCTCACCACGGTAAATTCTCCGTGGCGCGGCAACCGGGGAACGATTGAGCCATTTCCATATGCGGCATTGTTTACATCCCAGTTCTTCTCATCCCCGACATTGAAAATGGACAGCTTGACCATCCATGCCTCGTTTTCCCAAAAAAGGCTGAAATCCACCTCGGTTTGAAAGGGAAGCTCGGCCGTATTGGCAATGAGCTGGTAGTCGTCGCCTCCCGAAAGATTTGGAACCCTGATGGGGAACCCCTCGTAGCCTGAAATCATATTACCGTAGCCGAGGAAGCTGGCCACCAGACCGAAACCGTTGTCGAATCGGTAGCGAAACAGGGCGTTGGCCAGATGTTTGGGGACACCGGGCGATCGTATCAATTCCCCGGCCGGTGCGCCTTGAAACAGCGGACTTATGTACAAGCCGCCCGTTTCAGCCAAGGCACGATCGATGGTGTAGGGACTGGCGTAGAAACCGCCGGTTCGCACCTGGTCGATATAACTGTAGCTTAAGGTGGCGTAAATGCGGCGATCCGGTTGGTAATTGAACTCGATTTCAAAGGCATCGACCAATACGTCATCTATGGTGCCGTCCAGATTGAGCTCGGTGTAGGAACGATCCACGTAGGCGGCGCCAATGAAGAGACTGTCCTCCAACAAGGAAAATTTGGCCCCAAATTCCAGTAGTCTGCTTTCTCGGTCTTCCCCCCAGGAAGGGACGTCGGGACGCCCTCCAATTTCCGCGATGTAAGTTTCGCTGTAGTTCCAAGTGGCGTAGAGCGAGGTATTGTCGTTCAGCCTGACCACAGGGCTGAGATTATAATTGGCCAGATCCAGGTCTTCACTGACCTGGAATCCGCGTTCCTGCCGATCGTCGTCGATTTCCCCGTCTCCATCGTAATCGAAACTCCCGTTGCTTCCCAAGGTCGGATGCTTCACCTTGCCCTCGATCCTGTCCACGGTGTATCCGAACAACAAACTGAAGTTCTGGTGGAGTTCCAAATCCGCTTGAAAAAAGGGTCCGACGGTCAACATGGCGCTGTCTCCGCCGGTCAAGGTTGGGATGGGGGCGAATTCATCATTGCCGATATACCAATGTTGGAGAATTCCGCTGGGTGATTTCCCGAAGACATAGGGAGTTCCAACACTGGAAAAGGCCTGATCGGGGACGCGGTAGAGATCGGGGTCGCGGGTCAAGTCCCAGAAGTTGACGGGTTCGTTGAAGAAGTGGTTGACCGACCAGATGGCGTCGTAACGCAGCCGCAATCCAACGTTGATTTCATACGGGAACTGGCCCATGAGGTTGCCCTTACCGTGAATTTCCGTCCGGTTTTCCAGCAGGTAGTTATCCTTCAGGTATTCCGAATAGTGATAGGAACTGAAGGTTTCACGGTCCTTATAGCCGAATTGGGTTTTGTTGACGATGGAGAGGTTCCCCGGCAAATCCCAGAACTGGTCGACCCCTCCATAGATGGCTTTTCCGCTCGAATCGTCCCCCGGGGCGGCCAGTTTCCAACGCCGGTCGACCGGTACGGTATGGGAGGCAACCGGAATGATGCTGGCAAATCCGCCTCCGCCGAACTGGCTGGCGAAATCGGTCACCGGATCCCCGCACCAGAACCCGCATCCGTTTCCCAGAGTGGCCACGTAGGCGGCGTATTCCTCATCGGTTTGTCCGTTGGGGATGTAGCGTCCATGATCGATCAAGTCCTGGGTGACACGGTTGATACCCCAGTTTTCCGTGTAATCGGCCTTGAAGAACTCGACGTTTGTTTCGATCCGGTAGGAGGAGTTGGGCCGATAGGTATAGGCAAAATAGAGGGCGTGTGATCTATGATACCACAAGTTCCAGTAACCGTCCCAGTCCTTCCCCTCATAGGAAACTCGCCAGGCCGAGGTTTCATCGATGGGCGCCCCGTAATCGAGGTTCCAGGTGTATTGGTCGTATTGGCAAATGTGGAAGCTCACCTGCCCGTTGGGGCCGTCGAAAAACGGTTTTTTGGTAATGAGGTCGGCATAGCCTCCCAAATAGTTGGTGGTTCCGTAGACCACCCCGGCCGGGCCCTTGACGATGTTGACCGATTCAACCGCGTTGAAATTGATGGGCAAACCGTTGCCATTGACGGATCCCCCCCGACGCATGCCGTTGACGAACAAATCCGCTTCCTGCCCTCGCAAATTCGGGGTGGCGGGGGCGCCGAAATTGGTCTTGGTGTAGGAACTGGAGGTCAACCTGGAAAAATCGCGCACGTCCTTGATGGCGATTGCATCCAATTGCGCTCGGGAGATGATGGTAACGTTCCGGGGGGTCTCCAAAATGCTTCGATCCGTGCCGTATACCGAATTAAACGGCCGGGAGGTCGGCATGATGTTTTCCTCGATGGGGATTTCTTCAATGGCAAGCTCGGGCAGGTCGAAGATTTGCAGGTTTTCATCGTCCTGCTGCCCTCCCAGAGGGGACAGGGAGAGGTGGGACATTCCCAGGATAAGAACCATGCCCCGTTTCCAATTCGTCCGGGTCTTCATCTCCTATCGGGTTGAACCTTCATTTGAAGGGGGGGGAAAGGGTGTCCGGCAGCAAAACGGGGGCCATTTAAGAAGGAGATCATTTTATCCCAGCCAGGATGAAATCGGTTAATTCTTTCGCTACCTCCGGCAACGTCAAGTGGGTCGTATCGACTTCAATGGCTCCTTCCGAAAGGAACAGAGGGGCGTTTTCTCGCCTTTTGTCCAGGCGGTCGCGTTTGCCAATGCTGTCGATCTGCCCCTCCCCCTGGCGGCGCCTGGTTCTTTCTTCTTCGTCGGCGACCAGAAAAAACCGGAAATCGGCATCGGGAAAGATGACGGTTCCCACGTCCCTTCCTTCCATTATCAACCCTTTAAAGGAATGTTGCCGGGCCAATTTCTTATAGTCTTTCTGATGAGGCAGGAGAAACTTGCGAACTCCTGGAATGGCGGCGATATGTGAAACCGCCTCGTTTACCGTTTGGGATCTGATTTCCTTCCCCGGAATGGGGTCACCCAGGGTGATATGGGCTTCGTTCCCTTCGATTTTCACGCCGACCTTCAGGCTCTTCAGGAATGCTTCTATTTTTTCTAACCGATCGAGAGGAATCCCTTCCTGAAGAATGGCCCAAGTGAGCGATCGGTAGTGGGCCCCGGAATTTACATAAAGCAACCCGAGCCGGTCGCTCAGAATTTTCGAGGTGGAGGATTTGCCTGTGGCGGCCCCGCCATCCATCGCCACGACTATAAAATTCTTCCCCATCATTCGGAACGGTTGTTGCGGAGATCTTCCAGAACCTTGAAGAACCGAGGAAAGGTTTTGGCGCAGCAGGCGGGGTTCCGGATTTTCATCCAGGGCGAGCCGTCCGCATACAAATTGAAACACCCCAGGATGGCCAGGCTCATGGCCATGCGGTGGTCTCCGTGGGGATCCACTTCGGAGGGGACAATTAATCCGGGATGGACGCGGAGGTAATCCTCCCCCGAATCGACCTGCTGCCCCAGCTTGGACAGCTCCTTTTCCATGGCGGCGACGCGGTCCGTTTCCTGGTGGCGGGTATGGGCGATACCTTGGATGTGGGTCCTTCCTTTCAGCAGGGGCGTGATAGCGGCCAAGGTGGGAAACGTATCCGATATGGCCCAGAAATTTTTGCTGATCCCCCTGCCGGGCAATTTTCCACAGGGAAGGGAGGCCCTGGTGCCGATTGTGCCATGGGTGACTTTCAATCCTGTTTCGCGCAACACCTCCGTGTAGGCGTAATCCCCCTGCAGGACCTCCGGGTGGAGTCCCTTTACAGTGATGCTTCCACCCACCACGAGGGGGAGCGTCAAAAAGTAGGAAGCGGCCGAGGCATCGGGTTCCACGGCCACGGTAGGCGGAATTGAATAACGCTTCCCTGCCTTTACTCTTAACAGGACCCGGTCATTTCCCAGCGGCTCCATCGTTTGAGTAGGTTGCCCGAATCGATACATCAAACGCTGGGTCATCGCCACAAAGGGCTTTTTTTCCGCCCCTCCGGAAACTTCGATTTCCAGATCCTCCTCGGCCAGAGGAGCTACCATGAGCAAGGCCGATAGCAATTGGGAACTGGCCGAGGTCTCCACAAAAATGCGTCCGCCTCTCAGGCCCGATGGACCAAGGGTGACAGGCAGAAACCCTCGGCCCGATTCCACCTTGCAGCCTTGTTGAAGCAAAGCATCCAATAAGCCCTTCATGGGCCTCTTGCGCATTTGCGGGGTGCCGTCGACCTTGAATTCACCGCCTTTGCGCGTCGCGCAAAGAGCCGTGATGAAGCGAGCCGTTGTTCCGGAAAGGCCCACGGACAGGTCTGCCCGTCCGGACTTGAGGAAGCCTCCGGCACCCCGGACCCGCATGGTTCTTTCGCCTTCATTGGTTTCCACCGCAATTCCCAATTGGCGCAGACATTGAACCATGAGGCGCGAATCTTCGCTGAATAACGCCCCGGTCAATGTTACCGACCGGTCGGACAAAGCCGCCAGGATGAGCAACCGGTTGGTAATACTCTTGGAACCGGGAACCTCCACACTTCCCCTTACCGGAGTAGTAAACGGATGAATGGGCAGGGATTCGGGGTAATTGCGGTGGTGAGGCATGTATTCAATGGGAAAGGCCGTCCCGGAACGCTTTTCCTTTGTCCAGGAATTGGACCATCTCCTCCATGTCACCCTCCATTAAAACCCCCTCAAAACGCTGCAGTTCGGTCTGATAATGGGAAAGCGCCCGCCTTATTTCCACCAGATTGGTCTCAATGATCGATTTCCATATGGCGGAATCCCCAGCCGCTATGCGGGTGGTGTCTTTCAGGCCCGAACTGGAAAGGCTGGCCCAATGGGAATCCTTTTTGCTGAGGAACGTACAAATGCTGGTCGCCAGAAGATGGGGCAGGTGGCTTATGTGGGCAACGATTTTATCGTGTTCTTCCGGGGAGGTTACCGTGGTTACAGCGCCCAATGCCTGCCAGAACTGCGTTATTTTTTCCACCGCCCCATGGTCCGACTTTTCCGTGGGGGTAATGAAACAGGGATGATTCCGGAATAAATCGCCTTGTGCGTGTTTCATCCCCGTTTTCTCTGAACCCGCCATGGGATGAGATCCGACAAAGATGCCGCGGGTATCTCCCGTTGCGTCGGCCTCATGGCATATCCGGCTCTTGGTACTGCCGGCATCGGTGACGATGGCTCCCGGTTTGAGAGAGGGCAGAATGGCGCGGTAAAGCGGGATTATATTCTCGACCGGGGGACAAAGGACGACCAGGTCGCAGCTTTCCACCGCTTCCTGCGGTGTGGCATAAACGGCGTCGCACCAATTTTGTCGAACTGCCTCGGCTCGGGTAGATGAGCGGCGCGACCAGACGAATACCTTTTTTGCCGCCCCGCGTGCCTTGCAAGCCATGCCCACGGAAGCGCCGATCAATCCCGCAGCGAGAATACACACGCTGGGAAGGGGCGAGAAATCGCTTGAATCTGAAGAATTGTTTTCCCTCACTGAATGGGGTGCAAAGTTTGGTAAAGGTTTAAATTAGACGGCAGGTGATCAAATAAAAAAGGTTCTGGCTACGTGGTTGAGGGAAGGTTTTGCTCAAAACGCTTTTCCATAGAATGCGCTATAAACCCATGTCCCTTTCCCTTCTCAGCCCGATCGGGTTGTTCGGGGTAGCGGTCCTGATGGGAGGGCTGTTCCTCGGTTGGAGAATTTATTTCTGGAATGAGGATCCGGAGGCGCGTCCCGGCGGCCGGACCGGGGAGGTGGCTGAGCGCGAGATTATAAAATGGATGGAGTCGGGGGCTCGGGCCGAACGGGCCTTTGAACGGGCTTGGCTGAGGGCTCCGGAAGATCCCGAGACCTATGGGGAGCTTGAAAGGGCCATTGCCATTCAGGCCGAGTTGAGAGCCCTGGACCCGGAGAACTCCTTTGGATCCGTCAGCCGCCACGAAAAATTGGTCGATCGACTCGAAACAACCCAGGGCAAAACCATGCGCAGGCGGGTGCAAACCCTGGCCGCCGAGGCATCCCGGTTGGCCCAGGAAGGTCTGTCCGCTCGCGCCATGGTGTTTTTGGAAGTGGCTCTGGCCGCGCAGGTGTGGATCAACAAGCGCCTTCAGGATTCCGAATGGGCGGATATCGGTGAGGTATCCCGCCTTCGTCAGAGGTTGAGTGACCTGAAATCCGAGAAATCCGCCGCCGCGATCGATTTGTTGGTGGCGGAAGGCGAGGCGGCCTTTGCCGGAACCCGTTGGAATAATGCCGAGGAATATTGGAGTAAGGCCCTGGCTCTCCAGGAATCTTTCAACTTTAATTCCCCCCAAAGCCGGCAAGCCCGATGGCGCCTGGTGCAGGAACTAAAGGACCGCCTCCAACGCGTCGAAGCGGCCCGATTGAACGAACAGATTGAAAGCCTTTTGCATGTGGCCCAAGGGGAAAAGTCTGTCGATGCCCTCGAGCGAGCCCTCGACTTGCAGGAATCGGTCAATGAGCAATTCCCCTCCAGCGAATTCAACCGGCCCGATCGCCTGGAAGATTTGCGCAACCGTTTATGGGCGGGTCAAAGTTCTGCTCTGGCCGCTTCCATTTCCCAACAGATGGGGATTCTGAATGAGTACCTTCGAGCCGGGCGATGGGAGAAGGTTGGCAGTTTGCTGGGGCGTATCGACCGGTCGGTACAGTCGTTTCTGGGGAGTTTCCCCTCTTCTTTGCTGCCGGATGCATCCCTGCCACGGCAAATCGAGTGGCTCATCGAACGAGAGGCGGAAATTCCCGCTCTGGTGGAGGAAGTGGAGAAAAGATTGGTCCTTCATCCCCGCATTCCGGGGCTGAGAGTGCTGGGCAGCGAGGTGGATCAGGCCCTTTATTCCCGGATCATGGGGAATAATCCGAGCCGCTGGATAGGAGATGAATTGCCCGTCGATTCCGTATCCATCGATCATGCCAAAATATTTTGCCGCCACCTCGGTTGGATGATGGGCCGAACCGTGCAACTTCCCCATTTGCAATGGCTGGCCATCCCGGAGCTGCAACCTGGTTGGAAAGATGATCTATGGTTGTCCCATTCCACCCGATTTCGAAGCCATCAGGTGGGAAGTTCGAGGTTTGTCGGAGGTTTTTTCGATTTATTCGGAAACCTCGAGGAATGGGTCCTGCATCCCGATGGAAAGGATAGGGCTTGGTTGTTTGGCGGCAACGGGTCCGATAGGTTCGAAACCGTTATCCGGCGACCCGTCCGATGGGTCGCTCCCCACTACAGGTCGCGATGGATTGGTTTTCGCTTTTGCGTTTTGTCCCCCGATTCCTAAATAAATGACCCCTGATGATTGAAAATCCCGAAAAAGTCCCGGAAGAGGTCCGGAAAAAGGCGGAGAGGACGATTTGGCTCATCTACATCCTCATGTTCATAATGATCGCCCTGCCGGGCATCCTGTATTTTATCCTCCATCGTTCCCAATAATTTTCCCGCCCCTCTACCCCAAAGTTTTTTTGTCGAAAAATCCGATGTCCCCTCTTTTCCTCGGATCATGCCAAAATTTGTCTTTTTCTGCGCCACAAACAGAACCAATCTGAAACTGGCCAAGCTCCTCATGGGATTGGCCGAAGAAACCGGCGCGGAAACGGAAATCGTCCAGTTGGAAGATCTGGACATCCCCCTTTTCACACCGACTGTCCAGAAAGCCGGGGTTCCCGAGGAAGCCGGAATTCTGAATCGGAAACTATTGGAATCCGACGCGCTGATTTTGCTGGCGCCGGAATACAATGGCAGCATCCCCCCCGTCGTAACCAATGCCATTGCCTGGATGAGCGTATCCGGTTCGGATTTTCGCGCCGCCTTCAATGGGAGGTTCGCCGTGGTGGGCAGCAGCAGCGCCGGAACCGGATTCAAAGTGATCGAAGCCATGCGGTCGCAACTGAATCATTTGGGGATGATCGTTCTGGCCCGCGCCTTTCTGAGAAATTCCTATAAGAATCAAGACCCCGATTCGGCCCGCGCCATCTTCAGGCAACTGGTCGCCTTGACCTCCTAGACCGCACCCCCGTCGGGGTCAGTCCTTTGAAACATCCGTATTTACCAAATTGGGATAAGGCTGCCCCTTTAAAAAAGCCTCTATATTATCCGCTACCATCATTCCCATCCGGGTCCTCGTTCCAATGGTCGCACTGCCCAAGTGCGGGGTGAGCACGACATTTTCCAACTCCATAAGCCCGGCCTCCACCTCCGGCTCATTTTCGAAGACGTCCAGTCCCGCCCCGGCGATTTTTCCCTCCCGCAAGGCATCGACCAGAGCCTTTTCATCCACCACCGGTCCGCGGGTGGTATTGATCAGGTAGGCGGACGGTTTCATCAATTCCAGTTCCCGACTTGAAATCAAATGCGTCGTCTCCGCCGTAAGGGCGACGTGGAGGGAAAGGTAATCGGCTTCCCGGATCAGATCGTCCCTTTCGAAGAATTCGATTCCCAGGTCCTTCTCCTGCTCCGGGCTGAGCCGGGTGCGGTTCCAGTAAATGACGCGCATGGTAAATCCTTTGGCCCGCCGTACCATGGCTTTCCCGATATTTCCCATTCCGATTATTCCCAAGGTTGAACCGGCCATATCCCCTCCCAGGAGTTGCAACGGACCCCAACACTTCCATTCTCCGGCCCGGATCATGCGTTCGCCTTCGCCGATTCTGCGGGCTGCATTCATGAGCAGGGCCCAGGCAATGTCTGCCGTGGCATCGGCCAGCACCCCGGGAGTATTGGTCAGGGCGATGCCCAACCGGGTGGCGGTTTCAACGGCGATGTTGTTGTAGCCCACCCCAAAATTGGCAATCAGCTTTAGCTTGGGGGCCGATTCCAGGACTTCCGCGTCGATATCGTCCGGACCGCTCGGAACGAGGATAACGACATCCCTTAGCGCCTCGATCAATTCCTCCCGGGTAGCAGTGCGGTCATTAGGATTTATATGCACCTGACAGAGGGACCGTAGGCGCTCCAGCACCATTGGAACCATTGTTCGGGTAAGGTAAGCTTTGGGCAATAAATCCTTCATGCCATGGCCGGGAGAGGGTCTTTAAACTCACCCGGAGAAAGGAGATTCCCAAGAAAAAAACGATAATGCGGCATCTCAGAAACGCTTCCCCTCCCCCATGGCGGCTAACTTTTTAACCCCAGTTTTTCCAACTTGGGCCGTATGACAAAGGCGCAGTAAGGCTGGCTCGGGTTACGGAGGTAATAATCCCGATGATAAGCCTCGGCCGGGAAAAACGCCTGTATGGGCACAATTTCAGTGACGATCCCGCCCCCGAATCGGGCCTGGGCCATGTCGCGGGATTTCAGGGCGGCATCGCGTTGGGCATGGTCGTGGTATAAAAGGATACTGCGGTATTGGGTCCCCACATCGTTGCCCTGACGGTTCAGGGTGGTTGGATCGTGTGCCTGCCAGAATAAGTTCAGCAGGTCTTCATAAGAAATCAGTTCCGGATCATAGGTAATTTGGATCACCTCGGCATGCCCGGTCCGGCCTTGGCAAACACTCTGATAGTCGGGATCGGGATCGTGCCCTCCGGCGTATCCGGAGACCACCTTCTTCACCCCGGGCTGTTGCTGGTAAACAACCTCCAAACACCAGAAACATCCGCCGCCGACCGTGGCGGTCTCCCATTTTGAGTTTTCTTTCTCAATCATATCGAAACGCTCTTGTTACTCTCCCTCATTTTTGCTCGCGAAGCGATCCTGTTCCGGCGAAGCGGGATCGAGCAACTGAAAGGAGCGTTGTTAAATTAATCATCCGTGTCTATCCGTGAAATCCGTGGTTTTCCTTCTCCTCCCCCTCTGTGCTCTCTGTGTTCTCTGTGGTTAATCCCTCACACTGCCAAATCATAGCTTTCCAGGCACCGATAGAGCGGACCGCGGGAGCCGAGTTCGCTCGAATAGATTCCAAATTGGTTCACCCGAAAAGGAGCTGTTTCCAGAGGCCCACACTTCTTCATCAAGTGTCGTATGGCAGCCGGGGGAACCCCTTTGCACCGGGCCAGGGTGAGGTGGGGACGAAATACCCGGCGGTCCGGTTCAATCCCGCATCCGTATAGGAGGTCGTTCACCCGTTTGTGCAATTGAAACAAATGGGGATGAGCGCTCCCCAGTCCGGCCCATAGCACTGCCGGATTGCCCCGCGGAGGAAAAACTCCCAGACCCGATACTCCCAGGAGAAAACGTCGAACCCGGATGGCGCGGAGGGATTCGCGTAACGGGTCGACCTGTTCCGGATCGGTTGCCCCGATGAACTTGAGGGTGAGGTGGATGTTGGTCGCCCTGACCCAATTCAAGCCGGGCATTTCCCTTTCCAGTTCCGCCAATCGTTGCCGCACGAATTCCGGAACCGGAATCGCTACAAACAACCGAACCGAATCGCCCATGCCCGCATTCCAGAGGCGCAGCCGGGAAGGTCAAATTTTTAGCGGTTTCCGTGGCGTCTTTTGAATAAACCACAGAGGCGCGCCTCTCCCTTTTCATCCTTCATCCTTTTCCTCTCCCCAGCATCTTATTGATCACCTATTACAACACTGTAGGAGCGGGAGAAAGGCGCCGAGGGCGCCAATGAGGAATTAGGAATGAAGAATGAAGAATTTTCGGTTTGGGAGTTGGCGGGTGAGGTGGAGTGAATCTTAGGAAGAACGCGAGTTTCCTGGGATCGGGGGAGTACCCTCTCCTACAGTTTCGTAATTGATTATCAATAGATGCTGGGGAATGACCCCCATCCGATATTTTCGATCACGATTGATCTTCAGCAGTATAGCACCTCCAACCTTCAGCTTCCCCCCATTCCTAATTCCTCATTCCTAATTCCTAATTGGCGCGCCTCAGCGCGCCTCTTCTCCTTTCCCGGTAACCGGCAACATAGGCCTCGAAGACCAGCCTCATCCGGTCGCGAATCGAGCGAAATTGTCGCAGGACCTCCTCCTCCGAGCCCGTCGCTTTGGCAGGGTCTTCGAAGGCCCAATGATAACGGTTTACCTGTCCCGGAAACACCGGACAATCCTTGGCCGCATGGTCGCAAACCGTTATTACGGTGTCGATCCCTGCCCCCAGAAACTCATCCAGGCGCTTGGAAACGTGTCCCGAAATGTCTATGCCAATCTCCTCCATCACCTGAATGCCTTTCGGGTGCACATATCCAGTGGGTTTGCTCCCGGCGCTGAAGACCACGAACAGGTCGTCGGCCACTTCTCTCAAAATGCCTTCGGCCATGTGACTGCGACAGGAATTGCCCGTGCAAAGCACCAATACTTTCGATCGTCTACCCATTCCGTTAACAAGCGGTGTCCTGTTCAACCTGTAAAAGGGGATGGGAAGGGGTCAAACTGGAATCGCGCTTTTTCCGTTTTTGCTATTCCACTTTCGACCGAGGGTCGGTAAATTTGGCATTGTTAAGCAATTTATTAGGAAATAGTTGCAGGTTATTTTTGACTTCCGTTCACGATGTCGCCCGAGGATAGAGAACTTTCCAACTGGTACGGCAAAAACCTGGAACCGCACGAATCCATTCTGCGGGCTTGGTTGCAGGACAGGTTTTCTTTGGGCAATGCCGTCGACGATATCGTCCAGGAAGCGTTCCTACGCGCAATAAAGGCCAGAGACCGGGGGGTTTTGTACGCTCCCAAGGCCTTCCTGTTCAAGGTTTCGCGGAACCTGGCGGTCGATTACCTGCGGAAAAAATCAAAATTTTTGGACGAACCTATAGCGCACTTGGAGGAATCGAACGTTATACAGTTGAGTGAGTCAGTTCCGGAGATGGTCTCGCGCAATCAGGAATTTGAAATTCTGAAAGCGGCGATCCAATCCCTTCCGGAAAGATGCCGGGAGATTTTTACCATGCGGAGGATATACGGAATACAACAAAAGGAGATCGCCGAAACATTGGGTCTTTCCCGCAATACGGTTTCGGCTCAATTGACCATCGGGCTGCGCAAGTGTTCGGAATTCTTTGAGAAATTCGAGGAGGATGGAATGAGTAGGAATGTCGGACGGAAATAAAATCAGAAGAGCTGAAGGGCGAATCGACAAGGAGGCGGCTGAATGGTTGGTCAGACGTGACCGTGGATTGTCTGAACGCGAAGCTCGTGAATTGAAAGATTGGTTGGACCGGGATGCGCGGCATCGCATGCGGTTTGGGATTCACGAGCAAACATGGGAGCGATTTTCCACGTTAGAGGAAATAGAAGAGGTTGAGGAATTTGAAGCGCAACCGGTAAGGGTTGGTCAAAGGGGATCGAAGCCGGATTTTAAAAAACTTTCCCGGGCCATACTCAGCCTGGCAGCCGTTTTGCTTCTGGGCCTGGTGATTTGGGTTGGAATAGGTCTGATAGACGGAGCGGAACGGGTAGAATACGAAGGCCGGTATGTGGTGGACGCTTATGAGACGCGGATTCTTTCCGATGGAACCATTCTTGAGCTGAATGAGGGCGCACGCGCCAAGGTCCGGTTGACGGATTCCTTTCGGCGGGTTTGGATGCACCAGGGTGAAGCGCATTTCCACGTGGCCAAAGATGAAATGCGTCCTTTTGTAGTATATGCGGGAGGCACGGAAGTAAGGGCCGTCGGAACTGCTTTCAACGTCAGGGTCGATCGGGAAGGGGTTTACGTGATTGTGGCGGAGGGGCGCATCCATTTCAGCAATAGAGCATCTGAGGATGAGCCCGGAGATACCGCACTGTCGTTTTCCGAACAATTAGACGCCGGGCAAGCCTCTTCCTTAAGGCTGGGCGCCTCGAATGCGGTCCCATTCGTCGAGACACACACCTACGACGAACTCGCTCGGTTACTGGCCTGGAAACCGGAGACCTTGGAATTCAGCGACGCCCCTCTGGGGGATGTCGTAACCGCCTTTAACAAACGAAATACGATTCAGATTGTCCTCGCCGCCGAGGAACTGGAAACGATGCCCATCGAGGCGACATTCAGATCCGATAATGTCCTGGCCTTTACGCGCCTGTTGGAGCTCACCTTCGATTTGAAGGCGGAGCGTGTCGCCCAGGATGAGATTGTATTGAGAATGCCTTAAACGCTATTGGTCAGAGGGGGCCATTTCGAAAAACCGCTAAAAAAATAAAGGTTTTCCATGGGCTTTTAGCGAAATGCTTGGATTCAAACGTTATAGGGGGCACGACCGTTGCTCCTATGCTGATAAATGATACATTCTGTTCGGTGTATCCCCGGATTTCGGGGCCTTGGCAGGATCTGTCATCGGTTAGTGTTTTTAGCGATGTGTCACTACTTCGTCGCCCTTGCCTATGCCGAGGAAAGCAAACAGGCCTTCGATATTCCCCAAGGTCTGGCCATCGACAGTATCAAGCAAGTCGCCCATCAAAGCGGAGTGGATATCGTGTTCGATCCGCGAGTGGCCCGCACCGTCGAAACACCGGCAATTTTTGGAACTTATTCGCCTCGCCTGGCGCTCGAATTGCTCCTGGCAGGCACCCCGCTGGTCGTGATCCAGGATGAGGAAACGGCCGCTTTCGCGGTACGACGTGAAAGCGACTCGACGCCAAATCCGGACGATCGGGGAGAATTAACGCTCAAACCAATAACCGACAATCAAACCGAAACTAACATGATCAAGACTACAATTCAGGACTCAGGGTTCAAACCTGACAATTCAAGGCTCCGAATTTCCAGGACCAACAATTGGTTAAAGGCTCTGGCCGCAGTGTTAACCCTTGGAATAGCAGGCGGACAGGCTCAGGAAGCGGATGAAGACGATATTTTCGTCCTTTCTCCTTTTGAGGTATCTGTCGAGGGCGACCAGGGTTACGAAGCCCAGAACACCTTGTCGGGAACCCGACTGAACACCCCCTTCAGAGATTTGGGACTTACCGTGACGGCCTTGACGGAAGAATTTTGGGAGGACACCGCGTTCTCCAGTGTAAACGAAATGCTGATCTTCACCCCGGGTGCGGAAAGATCGGATACCCAGCAGGGGGATGGTAATGCTCGCGACCAATACTGGGGGGACAACACCAGGTTTCGGGGCATTCAAATCGAGAACATCGTTCGCAACCAGTTCCGCACCAACATTCCCTCGGACACTTTTAACGCCACCCGTTTCGAGTTCTCCCGCGGGCCCAATTCCGTGCTATTCGGGGTTACGCGTGATACGGCGGGTTTTATCAATCGAACCACTCAGGATGCTGTATTCTATGATTCGAATCTCTACCGGAACCGGATCGACGAATGGGGTTCCTGGCGGCACGAACTGAATGTAAACCGCGTGTTGGTCGACGATAAGCTCGCCATCAGGGGCGCGTTTCTGTTGGAGGACAAGGAAACCTGGATCAGACCCGGGTTTCAGGACCAGGAAAGATCCTACCTGGCCATCCAATACCGGCCGATCGAGAAGCTTAGCATAAAGTTCCGTGCCGAGGACTTCGATTGGGTGCGGGCAGCGGTAAACCGTTCCATCGCCAGAGACGAAGTTACCCCGTGGATCGACGCGGGAAGGCCCGGCCTATCGGTCAGTTCCTCCGAATCGGTCCCCAATAGCACCTACTTTTCCAATTCGCTTGCCCGTTTCTCCGGGGCGAATCAGTGGGCCATGATTCAAGGTACGGATGGCTCGGTCAGGATGATGAACATGAGAAACTTTGCCAGAGGCGCCCGCAACACCTTGATTACCGGCCAACCCGCCGCGTTGCCGGTTGATTTTCTGCCGCTCGATTTCGACCACGCCGGCGCCTCCGGTATTCAGATGTTTGGAGGCCACAACGCCCAAGGAACCATTCATTTCGAGGTCAACGAGAAGATTCACCTCGAGTACGCTGCTAATACCGAGTCCTTGGATTACGAATTCATCGCCGGGAATAACTCTCGCTTATACGTCGATGCGAACACCACGTTGTCCGACGGGGTAACTCCCAACCCGGAATTCGGAAATTATTATGCGCAATCTCAGCTGAGTTTCTTCCTGGACCAGCAGCGGTATCTGCGGGCCCAACGCCTGGCCGGATCGTTATCCCATGATTTTGAAGAAAACGACATGGGGTGGCTGGGGAAACACGACTTCGTTCTAATGGCGGAACGGAATGTGGACGAGTTTTATTGGGACCGGCGGCGTTTGGTCAATCAGACGCCCCAACCGGGAGCTCGCCCGATCAATCCAGCCGCGAATAATCCCGATAACTGGGCGCGGATCATTACTTATATCGATCCCGATACAGGCAGTTGGTCGGGCCCCACCGATTCGCGCGACTTCCAACGGCGGCTCAATGAAATCCCGGGCAACGATTTTCAGTGGATGAATCAACCGAATAACAATACGGTCAACCGCACCGAGATCGAATCCTTCCTCTTCGTCTGGCAGAGCCGCTGGTGGAACGATAGAATCGTGGGAACTCTGGGTTGGCGCGAGGACGAGATAACCCAGTACGACAAGAGGGACCAGGGGAATACCCCGGGTTACGTCCACGTCCCGAGAATCTCGGCTCGCGAGCAAGGTTATGCTTTTAATCCGGACCTTTCCGGTATCACACCGGACACGATCAATCGAGGGATAACCTTCCATGCCCTGGAAAATGTGGGGAATTTGGACTCCTTTTCGTTTTTCTATAATTTTTCGGATTCGTTCGCCGTTCAGAATTTCGGCGTCCTTCTGGATGGGACCCAGCCACCTCCCAGAACGGGCGATAGCGAAAACATCGGCATTCGTTTTCAGGCATTCGATCGTAAAATCGCCGGCTCCTTCACCATTTTCGACGTGACGGCGAAAAATGCGACTTTCCGGGACAACACCATCAACAATCCCATGGGCGATCTCTTCGACGTGATCGGAAGAGATGATTTGGATGACTTCAATAGAAGCGATACGCGGGATTTGACCTCCGATGGCTGGGAGTTCCAGGTGACGGCAAATTTTACCCAAAATTGGCGCGTCATGTTTGGATTCGATCACTATAAGACATTCGACTCGAACGTCGCTCCTTTGACGCAAAGACTGATCGAGGAAAATCGCTCGGCCTGGCTGGCAAACCCGCAGGCTCCTCTTCCCGACAATGAAAACAGAACCGCGCAGGAGGCCTACGATGATATGATCATCGCTTTGGATCTCCTCCTCGCCCAAGCGGGTGGTTTCAAAAACAATGAGCGGAGGTACAAATCGACCTTGCTGACCAATTACAGGTTCACCGAGGGCAGTCTCAAAGGCTTTGCCTTGGGGGGCAACGTAGTTTGGCGCGACAAGAATGCCGTAGGATTCCCCTTCAAGAACGACCCGGAACTCGGTCTTATTCCGGATGTGAACAATCCCTTTATTGAATCCGATATTCTCAACATGAGTCTCCACGCTTCCTATTCGAAGAAACTGTTCAAGGATAAGATAGACTGGAAGATCCAGTTGAACCTGAGAAATCTTGGCGACGAAGACCCCTTTGTAACCCGGCGCACCGCCCACGCAGACAACCCGACGATGGGAATACCCGACAGAATCAGCCGGGGCAACCCGCAAGAGTGGGTGCTCACCAACACCTTCAAGTGGTAATCGATTGCGGCAAAAGGGTCAATCGCGGATGGAGCACGGCTATTTAGTAATAAAACGTTTCGTTTGATCCTGCTTCACCTGAAGACTACGGCAGGGCCTGTCCTGCTTCGCCCAAGGGCTCCGGCAGGACAGGTCCGGCTTCGCCGTATCGGGTTCGCTTCACGAAGAGGAATTTTGTCGTAAGGCGCTGACGGGGAAGAAGGCGCACAGGAGCGGAGGAATGCCTCCGCCGGGGGTGAAAGTTCAAGGGGAGGCTTCGACGGGATGGGTGCGTTGGCTCCAGGCGGCGTGCTTTTTGGCCAGTTCATCCACTTTTTGGGGCAGGGCGTTGGAAAGATCATACAGTTCGGTGCCGTCTTCGGGTAACTCGTAGAGTTCCCAGGGCTTTTTGTTTTCCGAAACCAGTTTCCAGCCGTCTACCCGCGCCGCCTTGCCCTTGCTATGAGCCCAGTAAAGCTCCCTTTGGGGCTGCCACTTTTTCGTATGGCCTTGCAGCAGAGGTAGAAACGATCTCCCCTCGAAAGCCAGTTTACCGGCCGGGGCGCTGGGGTCGGCTCCGACGGCCTCCAACAGGGTCGGCATCAGATCCATGACGTGCACTACTTGCCGGGACAGGCCACCGACCAGACTGGAGGCCAATCCCTGGGGCCAGTAAATGATGAGAGGTGAACGGGTGCCGCCCTCGTGGTCGTGTTGCTTGTAGAGCCGAAAGGGAGTGTTGGATACATTGGCCCAGCCATAGCCGTAGGATTGCCAGGTGGACTGAGCGCCCGGCATGATGTGGGGGAGGTTGCCCGGGGTGACGGGCGTTTTTTTGCCGTCGGTAGTGAAGGGTTTGGTCCAGGAACCGGTGCGTTTAGGCGGGTACTCGACGTGGCAGCCCCCGTTGTCGTGTTGGTAGATGAACAGGGTATTCTCCAATGTTCCCGTCTCTTCGAGGTGTTGCATGATACGGCCGATGTTGCGGTCCATACAGGTGATCTGTGCCGCGTAGACTTCCATGCGCCGCTCTTGCCATGCCTTGTGTTCTTCGTCTTCCCAGGCAGGTACTTTGGGATTTCGGGGTGAGAGCTTCCAATCGGGATCGACTACCCCAAGTTTTTTCATGCGGTCGTGGCGCTGCCGACGGAGTTTATCCCACCCCATGGAAAAACGGCCCTTGTAGCGCTCGATATCGCCGGGTTTGGCGTGCAGGGGCCAGTGGGCCGCATTGTAAGCCACGTAGAGAAAGAAGGGCCGGGCGGAGGATGCGGGGTCGGCGGCGTGCTCTTTGAGGAATTGAAGGGAATAATCGGTGATGGCCTCGGTGTAGTAGTAATCGGGATTGCCTTGCCATTCATGCTCCATGTTCCGCCCGTTGAGGTTCAAATCGGCCGGAGCGAAGAAATCGGAGGTTCCCCAATAGGTGCTGTAGGATTTGTCGAACCCGCGCCGGTGCGGAGCGCTGGGGCCATCGGGCTTTTTCGGATCGGACAAATGCCATTTCCCCGCCATGTAGGATTTGTATCCTGTTTTTCCCAAGGCCTCGGGGAGGAGGATGATGCCGGGGCGAAACCCTTGCGTGGAGGAACCGCCCAACATGGCGGTTTTGGGATAAAGGCTGGTGAGCAGACTGGCCCGGGTGGGCCAACACATGTTGTTGACGTAATAATTGGTGAAACGGACTCCGGCCCGGGCCAGCTTGTCCAGGTTGGGGGTTTCGATTTCGCCGCCGTAGCATCCCAGGTCGGAGTAGCCCATGTCGTCCGCCATGACCAGGACGATGTTGGGCTGGGTTAAGGCCGATGAGAGGAAAAACGGGAAACCGCAGAGCCCAATCAGGCAGATCATCAAGTACTTAACCACAGATGGGAAGGCGCGCTGAGGCGCGCCAATTAGGAATGGGGAATGGGGTTTCATGAAACAGCTGCGAAGGTCTTTTGCAAATAGGCCAGACTTTCGCAAGCGATGGTCTCCGGATCGGGTGAATAGTCGAAGACTTCTACGGAGACGTACCCACGGTAATTGATTTCCTCGAGCGCGGCCGCGATGGGTTCGAACTTCACTTTGCCGAAGCCGGGACCGCGTTTATTGGGATCGTTGGCGTGAAAATGGACGAGATGTCCGGCGCTCTCCCTGATAATTTGCGGGATCGGTTTTTCTTCGGCGCTCATGGCTTTGACGTCCAGGTGCAGGCGAATTGCGGGATGATCGACCTTCTCGATTAACCGGATAGTTTCCTCGGCCGTGTTGAGGAAATTGGTTTCGGACGGTCCAAGGGGCTCCATGGCGACCGTAACCCCCACGGCGGAACCCACTTCACCCACCTGACGCAATACCTCTGCGGCGCGATTGACGGCAAGGTCGTAGTCCCAGTGATCTTCCAGGTCGCGCTGCTTCGGGCTTCCCCATACCATTATTTTTCCACCCATGGCGGCACACAAGCGGGCCAGGTGCTTGGCGAAGTCGGCGGTTTCGGACCTGACGGCGTCATCCGTTGTGGTGAGGTGAAGGCCATCGGGTTTTACCAGCAACCAATGGAGTCCAACCACTTCCAATCCGGTTTCGGTTGCGATTCTGCCGATGCGTCCGGCCTCCCTTTCGGTCAGATTTCGTGGATCGTCAGCCAGGGTGAAGGGGGTGATTTCCACCCCGTCGTATCCGGTCGAGGCCATGTGCCGGCAGGCTTTCTCAAAGGACCATCCCCGGTAGGTTTCGTTGCAGAGGGCAAATTTCATAATTTGAAACAAGAATCAATTTCTCATCCCGGTAATTTGTGCGCGCCAGGGGTCAACCCTGCCGATAACCACGGATTTCATGGTTGGGCGAGATAGTAAAGGCGAGCAGGTCAACAATTCGTCCTACTCAAAATCGATGTATCCCTGTATAAATCCTAGGCCGCGTCGGGATCGACGCAATTGGGCCCCAGCAGAGGATCCTGTGAGATGGCAATTACCGGATAATTTTCCGCTTCCGCGTTCAAATCGATCCATTCCTCATATTCATCCGGCAATTCATCTTCAGCGTAAATGGCTTCCACCGGGCACTCATCGACGCAGGCGTTGCAATCGATGCAGGTATCCGGGTTGATATAAAGCCGGTCCGGCGTTTCGTGGAAAGCTTCCACCGGGCAAACGTCCACGCAGCTGGTGTACTTACAATCGATACATAAACCTGTTACTATATAGGCCATAACATCTCCTTGTTTCCTGAAAGAGAATTCAACCGAACGCAAATATCAACGAGAAAAGAAAAAAAAGAAGGCATAAATCTTCCCGCGACTTTCCCCCTGCCTGGAGAAAGGTTACCGAGCCCAGTCGGCGCCGGCCAAGACATCGCCGCTTGGCGGCTGAATGGCAGGCAGCGCCAACAGAATAGCGGCTGCCCCGATAAGCCTCAACCGGCAAAGGGAGGAAGAACAGGCTTGAGAAATGATGAAAAATATACCGTATTTTTACCTTTAAAGATGATGACCGCATATTTCTACATATTTTCTCGATTTACCGGCCGCCTTTTGTTGGCCGGAACGCTGGCCCTATTCCTTTTCATCGGCTCGGGTCTCCGAGCCCAAGACGGTTTCGATTCGCTCTTCAACGGTAAGGACCTGGATGGCTGGGAAGGAAATACCGAGCTTTGGGAAGTAAGGGACGGAATCATCGTGGGATCGACCGAAGGTCATACCATCGAAAACAACACCTTCCTCATCCACCGGGATTCCAAGCCCGCCAATTTCCATTTGAAGGTGAAACTCAAGTTGATGGGGAACAATAATTCGGGGATCATGTACCGGGCCCAGGATATCGAGGGCATCTCCCATGCGCTCTCCGGCCCGCAAATGGACGTTCATCCCAAGCTCGAATACCAGGGCATGTATTACAGCGAAAAAACCGGCCGTGGCATCATAGCCCAACGCGGTCAGAAAGTTACCGTATCGAAACAAGTGAATGCCAAGGGCAGGACTACTCCCAAGGTCACCGGCCAACTGGGCCAGGAACCCAATTTCGATTTGTCCGAATGGAATGAATACGAGGTTATTGCGGTCAACAAACGTCATATCCACCTCATCAACGGGGTAGTGACCGTCGACGTCGTAGACCGCGATCCGTCCACTGCTGCATCCGGCGCCATTGGCATACAATTGCACCAGGGTCCGCCCATGGCCGTTGAGGTAAAAGACATCGCGCTTAAACACCTGCGAGGTGCGGAAGCACGTGAAACCATCGGAGCTGCTCTCGCCCAGCCGTCAAAAAAAAAATAACGGGCTCCCCGAAGGACTGGCGGTCAACGAAAACCGGGCCACACCGGTCGACAAGATAACCGTTCCGGAAGGGTTCCAGGTCGAACTCCTCTACTCCGTGCCCGGAGATACTCAAGGCTCCTGGGTGAATCTCGGGCTCGACGGCAAAAATCGCCTTATTGCCAGCGACCAATTCGGTCCGCTTTACCGCTTTCCGGCCCCAGCCCCGGGCAAACCACTCGATCCTGCTGACATCGAGGAAATTCCCGCCAAAATCAGAGCGGTTAACGGTATGCTTTGGGCCTTCGATTCGCTCTACGTTGGCGTTAACGATTACGAGGATAGCAGTAAGTCGGGTCTCTACCGCCTGACCGATTCCAATGGGGACGATCAGCTCGACCGCGTGCAACTGCTTCGGCACATTTCTGCCCGGGGGGATCACGGAGTCCACGCCGTCAAACTCGCTCCCGACGGCAAATCCATATTCCTCATCTGCGGCAACAATGCGGAACCTGTCCTCGCCGATGTTTACCGCATTTCCAACAATTGGGGCGAAGACCACCTCCTTCCCCGTATGCCGGATGGTCGCGGACACAACCGCCACCGTTTAGCTCCCGGGGGGATCATTTACAAAGTCTCTCCGGACGGAAACCATTGGGAAGTCTACTCTTCGGGCTACCGCAATATCTTCGATGCCGACTTCAATGCCGACGGTGAACTCTTCACCTATGACGCGGACATGGAGTACGATTTCAACACCCCTTGGTACCGCCCCACCCGGGTGAATCACGTAGTCAGCGGATCCGACTACGGTTGGCGAAACGGAACGGGAAAATGGGCCGATTGGTACGCGGACAGCCTCCCGGCGTCTGTCGATATCGGTCCGGGATCGCCAACTGGGATTTCCTTCGGCTACGGGGCCAAATTCCCGGCCAAATACCAGAAAGCCCTATTTATCCAGGATTGGAGCTGGGGAAAACTTTACGCGGTCCACTTGGAGCCAAAGGGCTCCAGCTACACGGGAGAAAAGGAAAATTTCCTTTCGGGGGTTCCCCTGCCCTTGACCGACTTGGTCATCCATCTGGACGACGGAGCCATGTATTTCACCATTGGCGGTCGCCGGGTACAATCCGGGCTCTATCGCGTTACCTATACGGGTGACGAGGACACCTCTCCGGTGTTTGCCGGAACGGATGGACAAAGAGCCCGCGCTTTGCGAAGAAGCCTGGAAAGCTATCATGGAAGGATGGGGAACGAGGCCATTCCTCTCGCTTGGGATCATTTGGATCATGACGATCCCTTCATCCGCAACGCCGCCCGCGCCGCCCTGGAAAGCCAGCCGCCAAGCAAGTGGAGCGACAGGGCATTTCGCGAAAAACGTCACGGCCACAAGATTCAGTCCTTGTTGGCCCTCACCCGGGTTTGGGGAACCGATCCTTTCCATCGCGAGGAATCCGACCCGCCGGTAAACCCCGCGCAACGCGATCGAATCCTAACGGCGCTGGCGGAGATCGACTATGGAACCCTCTCCGAACGCAACCGCCAAGCCCTCGTGCGCACCTATCACGTGGCCCTGAACCGGTTCGGACGTCCCGAGGACGATCTGGTCAGCAAGATCGTCAACCAACTCGATCCCCATTTTCCAGCCCGGACCCAGGAATCGAACCGCCTGCTTTGCGAGGCCCTGGTTTACCTGCAGGCACCCAGCGCGGCCCGAAAAACTATCGGTCTGTTGAATGCCGCCATCACCCAGGAAGAGCAGATGGAGTATGCCCGTTCACTGCGCATGTTGAGGAATGGTTGGGACAAGGCTCTGCGCACCGAGTATTTCGAGTGGTTTCTCAAAGCGGCCAACTATCGCGGAGGCGCCAGTTTTATCCAATTCATGACCCGCATCCGGGCCGACGCAGTAGCCACGCTTTCCGAAAGGGAAAAAATCGACTTGGCAGAAATTCTCACGCGAAAGCCCGAAGCAAAATCGCCCCTGGAAGCCGCCACGGCCACATTGGCGGGTCGAACCACCTCGACCAATTGGACGGTGGATGCTCTCTCCGGGGTGAGCGACCGCATGAGGGGAAGGGACTTCGAGCGGGGCCGTAAAATGTTTGCGGCAACCGCCTGCTTCTCCTGTCACCGCTTCAACAACGAAGGCGGCGCTAACGGACCTGACCTGACCTCGTCCGGCCACCGTTATGCACCCCGAGACTTGCTCGATCAAATTATTAACCCCAGCAAAGAAATCAACGAACAGTTTGTTCCCGTGCAGGTGACCGAACTCGATGGTCGAACACATCATGGAATCATAGTAAACCTGAGCAGGGACACGATCCGGATCAATACCGACTTGGCCAATCCCGACCAGAGAATCGGGTTGGACCGCAAACAGATAAAGAGCATCAGCCCGTCTCCGGTTTCACCCATGCCTCCAGGTCTTTTGAACCTTCTGGAAAAAGAGGAGATTTTCGACTTGGTGGCTTATATTCTGAGCGGGGGCAACCCCGAGGATGAGCGTTTCAAGGATTAGCGCTCATCCGCCGACCAGACAATGGATCCGTTGGCGATGGACCAATCGTTGCCGAAGTATCCAGCCGCTTTTACTCCCTCTATTCCCCTCTCATAGGTTTCTGGGGTGAGGATGAGCAAATCCGGGTAACCTGTCCCGGCGCTGAAATAACGGTTGGGATCCACCGTCCTCATTCCGGCAAGGCCCGTTCCCGCGACGACCCCCACCGAGGCCACGGCACTGTCCTTGCGGGGCCGGACCATATAGATGCCGAACCCGCTGCCCTTCAAGGTGCGTTGGCCGACCTGCAGTTGCCCGCGGCTGATTTGAACGGGACTCTCCTCCAGAAGCAGCGGCCAAGCTTGGTTGGTAGAGGCATTGCCGTAGATAATGACGGAGCGATCCTTGGTGTCTCGCAAAGTGAATTCGCTATCGGGAATGACGTCCATGGCGCCATTGCCCCGGTAGTAGAAGGTTTCGGCATCGAAACGGGCTTTGTTGTAAGACCAGGTAGTTTCCTCCTCGCTTCCGTTAGTGGAGTAGACGAACAACATGCCATGCCGGAAGGCATCCTTGAATCCTCCGTAACGCTTTGGATTCTTTTCCCGGGAATCGGTTGGTTTATCGATCAGGGTCCAAATCTCTCCCCGCTTTTCCAACCACACTTCACTGGTCCCCGGCCAAGGCAGATTTTCCAGAGACTGGCCGTCCACTTCCAACGTCAATCGGGTCAGGTTACGGCAGTGTTCCAAATCGACTTTAAAAATTTTCAGGTTCTCCGTATCGATCTCGATTTTGCGCTCCGCGATGTCCTCCTCGAACCGTCTCTGCCGACGGGACCGGATGGTCTGTTTGGCTACAACTCCACAAAATTCGAACGATTCCTCCTGCTGATAGAGGGTGATGTAGCGACAGGTGGCCGAGACTCCGGGGCTGGCCGATCTGAATTCGAGGACGTCGAGATCCCGGATATCCTTCAAGGAACGAGTCCTGAAGAAATCAAAAGTCCGTTGGTGGTCCACCCCGTACCAATGCCCGCCTCCCGGCTCTTCGTGGTAGGCGAAATCCGGATGAAAAGTTCCCAGGAGTTCGCGCATATACCGGGCTTCGCTCACTGGAACCGTTTGGTCGATCTCCCCGTGTTCGATAAATACCCCATGCTGCAGGTAATTCCTGGCTAATTCCAAGGTGCGGCTGGGATTGGCCGCGCGTTGCAGCATGATTTCCAAGGGGGAGGGTTCGGTCGGTTCGGTTGACCTGCCATAGGAGAAGAAGGAGCGCCAACCGGCCATGGGCGCGATAGCGGCCCAGCGGTCGGGATAAGTGGCGCCGAGATGCCAGGCCCCATGACCTCCCATGGAGTGCCCGGTCAGGTAGGTGCGGACCGGATCGGTTCCGTAGGCTTTTTCCACATGGGCCAGGACTTCCATGGCGTCCAGACGACCCCAATCTTCCCAACTGAAGCCGAACTCGCGTCGGTTGGTGGGGGCGATAACGTGTCCCCAGTCCTTGTTCTGGTAGGCGCCGGCTTGGCCGATGGCTTTCACATTGGCCCCGTGCACGGAAAGAAAGAGAGCCGGTTTCCGGCCGGTCTCGGCGCCACCCTGCCTGACGCCGTAATATTGGAGACTGCCGTCGATGTCCGAAATGAAAGTGCGCCGGTATTGCTTGGTCGGTTCCTTTACTTCAAGTTCCAGAACAATCCGGTCCAAAAGCCTGTCTTCCTGGTACAGACTGACTTCCATGGCCTGTTTTCCCGGGCTGTTGGCTCCGTCGTAGAGCCGGAAGGGAATCTTCCGAGTCGTCATGGGCGGGACGGTTTCACGCACCCGGGTGTTGGCCGTTTTACCGGCCACGTTCGATACGATCCTCAATTCGCGAAGGGTTTGTTTGCCGGCGTTGACCACGCGAACGGCTCCCCGCTTCTCATCGATTTCATGGGTCAGAAGATCGGGCAGGGTGGGATCGAGAGCCGTGAGATAGACGGCCTTGTCCGGTTTCGCAATACCGACCCCCTTATTTCGGCCCCGGGAAACCCTGTACCAAAACTCGTTTCTTCCCTTCTTCAGGTCGATTGGCAGCAACATCCAGCCCCGTCCGTAGACGTCCCCGCCTCTCGGAACCCCATTCACAAATATTTCGGAGTTCCCGTTGCACTGGAGAATGACCGTTTCTTCTTTCTTTGCATCGAGGGTCAGGTATATCCAGCCGCCAAAGGTCCTTTCCAATTGAAACACCCCACCTTCGTCCATCTCGATCCGTTTCCAACTGACTTCTTCTCCTCGGAAATTCGTTCCGGCCCATTCCCCTTCCACCGGCGCTGAGAGATCCCCCATCACATATTTGTGGAAAACCGGATCTTCGGAGATGGCGGAACGGCCAAAACCCCTGCTGCCGGTGGAACCGGAATAGAGCACGTCCTCGAATACGTATGGTTCTTCGCCGCAGAGTAACGGGCCGAATAACGGAACCAGCAAAAAAAGTTGTATCCAATAGCGGTGGCTCACGTGAGCATTTAAACTGAATTAGCCCTGAAAATACAAGCTTCGTATCCAAGAAGAGGATCAACCACGGATTACACGGATGAGCACGGATTTCCGGCCTTATCGAGAGTCAATTCCTCCTTGGCACGCCTCTTCCCCCTCTTTGCGCCCTTTGCGAGAATCCATTCGTTCAGCCTTCAGCCTTTTTTATCTCTGAGTCCTCTATGGTTAACCTTTCTTTCTCAGCATCTCAAATTTAATTCCTCATTCCTCATTCCACATTCCTAATTGGCGCCTTGGCGCCTCAGGGCCTTCCGAATGTGTTCGGCCACGATTCCGGCCAGCTCGAGATTGGCAGACGGCCGGAAGTGCACGTTGTTCGGTAGAAGCAGTGCTTCCATTCGCGGCAGGACGAAGCCGTGAAGGTCGTTTATGATGATGCCGTTCTCCTCCATGATTTTCACGGCCACCCCATTATACTTGGCCGGCTGATCCGCTCTGCGAAGCGGACCTCCAGGTTTGTCCGGATAGGGAGTGGTGGTGGCGAAAATGAGCTCGGCCCCACTGGCCTTCAACTTGCGGACGATGACTTTGAGATTGGCTTCGTATTGCCTGATATCCGATTGTTGCGGATGGGCCGGGTCGGTACTGTTGCGACCCGTTTCCGGATGCACGTGCTTCAGGTCGTGCAAACCGAAGTTGAAATGGATGAGGTCGAAATCGCCCAAAGCCAGCCACTCATCAATCATTTGCACGCCCTTCCTGGTCCCCTCGCAATTGATCCACCCTCCCCCATCGTTGAGAGGCCGCCGTATGTCTACCTCCCCCCGGAGCATGCCCTGCAAGACGGGAGTATACCCCAGGGAAATGGAATCGCCGATGATCAGGACCTGGGGAAGGTCTTCTTTATCATCCTTTGCCTGGAGCAGGTTAAGGCCCAGGAAGAAAAAGAGCGCCAAGAGACAACGCACCAGTAATTCAAGTTTTGTTTTCATAATTTTAAGAACCACGGATTACACGGATGAGCACAGATCAGGAATTTAACAACGCTTCCTTTGGTCGCTTGATCCGGCTTCGCCGGAACAGGATCGCTTCGCGAGCAGGATTTTTTAAATAATTTCCTGTTGCCGTCCTGTCACGCGGTAGACCTTCAAGGCGAAGGAGAAGGCATCCAGCAGCAAAGCGGCGATGTTTTAGGATTACCAAGGATGGAAGAATTAGAAATGGACTCTCACCAAGATTCCCAATTCCCAAGTCGTTCATACAGTCCTGCGTTGGCGGATACGGGCCACAGCCTCCTCCACTACAAGTTCATCCTCTTCTTCAAGCTTAGGGAGAGCATAGCCAGTTCTTAGCAATTTCCTGACCCTGGCAGCAGTCAGGGGCCTGCGCTTGCGCATGACTATCAGGCCATTGCTGCAGCCGACTTCCAACTTATCCCCGGGCCTAATCCGGGCCATTTCCCGAATCGCAGCCGGAATAACCGTCTGTCCTTTGCTCGACACTGTTGTAAGCATAATGTAAAATCAGTCTTACTTAATAAGGGGTCAAGGGGAAGGTTAAATCCAGCTAGCCGGACGTCTGACTAGACTGATTGATCCAGCAGGCTGGGTTCCTCGACTGCACGTTTCCCTTCCTTCAGATGGCGGTACTCGGAAGGGGTTACCCCAAACTCCTCTTTAAAGATTTTCCCGAAATGGCTCAAGCCCTCAATGCCCACTTGTTCCATGGCTTGGCTTACATTGTAGTTTCCCGATTTAAGCAACTGTGCGGCCCGTTTCAGACGCATGGAACGGATAAATTTATAGGGTGCTTCGCCCACCGTGGCTTTCATCTTACGGTAAAGCGAAGCTCGGGCCACACCCATTTTTCGCGAAAAGGTATCCACGTCGAAATCCTCGTCACGCATGTGCCTCTGCACGATAGCGATGGCCTTGCGCAGGAATTGTTCGTCCAAGGGAGTAACCGTGATTTCCTCCGGCTGTATGATAATCTGTCGAGTAAATCGCTCACGTAGCAGGCGGCGCGATTCGAGCAGGCTGTGGATGCGGGCTTTGAGCAGCTCGATATTGACCGGCTTGGAGAAGTAATCGTCCGCGCCATGTTCAATTCCCTTGATGCGAAACTCGTCCGACCGTCGCGCCGTCAGCATCAGGATCGGGATATGACTCGTCTCTTTATCCGTCCTCAGAAGTGAGCACATTTTCAGGCCGTCCATAACCGGCATCATCAAATCGGCCAGAATCAGATCGGGATGAAATTCTTTCGCCGCATCAAAGCCTTCCCGACCATTTTCAGCAGTCAGAATCTTGTATTGCTCCGATAATTCCGTTTCCAGAAATTCGCGGATGTCGGCATTGTCATCCACGACGAGCACACTGGTTGGAACTGCCTCAACCGCGTTATCATCCATGGCGTCCGAAATTTCATCCTCATCCGGTTCGAGCGGCTTGGCCACGAAGCTGGAAACCGGTTCAGACGAGGAATCTCCCTCCACCAGGGGAAGGTATACGGTAAAACGCGTCCCGGGATGACGGTCCTTCCACGTATCGATGGGACTCTCCACATCGATCGCACCGCCCCACAAATTCACCAGTTCAAAGGTATAGGCCAAACCGATGCCGGAGCCCACGTAATCCTTTTGGTGATCCTTTTCCCGGTAGAAGGGTTTGAAAATCATTTCCTGGCGTTCGGGTGCAATCCCGATGCCGCTGTCCTCGACGACCAGCCGTAGCCATGGGCTTCCTTCATTTCCGGCATTAAAGGCTTCTTTCAGGAAACTTCCTCGGGGACCCTTTTCTTCTATGTCGATCCTGACCGCCAATTCACCTGATTGAGGCGTGTATTTGATGGCATTGGAAATCAGGTTGGTGACGATGTGCTGAAGTTTGTCCGGATCAAAGCAGCAGATCCGGTGCTCGGAGCGCGTGTTAAGCTGGAATTGCTGCGCCTTCCTTTCCCACAGGTTGGTGTGGGCGTAAATCACATCCTTCAGGAACAGGATCAAATCGGACCGCACCGGTTCGTATTTAAGCTTGCCCAGCTCCACCTTGCGGAATTCCAACAGTTGGTTAACCAGAGCCAACATTCGGCGGGCATTGCGATAGACCATGTCCAGACTGCCCTTCAATGGGTCGGCCGATTTCTTTTTCATCATGCTTTCCAGGGGGCCGATAATGGCCGAAAGCGGTGTCCGCAGCTCGTGGGAAATGTTGGTAAAGAAATCGATTTTAAATTCCTCGATGGCGATGAGGTGCTTCACCCGCATTCTCTCCAGAAGCAGGGCAATGCCAACGATGGCGCCGAAGCCCACCAGCATCAGCAGGATAAACCAGGGTTGCTTCCATAGAAATGGAGTGACCGAAAAGGCGAAAACAGCAGGCGTCGGATCGACATTCCAATCCAAATCGCGCGCCCGAACTTCAAACACGTAGTCTCCCGATTCCAAAGACTCCAACAGAACTTGGGATTCCATTTGGTATGACGACCAGGGCCCCTGATTAATCCTGTAAGAGTAATGCAGGTTTGAAGGGGAAGTGTCTGACCAAACGTCCATCCCGGACCAACTGATCAAGGCATTTCCTGATTCAATAATCGATGGTTCACCGTGTACGATATCAGTATCCGGCGCCTGATTGCCCGCCGAGTACCTGATCGTCATGAACGGCTCGTCCCTGAATACCTCGAATGGAGATGAGTTCTTGTGCCATACATCACTTGCGATATTGATCCAGAGTGAGCCATCCTTCGAACTCACCAGCCTGCATTTGTTACGCACGAATTGCAGTTCCGGTAGCCGGGCATGGGTAAACCAGGTTTTCCCATCAAAGCGACTCAGGCCTTCATTGGTAGCCACCCAGACATCCGCACTCTCTTTCAAAGCGAGCATCGCTGCCGGCTTATCGCCTCGAATGTTCGAAGGGAGTGTATGCCACTTCCACTTGCCATCCACCCATTGGGATACGCCCGTACGCCAAGCCAGAACCCAAAGGTTTCCGGCTTTGTCGACGGACAGGTTATCGACCCAGTTGCCGACGAATTCTTCTCCTACCGGTTCAGCCCGCTGTGGTCCTTCCTTTACGAGCAAAGTCGATGCGTTACACATCCACAATTTCTGGTCGAGCGTTTGTGCAATCTGGTGAATTCCCTTGGGAACCGTTGGAGGGTAGTCATAGGAGAATTCAACCTTTCCCTCCTCTACCCAGTATTTGAGCAAGCCACCATTGTAGTCATCGCTATTCGGCTCCGGAAAATCGGAACCAAAATACAGAACCTTATCCGTCCCTTCGTGCACCGCATGGTAGGCAATGGTGGGAGCAAATTCTTCATGAACGTTTCTCGACCAGAATCCATCCCCGTACCAGCAAACAGCGGCCAATCCATTGTGACTGCCACTTGCCCAAATCAAGCCGTCTTCGGTAACAACCATTCGGATGGGCCGATCGATTACGCCATCGGAATCATCATATGCTATCCAACTATCGTCTCTGGGATCGAAGCGGACGATCTGTTTGTTTTGTGAAATAAACCAGTCTCTTCCTTCTCCATCCTGGCATTGGAAATTCAGTTCATTGAAGGAAATCCACTTGGTAGACGAGACATCGAAGCGGTAGGTCTTATCCGTATACCCACCTAATATCAACGTGTCCTCATCAAATGGATACATAAAGGAAAACCAGGTGGCAAATTCTCCCATGTCGTGAAAAATCCATTCATTATTCCGGTACTCGGCTATCAAGGTCTGGGTAACTACCCACAAGGTTCCATCCTTGCGCTCAAGGATATAGCGTTGAACAGTCGGACCAAAACCCGACCAGCTTCCAAGCACATCCGTCACCGTATTGCCTTCAACCTGTCGCAAGGCATGAAGATCGCTGTTGGCCGAGATCCAGATCCGACCCCCGCTACCTTCGGTAAACTCAACGATGAAATCCGTGGACTTCACAGCGCGCGTCACTATTCGAAATGGATCTCCTTGAGGGAGCCCTGTCTCGCTATCCAAATCGATCCGGAGGATTTCACGACGTGTAATCTCACTCAGCCAAAGCCGGTTGGACCGGTCGATCATCAAGGATGAAAAGGAATTGGATTCCAGTTCCACCTTCGTGGCTCGATTTCCCTCGACCCGGAATAATCCGCTGCGGGAGGCAATCCAGATGCTGCCATCAGCGGCCTCGGCAATACGACTGCTGGATGAATAGCTGTACAGTTCATTTTCAATTTCAAACAGGCGCGTCCACTCACCATCCTTCAGACAAGCTCCGAATTGCTTGGTCACGCAATAGACGATCCCATTGCCGGCGACGTATATGGCGGTGGTATTATGTTCTTCCCAGCCGGCGTCCTTATACAGGTACGGGGTCACCGCATAGCCATCGTAGGCGACAATCCCCCCATGGACGGCCTGTCAATGGCGGTTTAAAATTGACCCAGTACGGGCGGTTTAAAATTGACCCACCCTTAGGCAGAGAGATCACGGTTGTTGATAGGTTGATTGAGTTAGGTTGTTGATGTTTGTGGTGATGCCTGCCAGGCGCTTTTCTTT
>JAJDZZ010000083.1 GCA_022824405.1 Opitutales bacterium
AAAGAAAAGCGCCTGGCAGGCATCACCACAAACATCAACAACCTAACTCAATCAACCTATCAACAACCGTGATCTCTCTGCCTAAGGGTGGGTCAATTTTAAACCGCCCGTACTGGGTCAATTTTAAACCGCCATTGACAAGCTCGCCAAGAACGCAAATGAGGGGGAAGAGCGCCGTTGGTGCCAAACCGTGCTTCGCAACGCTACCATGCTTCGCAAAGGTACTTCAGGTCAAGAGGCTGCGGCAGGACAAGTAACACGGATGGATAGGGATTCGATAGCCACAAAGTTTTATCCTGATCTTGATCGTGACATCGCGCCGTTCCCCTTCTCTCCACTAACCACTCTTCACTCTCCACCGGGCGCCAACCCTCTCCGTGCCTTTCCATTCCTAATTCCTAATTCCTAATTGGCGCCCTTGGGCGCCTGAGGTCGTAGCAAATGAACCGGGTTGAGCTGCCATCCAGGCCTGGGTCGTTTTGACCGACGTAGAGAAGGCCCCTGCTCAATGTGGGCATGGCCCAGGTCTGCCGAGCCAGAAAGAGGTGGCTCAGAGCGAGTTCCCGGTACCCCTCCGGGTTGAGGTCCAACCAGGCCAAGTGGCCGTACTGGCCCAATACCAGGCATCGGCCATCTACCCGTAAAAGGGAGGCCAGGGCGGGCCCGAGCGGGTAGGATTGCGAACCGCCGGCAGTGGTCACCTCGGCCAACCAGGTCGGTTCGTGGCGCCACATCTGTTTGCCGGTTTTCAATTCGACGCAGACGAGCGGGGCGTTGCGAGGGCCGTGGCCGTCTATCCCGTAGAGATAACCGTTTTTGTGCACGGCGGTCATAAAATGGGTATTGAGGAATTCGTTGCTCCAGACCTCCCGGCAGGAACCATCCTCCCGGATTTCCAACAGCGCCGACCCCGCGCCATAGCATTCGGAAATGAATACCCGATTGTCCACGATCACGGGAGATGATGCATTGACCGATTCATAACGACGGCCACGCCAGGGGAAACGACATTCCACTTGCCCGGTTTCCGGATCGATGATCATCAAACCCCCGGTGGGAGGCCTGCTTTCCCCGCCCGCGAAGACGAATATTCGCCGGCCCGCTCCGGTATGGGCCGGGACGGGGGAGGCATAGCTGGGGCCCCATTCGTCCCCCGCGCCCCACACCATTTTCCCGCTGTGCTTGTCGAAAGCGGCCACGCAAGGACCTCCGGGTGATCCGAGGTTGACGACGAGGAGGTTATTTTCCAACAGGGGAGCGCCGCCGACGCCGAAGAAATCGAGGGTGAGGTCGAACTCGGTTCTTAGATTTCGTTTCCAGAGCACCCGTCCGGTGGTCAGTTCAAGACAGTGGAGCCGACCCTCGACTCCCAGGGTGTAGACGTAACGGCCATCCGAAATGGGTTGGCAGCGCGGCCCATTGTCGAACCCGTAACGGTCCACGTAGTTGGAAGGGTAGGCAAATTTCCAATACCTTTGCCCAAATTCGGCCTGCAGGCACTCCACCACTTCTTCCCCGCCGGTTCGGTGAAAAATGATCAGTCGTTCCCCTACCACGGCGGCTGAGGCGTAACCGGCGCCGCGCCGCACTTCCCAAACCTTGGCCGGACCGTCGGGGCCAAAGGTCTTCAATATATGGGTTTCGGGTGAATGAGCGTTATGGGTGGGCCCCAGGAAATCCCTCCAGTCCGCAGTTTGGGCGTCAGGAGAAAGCGGTTTGGGAGGTTGGTAGAAGGTCAGTTCGCTTTGAACTTGGGGACTGGGCGGGGTGATGTCCGCCAGAATATTGACTTGCGGCGGCGCCGGATCTTCAAAGCCGGAAAACAACGGGATGGTTGAGAACCAGCATACCGAAAGCTGGAGGCAGAAAAGGGCGTTACGCATGGGCCTGGTTTCGAAAAGCTCTCCCGATCGGTTTGTCTCCTGTCAAAGCTCCCTGATGAAGATGTCTTTGAATTGAATCCTCAATTCATCTTTACTGTGGAGCTGTAAGGCGATGAATCCCGAAACCCCCACCCCGTATTTCCTATGGCTGGCGTCGTCTAATATCCCATCTCCATTGAATTCGGAGATACGCATGCGGTTCACGGTTGTGACGATACGGTTACCCTGGCAACGAATGACCATTTCGTTCCAGGGATTGGGATCGTCTGCGTAATAAAACAACCATTTCTCCGGCCCCTCCGAGGGTTGAATCCTCCAATCGGGTAAACTCGGGCTGATCCACCGCTGCACCTCTTTCGTTTCATCGTAGATCAAACCGGTGCGCCAGGGGCCCGGAGGGTGTATATCCACCTGCGGTCCGTGCATCCGCCCCTTTTCGGGAGCTCCCTCAGCAGACTCCCAACGGCTGCGCACCTGGACCCCGCTGTTCCCCGGTGAGTCGCGGAAGGCTTTGAACTTGAGTTTCAGCTCGAAATCACCGAATTCGTGCAGTTGCTGCAACCAGATGGAGCCGTGATCCCCATGGCCCATCGAATCACAGAGGATGGTCCCATTTTCAACCCTCCAGAAGTTCTTCCCCCTGTCTCTTTCGAGGCAACGCACGGTCCAACCCGACAAATCCTCCCCGTTGAACAAGGGCAGCCACACGGGATCCCGTTCCATGGCCCACCAAAGACCGGCAAAGGCGCCGAGGAACATCAGCGTACCTCCGACCAAAAGGCGGTTGATGATGGATTTAGCAGCCGGATTCACAGTTGAAAAGGGGTTGGGTCACCCCAGCGAAGAAATGGGCCAAACGGTAACCCGGTTGCGCGGCCATGGCAAGCCGCAGGATAATGGAAGAAGAAACCACAGAGGTAGGCGCCGGAGGCGCCAATTAGGAATTAGGAATTGACTCTCGCAAAGCTCGCTGAGAGGGCAAAGGAATTAACCAATTCATAGATCTGGTTTTTACGCCAACGGGGTTCCACAAGAGGAGCCCGTTGGCGCCAGTTTTCAGTAGAGAGTGGTTTATTTTCGATCAAGATCACGATCACGATCAAGATTTACTTCGTGCCCCTTCGTGTCCTTCGTGGATCCAATTCCTAATTGGCGCCTCCGGGGCCATATTTGGTTCCCTCCTCCTTATCCGTGCCAATCCGTGTAATCCGTGGTAAGTTATCGATCACGATTGAAAAATTCTCAGGCCCGTCCAATTTTTCAATCTCCATGGAGCCCATGCCCGAAACGACCCCATCAGGACCGCCCAAAGATTGGTTGAAAGGATTTTGGAGTTTGTGGGTCACCCAATGCCAGGGTGCGTTTTCTGATAACGTATTTAAATTCGTGGTGATTTTTTCGGCCATGAGCCTTTATCCGAACGAGTCGGACCAGGACAGGTTGGTATCGCTCATCGGGGCATTATTTGCCGTTCCTTTCATCCTCTTTACCATGGCGGGGGGCTTCTGTGCGGACCGGTTCAGCAAAAGGTCGGTGGCGATGGGAATCAAATGCGGGGAGGTCCTGATCATGTCCCTGGGGGCGGTCGGCCTCTATTTGGGACAACTCAATCTGTTGATGGGGGTCATTTTTCTGATGAGCGCCCAGAGCGCATTCTTCGGCCCGGTCAAATACGGCCTTCTTCCCGAACTTCTGGCTGAAAAGCGATTATCTTGGGGCAACGGCATCGTAGGGCTGGGAACCTTCATTTCCATCATTCTCGGCACCATTGCCGGGGGGCTTTTGTTTGACGCCTTTGACAATCAGGTCAACACCGGCTTCATCCTTATCGCCCTGGCCGCTACCGGCCTGACGGTCAGTCGGGGAATCAGCCGGGTGCCGCCTGCCGATCCGGCAAAAAAATACCGCCTGAATTTCCTGGGGGAATTCTGGAAACAGTTCTCCTATGCGCGGAAAGACTTCGTCTTGCTCATTTCCGTTCTGGGGAGCACTTATTTCTGGTTTTTGGGCGCCTTGGTTCAGCAGGCGGTAATGATTTACGGCCGCAACGAACTGCAATTGAGCTTTTTCAACACCAGTATTCTGTTCGCCATGATGGCGGTGGGCATCGGTCTGGGAAGTTTGGCTGCCGGGTATATCTCAAAGCGAAAAATTGAAACCGGACTTATTCCTTTGGGAGCAATCGGGGTATCGGTATTCAGCTTTCTCATGGGCCAGTCAGGACTTCCCACACACCAATTCGGCCTCTTCCTCGGATGCGTGGGATTCTTCGGAGGGTTTTATATCGTTCCCATCAATGCCCTGGTTCAGCACCGGCCCGATAGAAGGAGAAAAGGTTCCATAATCGCCATGCAGGCTTTGCTCTCGTGGATGGGTATCCTGTTGGCCGCCGGGGTCTACTTCGGGCTGAAAACCCTCGGGTTGAGCACTTCGAATATCTTCACCGTGGTAGGATTCGTCACCCTCGCCGCCACCGCCTACGTACTATGGCTGCTGCCCGATTCTTTCCTTCGCCTCCTGCTGGTCTTGCTGACCAATACCATTTACCGCATTCGCATCCGGGGGCGGGACCATATCCCCGACAAGGGAGGTGTGTTGTTCGTCTGCAATCACCTATCCTACGTCGATGCTTTACTCTTGTTCGCCTCCATCGACCGTCCCGTCCGGTTCATCATGTCGAACGAGGTCTACAGGACCTGGTATATCAGACCTTTCGCCAAAATTTTAAAAGTCATTCCCATGCCCACCGGACAACGGCCCCGCGGGATCGTCCAAGCCCTCCGGGAAGCATCGGCGCGGATCAAGGCTGGTGAAGTTGTCTGCATCTTTGCCGAGGGACAGGTTTCACGCACCGGAAATCTGCTGCCGTTCCGAAGGGGATTTGTCAGGATCATGCGGGGTCTCGACAACCCGATAATCCCGGTGAATCTGGGCGGTGTTTGGGGAAGTATTTTCAGCTACGAGCGCGGCAAGTTCCTCTGGAAAATGCCCAAGCGAATTCCCTATCCCATATCGGTCGACTTCGGCCAACCAATGGCGGCGAACTCCCAACCGGAGGAGGTCCGCCAAGCCGTCCGGGATCTGGCCCGACGATTTGAAGGTTCGACAAAGTGAACCTCTTTATTCTACTCATTAACCTTTTAACCATGAGTCTGACAGAATTCATTCAAACCATCTCCGACAACGACGCTCCGGATACGACCCTGTCCGCCAGCCTTCAAGCCCTTTGGTGGGACGCCAAGGGTGATTGGGACAAGGCGCACGAGCTTTGTCAGCGGGCCGCATCCGCGGAAGGCGATTGGGTGCATGCCTACCTTCACCGCAAGGAAGGGGATTTGAGCAACGCTTCCTATTGGTACAACCGGGCTGGAAAACCACGGCATAATGGAACCTTGCAGGAAGAGTGGCGATCGCTTGCGACGGCCTTCCTTTCCTGACCTCGGCATGTATCGTCTGCTTTGGAGGGGTTACCTCATCATCAGCATCCTGACCCTGGTGCTGTTCGGCTTGGACAAGTTCCTGGCTAAGGTACAGTGGAAACGCATCCCCGAACGGTGGTTTCACACCCTGGCCCTCCTGGGAGGATTCCCAGGCGGATTCATCGGCATTTGGCTGTTCGACCACAAAACGGAAAACCAGAAATTCCGCTACATCCTGATCGCTTCCCTCATCATCCACGCCATCCTGCTGGTAGCCATCATCGCCCGCCTGAAATGGTTTTAGACGCAGTGTGGGTGATCAGTATATTCCGGGGATGATTTCCATGATCCAGGCCAGGGTCTGACCGGTCGGTTTGGCCAATACATTGAACCTTCCGTAATATTCGGGTTGACCGAATCCGGCCACCGGATTCCGGGCAACGGCGTCTTGGTTGAGAGAGAAGAAGCAGAGGGGGGCGCTGGTGAATTCGATCTCAAATCGGTGCAAAAGCCCTCCCAGGGGTTCCCGGTCCTGCTCGATCGGCTCCCTCTGTTGGGGTTCGAAACCCTGCAGGAGAATGGCGATTACCCCATACTCGACAATTATTCCCCCATCCCTCGTTCGCAAATAGACCTCGCGGATGTAGGTTCCCTTCCGGTTCTTCTTCTGCAGCGCTTCCACCTGCAAGACGCCGCCATGAAATTCGGACAGGGTCGAAGTCATGTCACCATCGTGACACAGGAGTTTTCGCTGGGGTTGGGGCATTTCCGCCGGCTCGATCGGACGGAAGGACTCCATGGACAAGGCGCAGTTGTTTTCGATGAACTCACGCAAATCCACGGGCATTTTCTGAAAAACAGTTTCGACCATGGCGAGGGTGTGGGGATAACCGGATTAAACGATCCTGGAGGTGCGGTGCTCCTGCAGGAAGAATTGGTGCAGGATGCTATCCACGCAAAGCAGGCCGTCACGGCTCAGTCGTATTTCATCGTCCTCAACCCTGAGAAATCCGTTCTCGGTCAGGTTGCCGAGTTGGGCGGCAAACCGTAGACCCACGTCCTGGCCGAACTTTTCCCGGAAATAGCCCAAATCCACCCGGCCCAGTTTCATCTGCAGAATGAACTCCCGTATCATGCGTTCTTCAGCCGTAGTGCGGAAGGACCGTTTGATCGGCAGAACCCCTTTCCCGATTGCCTCCAGATAGGGTTCCATTTCAGTTAAATTTTGATAATGGACACCGGCCGCGTGGGAAAATGAGGCTACCCCCAGGCCTATCAAGTCTGCTCCACTCCACAATTCGTCCCGATAGATGAACTTTGTCCGGTCCGGATTGAGCACGGCGGTATAACCGCTGGCTATAGTGTAACCGGCCTCTTCCAGAGCGGCAAACGCTTCCTTTACCCAACGCCGTTTGGTTTCCCAGTCCGCCACGGGCGCCTCCAGGGTGCCACTGGCGACCATCTCCTTGTAAATCCCCGTGTTGTAGGGAATCTCCATCTGGTATATGGTGACGCTGTCGGGTTCGAGATCGATGGTTTGCTCGATGTTACGCTGCCAGTTCTCTTCGGTCTCCTCCAACATGCCGGCAATGAGATCGATATTGATTTGGTCGAATTGCTCTGCCCGGGCCCGTTCGTAGGCCCGGAATACTTCGGGCGAGCGGTGGGCCCGTCCGTTGATGACCAGAATATGGTCGTCGAAGTTTTCCACTCCCAGGCTCAGACGGGTCACCCCGATATCTTTGACTGCGGTCAATTTACCGGGTGTCAAGGTGCCGGGTTCACACTCGAAGGCCACCTCTTCGGCCTCATCCCAGGGCAGGTAGGCTTTCATCCGGTCCGTCAGTTCCCTCAGTTGCCTGACCGACAGATACGATGGCGTTCCACCGCCGAAGTAGACGAAGTGAGGTTTGCGCCCCCGGATCAGCGGCCGTTCAGCCATCGCCTTCAGTTCCGCAATGGTGGCGTCCAGGTATTCCTTGATCTGCCTGGCGTTCTTATCGGTATAAACCCGAAAATAACAGAAATGGCACCGCTTGCGGCAAAACGGTATGTGGTGGTAGAGCCCCAACTTGACTTCCGGGCCCGGCTTGGAGTTCAAGGCCATCTCCGCTTCCACGTTCTGGCCCTCCGACCAGAACGAAAAAGGCGGATAGTTGGAAATAAAATAATTTCCCGCCAAGGTGGAGGTCTTCGCGCTTTTGGCCGGTTGCGGTTGTTCAATTTCCATGGTGTCAGATGGTAATGGGTTGCTTATCCGGACTCCCCCAGGGCAAAAACGGTTCCATCTTCTCCGCTAATGACGATGTTGCCGTAACCGAAAGCAGGGGAGGCGGAAAGCCCCTCACCGAGATCGAGCTTCCATATCTCTTCCCCACTGTCGAGATTTAAGGCGTAAACGCGGCCATCATCGGATCCGAAGACTACCGCGTCATCGAATACGATGGGCGATCCTTCCACCCGGGCCCCGGTCCGGTATTTCCAGGCCGCCATTCCCGAATCCTGGTCGATGGCGTGAAGGTGTTTGTCTCTCGAACCAATGAAGAGCAGTTCTTCGCTCACACCGGGTGAACTGTAAAAAGGCAGGTTCCTGTCTTGGTAAACCCAGGTTACCTTACCCTCGGCGATGTCGAATCCCACGGTTTGGTTGGCATAATTTCCACAATAGGCCATGGCGCCCCTGGTCGCGATGGAATTTATTACCTGCGCCTCGGTCGGGATCATGCGGACCAAAGAACCATCCGCCAGATTTACTACGTGTAGTTGGGCGTCACACCCTCCGAATACCACAAATCGCCCATCCACCACGGCGGGAGATCCGTTAATGAAGTCCATCGTTTCATATACCCAAACCACGTTGCCGGTTTCGGCATCCAGGCAGCGAGTGGCGCCATCGTAGCCATTGACCAAAACCCAGGCATCCCCGCTCTCCGGATCATTTACCAATACCGGGGATGCGCTGATCTTGTCCTCAGTGGAAAATTGCCAGATCCCGGTTCCCGAATCGGGGTCGAGGGCGTAAAGCGTTCCGTCGTTGGAGGGAAGAAAAAGAGCCGTGTCACTCACCGCCGGGGCCGCCGTAATGGCATCCTCGGTGGCAAACCTCCAAACCTGCTTGCCCGTATCATTATCGATGGCAAAGAGTACGCCGTATTCATTGCCCACGTAGACGCGACCGTGGGCTATGGCAGCTTCCGCGCTAACCATTTCCCCGGCATCGAACGTCCATTTCATAGTCGGATTTCTGGGAACCGGGGCCTGTATTCTTCCGCCCAGGTCCGGTCCGCCCCGCGTCATGGACCAAGAGGTGGAGGCAGTGGCCGACACCGGTTGCGCATCCTCACTGGAAGCGGTTTTCGTTTTGCCGCAACCGGCGGACAGAATCAGGCCAATCCCAATCAATCCTCGCGATAGCATTCCTGAAAAATTCCCCATGGCAAATCGGGTCAAGCAGGTTCCAGCATGGCGAAGGCGGAGCGATACAGGTCGGCAAAGCCTTTCACTGTGAGAGGAATGGGATTAAACCGACCCGTCCATTGAGTGGCCGCGGCCGAGGCCAATATCCGTATCTCCGACTCATCGGCGGCAAATTCGGGCTGTTCGATTCTGCCAACCAGATCGGCCACCCAATCGATCAAGGTTTGGGAGCAGATCCCCGTCTCTTTGAGGATTTGGGAGTAACGGTCATAAATCCGGGCCGCGGGCGGGTCGGCTGCATTCAGCCGCATGACGTGGGGCAACATAAAGGCCACCGCCCTCCCGTGAATCACCCCGTGCCGCGCTGTCAGAGGATTGGCGCAAGCATGGGCCGCGCCCAACATGCTGTTTTCGATGGCTCGGCCGCTCAAAGCGGCGCCCAACAACATATGCCCCCGATCGTCACCCTTGACCTGTCCGTCGACGATATCGCCGATGGCCCGGGAAATGTGTCGAAAGGCCGCTTCCGCATATAAAGACGATAACTCGGTTCTTCGGATGGATACGGCCGATTCCAGGGCGTGGGCCAAGGCGTCGATACCGGTTTGAACGGCAACCTGCTGGGGTTGGGTATCCGAAATATCCGGATCGAGAATGGCGGTTTTGGCCAGGGCCTTGGGGTCTCCACAGGCCATCTTCTCCTCGGTGTCATCCCGACTGACCAGGGCGTAGGATTGGCATTCGCTTCCCGTGCCGGCGGTGGTGGGAATGGCAATCAAGGGAAGCATGGGCTCGGCCGCTTTCCCGTAGCCCTGGTAATCGCTCATCCTCCCTCCGTTGGTGAGAAGAAAATTACAGGCCTTGGCGGTATCCAAACTGCTTCCTCCGCCGAGGGCCACGAAACAATTGAAGTCCACTGCCCGGGCCATTTCACAACATTCAGCCGCATCGGACTCGGTCGGGTTTTCCTGAACGGCATCGTAAACCGAAACGGGAATGCCGTTGGCTTCCAACAAGGATCGAGCCGTTTCCGCGTGCCCGGCACGGACAATACCCTGGTCGGTAACCAACAGCACGGAAGAAACCCCCAACTCCTCTGCGCAGGCGGGGAGTTCCCGCAATACACCATTGCCAAAAACAAGTTTGGGGGAGGGCCTGGACACAAAGGGATCGACCATTTTGCTTCGCCTTGGCCAAACAATCTACCCGAAAGGTAAAACCCGATCGGGGAATGGCCGTTGTTCAGGACTCTTCATCAATAGACACCTTCGATGACCGCTTTCGAACCCGACCGGAAGGGACGCACGTCCCCAACACCATCCCAGGCGAATTCGGAACACGGCTTACGTCGAATAGCCTCATCCCTTTCGAGGAATCGCGGCACAAAAAATTCCCGGGTCATGGTGGTCAATTCCACCCTGCCATATTCCCCGTAGTCGACGAGTCGGTCGGGTTTGTCCGGATCGACCACCCGCAGAACCGCCCGCGGTTGGGGGGCATAGTAGGTCAGGCTGTAGTTGTCCTCCGGTTTCAGCTTTCGGCTTATGGCAAGCCCCATGAGCGTATTGCCATAGGTTGGGGCGAAATTGATCTGATCTTCCAGAACCTCCTCGGTGAGAAAGCGCACGTATTGAGGAGTCATGGTCGTTCCACCGGCAAAACAGGCCTTTAACCCGGCTTTGACCAGGGACATCCGCTCGGCCAGGCTTTCCAATAATTTCGGCGTGGTGAAGAGGCATTGGATGTTGCGGTGCCGCAGAATGACCGATGCCTGATCGATAACGTGCTCCTGGTAGCGCCGGGCGGCCTGGATCTCCCCTCTCGATATGAGGCGTTTCACCCACCGCGGATCGAGATCGACAAAGTAACAGGCGCCGCCCCGGTAGTTGGCCAGGTGTTCGATAGCCAAACGCAAACGACGGGGTCCCGTCGGCCCCACCATGAGCCAGTTCGCCCCCATGGGGAAAAACGAATCGCCGTAGTGGTCGCTGAATTCTTCGTAGTCCTTTTTGTAATCGTCCCACCCTATGCGCTGTTTAGGCATCCCGGTGGTTCCACCGGTCTCAAAAACATTGTAGGGACGGTCCCGGTAGAACCGCGGTATGAAACGCTCCGGCTTTTCCTTGCGCAGGGTTTCGTCATCGAAGTGATCGAATTTCCGGATGTCTTGAAAGGATTGAACCTCTTCGATGGGATTCCAGCCGGCCGAGGCGACCCAATCCAGCCAATAGGGGCAGCCCGTCTCGGCTGAAAAGTGCCAGACCATCATGGCTCGGGTATGCGCATCCAGGGTCTCCCGGGCAGCTTCAATTTTACGTTGGAGGATCATACCTTGCTAGCGGGAAAAAATTTAACCAGTGTACGACGGGAAGGGGCCTTGGTTATCAGCGATACGAGGATCAAAGTCAACACACAGGCGGCAAACATGAAAACGACCGGCATCATACCCCCCACCAGGTAAGAGGTGTTGGCTCCGTAGTCCGAAGCGCGAAAAAGGAGAAACCATACCACCGCGGTCGCCACCACGGCGGCATAGGCTCCCGCCTTGGTGGCGCGCTTCCAGTAAATGGCGGCGAAGACGAGCGGGAAAAGACTGGCGTAACCGCTAAAACACCAAATGCCCAGGGTAAACACCTGCCGGGGCTCGGCCAGGCTGAAGAGGAAAGTTACCAATACGATGAACGATATGAATCCCCGGGCCAACCACACCATGGCCTTGTCCGAAAAGCGGTCCTTGCCCATCAAATGGACCACGATATCTCGCGTGAACATGGTTCCCACCGATACGAACTGGGAGTCCAGAGACGACATGATGGCCGCCAATATCCCGGCTGTGACCAACCCGGAAATTACGGGTGTAGCCAGCTTGCCCACGGCAATGCCCAGAACCGCGTTGGGGCTGGCCGCTTCCGGAATAATGCGCGCTTCCGTCCCCGGCATAATCGCTCCGGTCATCCAGAAACCGATCAGGATACAGGGAATCCAGGTGATCATGATGCTGATGGGATGAGCCACCAGCATGAACTTGAAATTCCTGGAGGATTTTGAGGTGAGACAATTCTGAAAAAGGTGGGGAAACATGCCGACGGAGAGGGGTATCAGGCAATAGGTCAGGAATTGGAGTTCTGAAATATTGCCCCCGCGTACAGCTTTGCCGGGATCGCCCATTTGGGAGGCTGCGGAAAGCCCTCCCAGTTTTGACGAAATCAGGATGAAAGCCAAAAGGCCCATCAACATGAAGACAAGGGTTTGAAAGGTGTTGGCCCAGGCCGCGCTGCGCACCCCACCCATAAAAATGTAGGACAATACCACTGCCGATATCACCGCCGAGGTAAGAGCGGGTGGAATGGCGCCACCGGTGGAAGCAAAAACTTCCGGGAATGCCCCCCGCGTCACTCCGCTCAGCACTGTCCCAGCGCCCAGTAGACCTACCAACAAATAGGGGATCAATAATCCAACCAATATGGGAAATAACAAATATCCCAGGCCGCGGCTTTCGAACCTGTCGCGGAAAAATTCGATCTGGGTCATGTAACCGTGTTTTTTGCCCAAGGCCCACAGCCGAAGTCCGACCAGGAAGAAACAGGCCGAATGAATCAGGGCGGAGGCGGAGGCGATCTTGCCGTAAGTGCCCACACCCACGCGGTAGGATTCACCCGTACTGCCGACCATGGCAAACGCGGTCATGGTGGTGCCGAATACCGTCATGAACAATACGAACGGACCCATGGATCGGCTCGCCACAAAATAATCCGAGGGACTGCCGCGGAAGAAACGATTGCTGACCACTCCGAGAATGATCAGCAAACCCAGGTAGAGACATACGATTATGACCGGTGTCATTCCTCGGCCCCCCCTTCCTTGGGAAGCGAAGCGGAGGGTGCGGAGTCTCTTTCCTCGAACTCCGGCGGCCAGGCAAATCTGACCAGGCACCACCAGCCAAAGGCTGCCGCCACCGTCCAAAACATGTGATAGGCCAGCGTGGCGGGCAGAAAGCCAAAAATCAGGGACGGGTTGTCTTTTAGCCAAAAGTCCTGATGGAGAAAGAAAAGCAGGATCAGGAAGCCGATTATTAACGATTTTTTGCTCATGAAGAAAACGGGTTCGGATCAGGTCGAGGAGCCTGCTTTTAACGGCCGATGGCGTAAAGATGGGTTTGCGTCGATAAATAAAGGGTGTCGTTGGCCACCACCGGACTGCAATAAATCGGCGTAAAAAAATCGATGAGAGCAATTTCTTCCTTTTCGCGACCGGCTTTCAGAATGACCAGTTCACCGTCTTCGTTGCCGATAAAAACCTTTCCGTCGGCCACAAGGGTGGAGGACCAGATCCGGCTGTTGGTTTCGTGCACCCATAGGTGTTCCCCGGTATCGGCGTCGAAACAGTGGATGTCTCCATCGTATTCGGCTTGGTAAATCAACCCGTCCTTGGCGCTGGCAGTAGAAATGGTTCGTCCAATTTCCGGGCTGGTCCAGATGGCTTGGCCGGAAATGTCTCCCGTAAGGGTCGGATCGATACAACTGAGAAGCCCTACTCCATCGCCATGCTCGGGGTCCTGCCCGATGGCGACATATACCTTATCCCGGTAGAGGACGGCGGTGGAGATGATTTCGCTGGGGCCATCGTAGGTGGCGTACTTGATCGGTTCTCCGTCCTTGGTCCGGTATTGGGGAAGATTGGCGTCGTAGCGGAACAACTCCTTCAATGCCGCAAATCCGTCTTCATGCTGGTAGGGGTCCACGTCGTAGCCATAGCAGAAACCGTCCCCTCCGCCCCATACCAGTATGGGTTTTCCCTTTACCATCGCCGCTGCCGCCGAACTCCAACTGGCGTGCAATACTCTTTCCGACACGCCCGAAACCTCTTCGCCCAAAAGTTGGCCGGTATTCTTGTCGATAGCCACCAGGGAAGGGGCATATGGCGCGGGTATGTTCTTGTGCGACCAATCCACCCCATTCGAAGTGGCGACATAGATGTAGTCCCCAAATACGAGCGGAGAACAACTGGATACATTGTGGGGGAATACTCCCAAATCCTCCCGCGCCTGGTAAATCCAAAGGATATCGGCGTATTTGTCGGTCAATTCAACCGGCTCTCCAGTGGTGGAATAAAAGGTGGCCTCGTCCTGAAATTCCCCATCGTTGCCGTTGGCCAGACCTTCCGTATCGAAGCACAGGATTTCCCCGCGATTGGTCACGACCCAGCCGCGATTGCCTTCGATAGCCGGCGATGAGCACAGCCCCACGTACTCCCAGTCGCTCACTTTGCCGGCCCCGACTTTGGGAACGATCAATTGCCAGAGGAATTCTCCGCTGGCTTCATCGAAACACATCATCACCCCGCGGTCGCCCAATTGGGCCGGGTCGCGCGGAGACTCATTATTGGTTCCCGAGTAAACTTTTCCGCCGGCCACTACCGGAGATCCATAGGCCTGGGAACCCAATTTGGCCACCCACCTGACCCCTTTGGTCGTTTCCATGTTTATTTCCTCGCTCTTGGGCAGGAAATCTCCACTGACAATGTCGACGGGGATACCGGAAGCCTGGCCCACCATGTTGCGATCGGCCGCCCGGCCCCACATGGGCCAGTCGGATGCCTGAGCCACCGACAAGGGGCCGATTGAAATCAAAAGGGGAAGGATAGAACGTAAATTCATTTTGGGTGCTGCTCAGGGGTTGGCGGTCAAGGAGAGATTATCGATAAAAACGCGTTTCAAACTTTGGGGAGAAAAGGCGTAAACGGCGGGCGCTCCCTTCCGGTGAACCTTGTCCACTTCGACCTGGATGGTCCAATCGGAGGGTTCATCGATTCCTTTCTCCCAAACCCTGGCCCGCACCACCCCGCTCCCGTCGGGATGGGTGTCGACCCGGGTCTTCAGACGATACCAGGTCTTGGGTTTGACCGGGAAGGGAACCGATTCCTTGAGGCGTTCGTGGTTGCTGGAAATTTCCAGGATGCGGCGATTGGCCGCAAGTGTGACCAGGTAGCGCTGGTTGACCAGCCCCACCGTGGACATGACCCGGCGGGTTCCGTCCGTCATGACATCGGCGGAAAAGGTGTAGCTGCTCAAGGTAGGCTTCCCCATGAAATTCATGGTCCGCTGCCACAACACGACCTCCAGGCGATTGGCGATGGCTTGGCCGTCTCCCATTTTCATAATGTGCCACTTCGGGCCTGCTCCCAGCCATATGGGGGGAGGCGGGGCCACGGCCACTCCGTCCCTGTCCTTCAGGGGAAGCGGAAAAGCATCGAAATTTTCCTCGTAACCGTACCCGACCACGATCCGTCCCCGGCTCGCGCTGGTATGGCCCTCCCACGATGCCTGGACGTGGCCGACGGAAATTTTGGCATCCGCATCGGTCTCCAGAACATTGCCGGAAATGGCGGCGTCCACCGTGGATGGTTTGCCACCCGGAGGCGACCAATGGGACAGTTCGGCTTCATCGGTCACCAACCTTACCCTACGACCGCTGGCATCAAGCCCGTAAACCTGAAAAACCTGTCGCTCATTCGGAGCAAGGGCAAATTCGGCTGGAACGAGTTGAATCTGGGCGATGGGTCCAGGCTTTTCCCTTTGGTAGGGGGAGCCTTCGGGCGGAGCCGCGGCCTCCTCCCGGCCGAAACAATGCAGGGCCTGCTTGGTAAAAACATAAGCGCGATTGCGGTAAAAGGCGGGGCCTCCCAAACAGGGTGCGCCCATTTCCTCGACACTCAGGATTTCCGCACCATCATCGGACGGCTTCAGCACGTGAACGAGCCCATCCAGCATGGGCGCGAAAATTTTTCCGTCCGCGTAGGCGGGCGATGCATGCAATTGATCCGGCCCCAGTTTTTCGCTCCAGAGGGTTTCCCCGGAATCGGCGTCAACGCATTCCAGCGTACCCGTGGCAATGGTGGTGTAAACGCGATTTCCCACCAGAATGGGGGAACTGGTGAAGGCTACGTGATGGTTGTTGCGCCAAGCCTCTATTTCCGGACCCAGCACCAAGGGCAATGGACCACTCGGATACTCGGTGGGAATTTTCAGACTGACCAGCCGACCCTTGGCCGTCGTATCCACATTCTCCTTCCCGTGCACAGCGATGAGGCGGTCTTCGCCATAAAGCAGCATGCTGGAATTAACCCCTCCCACCGCCAGTTGAAACCGCCATACCGGTTCACCGGTGCGGGCGTTTATGCACACCACATTTCCACATCCGGTTCCGGCATAAAATACGCGCTGGTCGCCCAGGTTGCCAAAGACGGGAGTGGAGAAGGAACTATCGATGGGCCTTACCCCGGGAGTACTGTACCAGACCAGGTCACCCGTGATCTTGTCGAAAGCATAAAATCGATTGCGGGCCGGTCCATTGGCGGACCAGTTGGCCGTGATCCCGTGAACGATGACCAGGTCTTCCTCCACCACCGGCGCGCCGGTTCTCCCGTTGGGGAAGGTAAGCATCCCGAACTCTTCCATCATGGAGCGTTCCCACAGGGCAGTCCCATCCGCCGTAAACCCCATGACCAACCCGTTGGTGGATTTTACATAGACGTTTCCGGTCTCTTCATCGATGGCGGGGGCCCCGATCCCATAACGGTTGTAAATGATGTCGCTGATAAAATCCGAGAAGCGGTGTTCCCAGAGTTTTTGGCCGCTTTCCGCATCCAGGCAAAGCAGGGTTTCCTCCACGACCCCGGTTTCTCCATAATAGCCGAAGGCGTACAACCGACCATCGGCAATAACCGGAGTTCCACCACCTCGAACCGGGTAGGACCAACGGTGATCCGAACCTTCCAGATCGAGTTCCTCGGGAAGGCCCACGCCGGCATGGTAAGTCCCATTCTGTTCCGGCCCTCGCCAGTTCAGCCATCCTGTGGCGGCGGCGGAAACCCCCGGGCCGCTCAACCAAAACACGAAAATCAGGAGAGATAAATGAGGGAAATAAGACTTGAATTTCATGGCTCGCTTCTACTGTCGGAAAGACGGACATACCCTTCTTTCCAAGGAAAAATCGCCATAAACAACTAGTAGATATAATTAATCCGCAAGCCAAATCGCTGAGGCGCTCCGGGGCTTCCCGCATATATATCCCGGTTTATGAACTGATAATAGAACTCGTCGGTTATATTATGCCCAAACAGGGTAAATGAGAAGCGTCCCATACGATATCCCAATTGAGCGCTCAACAGGTAATAGGAGGATTGGCTGAAATTTTTGCTGTTTTGTTCGTCGTAATAGGTATCCCCGAACCCGGTATAGGTAATGCTGGAAAAAATCCCGTTGTCCAATTCCCAACGCGCTCCCGTTCTGAAGGTGTACTCGGGGATGAAGGGCACGTGATTTCCACGCACGTCCGTACCGTAGCCATCGGTGTGCCGGGTGAAAGTCACGTCGTTATAACCCATTTGCACGTCCACGTAAAAATTGTCCAGAGGGCTGAACACCAGTTTGGCTTCCAAACCCTGGGCCGTGACCTCTTCCGCGTTGATAACGAGAAAATCGGTTGTCATCGGGATCGTTCTCTCGAACTGGTAATCGTCCGTCCGGTTGTAAAAAACCAATATGCTTCCACCCGTCTCCCCGTCTTGACCGGTAAAATCAAGGCCTATCTCATTGGCCCAGATATCGGCGGATTCAAAGCTCAGCAAATCCGGACTGCCGGCAAAGCTGCTGAATCCATGGTGTTGGTGGGCCAGGGAAGAGCGAAGGACGACGTCCATGTTTTCATTGAGGGCGAATGACGCGCCACCGCTTACCGAACCATTCAATTCCTTTCTCGATCGGTCCACATCCGGTTCGGGGGGAAATAGGGGAATCATGAAATTGTTGGAGTTTTCCGCGGTCCTGAACACACCGGCATCGAAATGGTCCACCCGAACCCCCAGGTTTAGGGATGTCTTATCCGAAACGGCAAAGTTGGCATCGCCGTAGGCCGCCAGGTTGAGCTGCACAAGTTCAAAATCCGTTCGCTCCATTTGTATTATTCCCGGCGGTAAAAACTGACTGGGCGGAATGGCGAATTCGCGGGAGAAATCCACCTTGTACTCCGAATCGAAGTATAACAACCCGGACTTCCAGGTAATGGGGCTGCCGTCGTCGAGCGATTCCACCCAGATCTCCTGGCTGAAGGTTTCTTCCTCCCCCACAATCAAGGAAGTGGAGGCCGGAGCCGGGCTGAAGTCCAGATCGAGACTGGAAGGATCCAGCTCCCAGCGCTGGAAGGAGGTGGTCGCAACCAGTCTTCCCCAATCGTAAAGCTTGCGGTACTGGGAATTGACCTGGCTGCGGTCGACCACGGTCTGACTATTGAAGTCCGAGGCAATTTCATAGGGATCTTCACTGAAAAGCGAACTCAGCCGGGTGGCATCGTCATCTGCGCTTTCCACAAAAAACCCGAGTCGCAACTGAACGTCTTCATTGGGCCGAAAAAATAGATTGCCTCGCGCGCTGAGGGCTTGGCGGTCATCCGCCGTGCGATCCAGAAAAGTATTGTGCAAATACCCTTCCCGTTGAAGGTAGCCAAAACTGAAATTGTAGCCGAGGCCTTCGTTTATCGGCCCGTCGATAGCTCCCTTCACGGTCAGAGCGTCATAGGACCCGGAATCGATTTGAAAATGAGTGAAATGTTTCTGAGTGGGTTCGCGCGAACGGATCTCGATGACTCCCGCAGGCGCATTGCGCCCGTACCGCGTCATCTGGGGACCGGAATGCACCGTCAGATTGGCGATACTCAACAGGTCGCTCGGATAGGTAGATACCGAACTGGCCGGAATGTCATCGATATAAAGAGCAACCGCCGGTGAACTGAAAAACATGGTATTGGCGCTTCCCCGCATGGATATGATGTCGCCAAAACCCCGCGTGTCGGAGTTGCTGGAATACAGGTTCGGGGCCAACCCGGATAGGTCCTGCAACTGGGTGGCGCCATAAATGGCCAGCAGGTTTTCCTCTATCACCGACCTGGAAAGGTCGATTTTCAGGTCGGTTGCTTGATAATCGCCCTGAATTTCAAAGGTGTCCAAGTCGACCGTTTCCAAATCCTCCTGGCCGGAAAGCACGATGCCCGTCGACCCAAAAACCAGAAAAAAGACAATGCAGGGAAGGATTTTGGTTATTTGCATAAAAAAAGATGGTTAGAAAAGGATCTCCATGCAATCCAAGGTTGAAAATCTGTCAATCAGACAATTTCCTGAATCGAAACAAGAATTCGGTAACTATCATGCGCCATAACCATATCATCCTCATAATCTGTCTGGCATCTCCTTCCCTCTTCGCCAACTGGACCAATTGGAGGGGCCCCAACTTCAATCTTTCCACCGAGGATCAGGCTTTCCCCAGCCGGTTTTCGGATTCCGAGAACGTGGTTTGGTCCGTCCCCGTTCCCGGTGAAGGCACGTCCACACCCGCCATCTGGGGAAATTCCATATACCTGACCTGTTTTTATGACGGTCTCGACTTGGCCATTGCTTTGGATAACCGGGGCCAAAAACTATGGGAAACGGAAATCGGAACGGGGGTTGAAGGCAGCCACCGCGCCGGTACCGGAGCCAATTCCAGCCCGGTAGTCGACGACAGTGGCGTTTATGTTTACTTCAAGTCCGGAAATCTGGCCAAACTTTCTCACAGCGGTGAGCAAATATGGAAAACCAATCTGAAAAAGGAGTACAGCATCGACGGCCACTGGTGGGATGAGGGAACCTCCCCCGTGCTGGTAGACGATTTTCTCATTGTCGCCGTGATGCAGCAAAACCAACGCAGGGATGGAAAAAAGGCCAATGCCTACGTCGTGGCCTTCGATAAGACCTCGGGGAAGGAAGCTTGGATGGCTGACCGCAACCTCAACGCGCCGGTCGAATCCAACGATTCCTATTCCACTCCCCTGGTGGCAACCGTCGACGGGGAAAAACAACTGGTAATCTGGGGGGCCGACCAATTGACCGGACACTCCTTGAAAAACGGAAAAATTATCTGGAGGTGCAAGGACTTCAACCCAAGCGAGAACAAGAATTGGAGGACCATCGCTTCCCATGCCATAGCGGACAATGTGGCCATCGTCCCTTACGGCCGCGGCGCTGTGGTGGCCGGCATTCAAATGGGGGGCGAGGGGGACATCACCAAACAATCCAGGCTTTGGGAGATCGAACGGATCGGATCCGACGTGCCGACTCCGGCCATCTACCGCGACACCGCCATCGTATTGACCGATCGCGGCATGCTGACCGCTGTGGAAGTAAAATCGGGCGAAATCAAATGGCAGAGCAATCTTCCGAGGAAGCCCACCCGCTTCTACGCCTCCCCCATTGTAGCGGGCGACCGGCTTATTTGCAGCCGGGAAGACGGTACGGTTTTCGTCTGCCGATTGAGCGACGACGGCATGGAAATCCTGGCCGAAAACAGTTTGCCGGGTAGCGCCATCGCCTCTCCCGTTGCTCACGACGACCGGCTTTACATTCGCACCGCAAACCGGTTGTACTGCATCGGCCGGCAAAGTTGACGGAACCGATTCAAAACTCAGCGGAAGGTTTGTCCCGTGGACATACCGTAATTCCCAATTATAAACGGACCCACTCAGGGACGAGATGCCCTTACCATCAGACACCCCCTCCGGCTTATCCGCACCGCCCGTTTTCGTCACCGGCTCGGCTGGGCATGTAGGCGCCAATCTCGTGCGTCGACTGCTCAGCAACGGTACTCCGGTCCGGGTGTTGCTGAGAAATGAGGACAATAATAAAGCATTGGAAGGCCTCGAAGTTGAACGCTCCTATGGTGACATTCGCGATTTGGATGCCACCAGGCGCGCGCTCTCAGGCTGTCGAGGGGTATATCACTGCGCCGCCATGGTTTCGACCATTGAAGGCAACCGCGCCCATCGCCGGAAATTGTTCGAATGCAATGTTCTGGGTACCCGCAACGTGCTTCGAGCAGCCCGGGAGGCCGAGGCTGGCCGAGTGGTTGTAACGGGCTCTTTCAGCGCGGTAGGTTACAATTTGGATGATCCATCCGCTCCTAGCGACGAAACCATGCAGTTTTATCCCATGGAACGCACCATGCCCTACGAGCGCAGCAAGTCCCTCGTCGAGCACGAGTGTTGGCGCGCAGCCGCCGCCGGGCAGGATGTGGTGGTCGCAACTTGTTGTGCCGTGGTGGGAGGCGCTGATTTCTTTCCATCGCGATTGGGAAGGACCTTGTGCGACTATGCCAATCGAAAACTCCATGCTTACGTAGATGGCGGTTTCGAGTTTGTCTGCGCGCGGGACATCGTAGAAGGACATCTCTTGTGCATGCGCCGTGGCCGCTCGGGCCAAAAGTATATTTTCAGCAGCGGGTACAAAACCATATCCGAGATTCTGAACCTGTTCGCGGAGGTCTCGGGCCTCCCCCGGCCGCGGCGGCGGATACCGGTCCGCCTGATGCTCCTCTTTTCCGAAGTGGCCAGCTTTTATCTGAGCCGGTTTCACCCCAGCTTTCCCCAGCGCTTCACCCCTGGCGCCATCCGCCTGTTACAAAAGCGCCGTCACGCCGACATCGGCAAAGCGAAACGTGAACTCGGGTATCGGCCCACCCCTATTCGAAACGCGGTTCAGGAGGCCTATGCCTTTCACTACCAGCGCAATGCCATCACCAATCCCCAGGCTAAACGCCCCAACTAAAATGGCACGGAATGGTCTTATTCCTGATTTCTAATAATCTCTGGACAAAATAAACCCTTAAGGAAATAACCGGAAGCTAATTTATGGGTCCTTTCTATCCTTAAGCGTCTCACATGCCCTCAAAACGATCGAATTCCAGTTACCTTGCAGACCTCACCCCGGATGAAATAAAATCCGTGGTCGATCAATATACCGGGCTCCACGAGGCCGGGTCGGACCGCAAAAAGGAGCGTTATGAGTCGCTGGTCAATCACTACTACGACTTGGTGACCGACTTCTACGAGTTTGGATGGGGTTCGTCCTTTCACTTTGCTCCCCGGCGGCGAGGTGAGAGCTTCAAGGCCTCACAGCTCAGGCACCAGCTATTTCTCGCCGAACGGCTTTCCTTGCAACCGGGAATGCAAGTGCTCGACGTGGGGTGCGGGGTTGGGGGTCCGATGGCCGCTCTGGCCAGCCATTCCGGGGCCAACTTTGTCGGCATTAACAATAACGCCTACCAGATCGAGCGCGCCAATAAGCACACCCGGAATGTCAAGTCCTTGTGCCGGTTTATCCATGGCGACTACATGCGCATTCCCGAGGAAGACGACCGCTACGATGCCGCCTTCGCCATCGAGTCCATGCCCCACGCGCCGGACAAGGCCGCAGCCTTCCTGGAGGTCTTCCGCGTTCTGCGTCCGGGCGCTTGTTTCGCCGCCTACGATTGGTGTCTCACCGATATTTTCGATCCGGAAAATGCGGATCACCAACGGATCAGGAACGATATTATAGTGGGAGATGCCCTACCGGATATTGCCCTCACTGGGGAGGTTTGCCATGCATTGCGCACGGCCGGATTCGAGATCCTGGAAGCCCGCGATCTCGCCCCCGAGTCGCATCCTGAAACGCCATGGTACCGTGCCTTGCAGGGTCGCGACTTCACCCTCAAAAGTATTCCGCGCACACCTTTGGGGCGCGCCATGACCAATTTGGTGTTGAGAGCAGGGGAGAGGCTCCGGATGGTTCCCCAAGGCACCAGGGCGGTCAGCACGATATTGAATACAGGAGCGGATGCGCTGGTCGAAGGTGGCGAGTCCGGGGTTTTTACTCCCATGTTCTTCTTTCTTGCCCGTAAACCTCTGTCCTCGGGAGACTGAATGAAATACGTTTTCGATCCCGAGGTCCTGCGCGATGTCGCCCGTTCACATCTCGATATGCCGCTGGAGAAGATGCTTCCCTCCATCACTCAAGACTTGGCCCAACGGTATCCCGGCCTGATCGAGACCAAACCCGAGTGGTTTCTATCCAACGCCGGCGGCACCATGGGGCAACTCACCATTCTCTATGCCTCGCTTCGGGAGTACGTCATCTTTTTCGGAAGCCCCATTGGCAGTGGTGGACACACCGGTCGTTATCACTTTGCCGAAGATTTCCATGTTCTTCTGGATGGGGAAATGTGGTACTTTGGCGAAGGGGACCTTCAACGGGAGGTCTACCGCCCTGGGGCCTTCGTGTATTTGCCCAAAGGTCAAGCAATGGGCTTTCGCATCGTCGAACGTGCCTGGATTCTCGAATACGCCCGCGGAGCCATACCGACCATGCTGCCCTTCGGTCTGGCCGATACCCTGTTCAGCACCCTAGATTTCATCACCTTTTACCGCACCTTTAGGATTTATATCAGGCACGTCTTGCGTTCCGCGCGAAGGCGATCTCGCACCATCCGGGCAAGTCGTTGACTCGCTTTCGCTCGGTTAGTGAGAAATGCGGGTTAACTTGTCCTCATGTTGAAAGTTTGACCTCTCTCCGCCTTGGGCGCCTCGCCCGCTGTCGCTGCTCGTATAGACCGAGCGCGCGTAGGGGAAAATACTGCCGATACAGGGTGTAGTCCAACAGCGCCGTGCGGAAGAAGACCCCGGCCATGTCTTGCCTGGGCCATCCCCCCTCCGCATCCTGAGTGTCGACCAAAAATCGCACCCCCTGGGAAATTGCCGTCCAGCTCGAATTTCTCGCCTCGAGGAGAGCAATCAATGCCCAAGCCGTTTGGATGACTTGGCTTTTCTCATGCGAAATGTATCGGCCGGTCAAGCAACCGCTGTGGTGCTCACCCCATCCGCCGTCTTCTCGTTGGCGGTCCAACAACCACTGACAGGCCAAACGAACCGCCGGATCGCCGGGACGAACTCCACCAGCAAGCAGACCTCTGATTCCGAAAAAAGTGCCATAGATGAACTGAACGCCCCATGCGCCGCGCCACGACCCATCGCTGGCCTGGGTCCGGCGCAGCCAGTCATCCCCACGTGAGATGGCTCTCCTCACTTCCCCATTCACGATTTGGGGAAAGCGCTCCTCGCAAGCGGCCAGCGCGGCGAGGCAGGACGCGGTGCACTCGACGTGGGAATGCTCCGTCATCGAGTCGCCAAACATCTCGGCCGGATTCAGCCACTCCAGTCCAACCACGGAGCGTTGCGCTTCATAGGTGCCAAACCCGCCATCGCGGTTCTGCCCCCTCAACATGAAACGAACCGCGTCGGACAGCATGGTGGTGCTCGTGGCCTCCCCCTCAGCCGCAATTATCCCGAGAACCGCTTCCGCCGTGCAGTCTGTCACCGGCCATCCATGCCAGTCCCCGGCAAAACACCAGCCGCCTTTGGGATCGATCCGATAAGCCTCGCGAAATCCTTCGAAGCTGGTAGCGATTTGTTGTCTGCGCAGGAAGTCAGCTCCCCCTCGAAGAGCCTTTCGAACCCCGTCGATCTGGGGCGCCGTGGCCAGCGCTTGCAGGGAGAATCCGGTATCCCAGGAGGCGCTTCTCGCTCCGGTGACCCTGGCTCCACACTCCTCGTCCTCCCAGAACCAGCCTTCCAGTTGCGCCAACGCCTTTTGGCAGTCGGGGTCGTTTTTATCATCCAACCATAAGGCAAGGATGTTGAGGAGACCGCTGACCGGAGAAATGCTCGTATGGTCCGTGGTTTGCAACTCCCACTTGATGCGCCGGATTAATACTTCCATACATCGGGCACGCATGCCCTTGCCGTGGAAACGTTCGAATAACCGCGCCAACCCGTAACCGATCCGTAGCCATGCGCTGGGCCGGGCGTAGAGGTCGCCGTCTCGCAAGTGATTGCGCGCAGCGGAAAAATCGACCTTGCCATACCCCTGTGGAAACAACTCCTCCCGTAGCGACGCGATCAAGGGCGTGACAGGCGTCTGGAACCGATGCGGGTAAACCGCCGCCATCGCCATGTAGATGAGCCGGGTATGGCAGTACCAATTGGAAGGATGTAACGGGATCCAGCGAGGCAGGATCCACAACTCCGGCAGAATGGCGTTCACCCCGCGCCAGTCGTAGAGATTGAGAAGCGCCAGCCAGAACTTTCCCCAACTCGGGATTTGGAGAACCTTCTCTTTTTGCAGGAATCGCAGGGCTGGATCGAGGAGCGGATCATCCCGCTCCAGACCCAGTAATCTCGCAGCCACGTATACCAGGGTCGTGACAAACAGATGGGGTGGCGAATGGTCGTGCATACCCCACGAGCCTCCTTCCAGCCGGGTTCTTTCGAAGGAACGCAGAACGCGCCGCCGCCGTCCCGGTTCGAGGGGCCTTTCCATCATGTGATGCAACAGCACGTATTGCGCGGTCAGCATGGGACACCAAACCATCTCACCTTCCCATGCGCCATTCTCGTCCTGGAGACTTGACAGGCGCTGACACGCCCTCCTCAACGCCGAATCGGCATCGAGCGAGTTGACCGCCCTTGGGCGTATGCTCTGTTGGTCGTTTTTGCCGGAGGGCATTGAAATGAGAAATGTGCGGTCCCAGTATTTCCTGACTCGCTCGTCCTTTTTCAGGCCCGCGTTTCTTCGCTTGTGCAGTTGCTGAACGCCCCGCACCAGCCACCAAAGGCGAACGGAGAGGGCATGGACGATGTCGCGGGTTCGACGCCATGCCAGCTTGTTCCAGGATAGGGGAATCTCCCCTGCCACGGTCTGGATCACCGTCGCGGAAAACTCGCGCCCCAGATAGGCTTGCGAGGTATTTTGACAAGCCAGTAAACGCATGGTCCGGTCGCGCACGGCGGATTTTGCCCGCCAGCGCCGGTAAACCGCCTGTCTGATCGCCACCACCTCGGCTCGATGATCGGCAAAGACATCGTAGAGCCCCAAGGCGAGCAACTCGGGCACCCGGACTGCCTGAATCCGTTTGTTGGTAAAGTCGCGAAAATCCCCGACTTCGGCCAGGGTAAGCGCATCACCGAAACCGAGGGTCATTCCCACCGCCGTCATGGGATGGTAGTGCCCGGCCGCGTCCCCGATAAGCACTCGATGCGGATTGCCGTAACTGGCCCGCAACCTCGTCCCGTTGGACGCTACATGGAAATTCCTGGCCCGCAGCGCCGCGACGAAGGCAGGCCTGAGGGTTTCCGGTAATAATCTGGAATACGAGTCCGATACGAAGGCAATCCAGTCCCGGCGTGTCCAGCAGTGCATGGGGATGTCGACCAGTAACCGGACGCTGTCTGTTCCCAGGCGGTATATGAGGATTGGACCGGGGCCACCGCACAACACGTGCCCATAACCTTCCAGCGGTAGCTTCACCCTCTCCAGTTTAATCCCCATCATTCGGGAGCAGGTTACCGGGCTCGTCGATAATCCCAACGAGCGCCGCACCACTGAGGCCCGGCCGTCGGCGCCGACGATCCGCGCCGCCGTCAAGGATTCATCAACCCCGTTACGGGTAAAGGTGAGCCGCTCGTCCTCGACCTCCCTTACCCGCGCGTGGAGAAAAAAGTCGATGCCCGCCTCCTTTTCGATAACTTCCCGCAGACACGAGACCAGTTCCGAATGCTCGCATGCCAAACCGTGAGAACCGTCCAGATAGGGAAGGACTATCGCCTCCGAACCATCTTCCGGGAACACTACGAATCCTTTTCCCCTGGCGCTGGGGGATTGCTTGTCGAGATCTATCCCGAATTCGTTTAATATCTGCACTGAAGGCGGGTGCAGCCATTCGCCCGCAAGCCGTGTGGAAGCTTTGGGATTTGCTTCCAGCAGAACCACCCTGGCGCCTTTTCGCGCGTGAGCCAGAGCGCACAAGCTGCCCACCGGACCCGCCCCGACCACGGCCACGTCGTAACGCCCAACCGCGGCTCCCGTCATCGGAAAACGCTCGAACCCGGGCGGCGGCGGTAGCGGAACCGGCAAGGTTCTTTTGGGCCCGTCACCCAACTGCCGTAATTCGGGGCCGGGAACCCATTGATCCGTTCAAAATCGAAACGATCGAGCAGCACGGTCCAGATCGCTTTCAGTTGCATGTAAGCGAAATGTTTCCCCATGCAACGGTGTTTGCCCCCACCGAAACCGATCAAAGCGTAACTGTGCTGCTTATCCTCGCAAGCGGGCTCCGCAAAGCGGTCCGGAAAAAACTGATCCGGGTCCGCAAACAAATGGGGTAACCGGTGAGAGACGGCCGGGGACACCATGGCCATAGCCCCGGCTGGCACCACGAAATCCTTGTAACGCATGGGTTTTAATATTTTGCGGATCAGCATTATCAACGGCGGATGCAGCCGCTCGCACTCGCGTACGGCGTGCTCCATCGTCACTTGTTCTTTGAGACTCTCCAGGCTCATGCTTCCCGCTTCGCCGTAGACGTCTCGCGCCTCCTCCCTCACCCGTGCCAGGTATGACGGCGCCCTCGTAAGTTCCAGACCAATCCAGGTTGCCAGAACCGCGCTGGTGTGTTGGCCCGCGAACAACACGGTCAGAAGGATCCCGGTGATCTCATCATCGCTCAAAGCCCGGCCATCCTTGTAACGGGCCTGTATCAGGGTCTGCATGAAATCGTCCGGACGAGCTCCGGAATCCCGCCGCGCCGTCATGATCCGGCTGAAGAGTTCGGCCACTCTTTCCCGGGCCCGGTCGCGGGTTCGATGTGCCTTTGTGGGAAGCCTGGGGAGAAAAAACCCCAAAGTGTTGATGCCCTTTTGCAGATCGTGATAGGCATCGGCAAATCCCGTGTCCACCTGTTCCCGGACTTCCTCCCCAATGAGGCAACGACTGGCGATCTTGACCGTGAGTTCGTTCATGGCGTGCGGCAGATCGATTTCCCCATTCTCCCCCAGGGCCTCGGCGAATTCCCTGGCCTCCTTGAACATGATCCGGGCAAATTTCTCCAACGCCGCCTTGCGGAGCGCCGGAAACAGAAACATGAGCTGCTCGTCCATTATCTCCGTCGCCACGTCGTAAGCCACCCCGCGCCCGAAGATCGGAACCGTAAACTGATAGACCGCTTTGGCATTCAGTTGATCCTCCGGCGCTCTGAAGAAAAAGTCGTGGGCCTCCGGTCCGGTAAAGAGAAAGAAATCGCGCGGACCGAGCCGAAACTGGAACAACTCTCCTCGTTCGCGCCAACCCCGGCTCAACAGGGAGATCGGATCCTTTTGAAAATCCCTTAGATGACCGATCAACGGCCACCCACCCGATAACGCGGGGACGGCCTTTTCCGCCCGCGGCGGAAGCGGAGCTTGAGGCAGGGTTGCTACACTGTCAGTCCGGTTTTCCATTCCCCTCCTCAATAAACGTATGGCACCATGGAATAACGGACTCGGCGCGTGTAGCGTTTCCACAACTCCCCGTACTTGGCCCGACAGCGGCGTTCGTCACGTCTCGACCGATGCCACAACAGACCCGCCAGCCACGCCGGCAACAGAAAAGGCGCCCAGGATTCGAATCCAGTGGTGAGGGCGAAGGCGAGGTAGACGCAAATTTCGCCGGTATAATTTAGATGCCGTCCAATTCCCCAAAATCCGGAAATCAGCAGGCGCCCCTCCAAAGACCGGGCCGGACTCCCCCAAATCGTAGTCTCGGGGTCGCGTTTGAAGCGGTGCTTCTGCCCGTTGGCCCCGCGGAAAACCCAGAAGCCCAATGTGAACAACAGAACGATGGCGGCGGCGGCAAGGGGAGAAAGCGGTTCTCTCGGGTGGATCAGCCACCAGCCCGCCAAGCTGTAAAAGAAGGGTACCAGCACGTAGTCTCCCCAGATCAACATCCATCCGAAACGCTCGCTGACCATGTCCCAGGTGTGAATCATTCCCTGTTCGAAATGGAAATAGTTGAGCACGTACAATAATGTGAATGCCTGATAGAGCCCCATCGCCAGGGTGAGCCGACCGTAGATTTCGTACTGCGCCAGGGCGAACGATACGTTGAACAAGGCCAAGCCGATCAGGGAAGGGCGGTAGCTGAAAAGTTTCAGGTCCACTCCCAGGCAAGTCGGACTGGGATCCACTCCAAAAAAGAACCCTCGCCATTTTCCCGGCGACGCCTCCCGGGTCCGGCCCCCTCGAAAATACAACCAGCCGGATAGGGCGAAGGCCCATACGTTTGCCACCGCGAACAAAGCGGTAAAATGAGTGTGCAACGCTGAAAATGAAAACCAGCCGGAGACCTGGGCCAGGCATCCCACCATCATCACGATCAGGAACAAGGTCAGGCCATTGAGCTTATAGGTCCGTAAATTTCCATCGGGATCCGGTCCTTCAATCCGGCGCCCGGGCAGGAGTATCGAACCCAGAAACAAAACGCCGACAAACGCCGTTATCATCGCCGCCGCCTCCAAAACGTTGCCGGGCGATGGGGTGGACAAGGGGAATCCCAGGTCAGGCCCTGGCATCGGCACCCTCCGTCTCGCGCGCCAAATGCTCCCGCCACTTGCGCACGGTCACTTTTTGAAAGGCCCGAACCACCGGATTGACCTCGATGGGAGGTGCGTCCCAATGTTTCTCGTAACCTTCCTGCTCAGCTTCCACCGCAACCCGATCCTCCGAAAGCAGCGGGCCGATGAGGGTCCGGTTCGCGATCTTCAACACCGTGACCATGGCGAAACGGGGAATGCGAATGGGCAGCAAGGGTATCTTCAGGGACTTGAAGTAGAACAGGAAGAACGCCCGTGTCGTTCGCTCGTCCATCGGCAACACGAAAAGCCAGTGTTTTATTTCATCATCCGTGTTGGACCTCTGGTAGGGGTATTGATAGCAAAGCTCCATGTAATTGGTGTCGACCTTTTCGTGATCGACAAACAGGCCCGAAATCCGACCGCGCCCCACCCGCGTATTGTAGGCCAGGTGGACATCGTCGCCGATGGTCTCGCAACGGGTCAGGTTGGCCTCGTCGAAGGGTCGGTACCGACGGTGCAAGTAGGCGTGGGAAAAATCGCTTACATTGTCGATCACCATGGAGTGATGGGCCGAGCAGGTGAAGCTCAGGGGCACGCAGGCCCACCTCCCGGGTCCCTCCAACTCGGGGATGTCCGGGATCTGCCGCCGCTCCGCCAACTCCGGGTCCCCGGGGAACAACCATACCAGACCGTAACGGACCTGCACGGGATAGCTCCTCACCGAGAGTTTCGGGACGCCCTTTCGTCCGAACAGATCCGGCATCCCCACCACGCGCCCGTTTTCATCATACTCCCAGCCATGGTAGGCGCAGACCAGCCGGCAACCTTCCACCTCGCCCAGGGAGAGTTTGAGCTGGCGGTGCAGACAGCGATTCTCCACCGCGTGAAACGAGCCGGCCTCCCCTCGAAACAGGGCAATGGAACGCTTCCAGAAAACCACCTCGACCACCGAGCCCGGTTTTACCCGCTTCACTTCTTCAACCGCGTACCAGTAATCCGGATCCATTCCCGCCGCGCGGGCCTGTTGACGCAAATTGCCGGCCTCCTCGAAATTGGGTGGAGGACTTGGCACAGGGCTCATTTCACGGCCATTTCGGGAATTTCCCCTGTGCTTTGACTCGGAAAGAGGTCTCTCCTTCCTCTCCCAACGCTCACTATCTGATAGCGGGGGCAATCGGTTCCTTCCTATGGTTGACATGCCCCCAGATAATCTCCCGGTGGAGGCCGGGTCAATGTCATATTGGGCCGCCTCGATGGGGCCCGTTGCGCCGCACGCATGCTCTTGGGAGGGGGATAGGAACTGTGCACTGCCGGGTCCGATGGCTCTCCCTATGAAATCCATCCCCGATGAAGAGTTCCATGCGTTCCTCAGCGCATTGGCGTGGTCGCCCGACCTTGTTCCAATTGAAAATATGACTTGCCCGCCCAGGTCCGAGCATTACATTAACTACCTGTACAACTAGGGCAATTGGCCGATAGTTTAGAGATATAGGAGGGAGACAAAGGTTGATGGCTAAATCTACAGGTGCATTGAAGACCCAACCGTTAACTTTGACCCAAGAGTTCATCCTGATGCTTCTCAACGAGGAGACCGGCTACTTTCATCAGGTGGCGGGCTGGAATTTGAACTGTGCTGTGGTCGGCGCGGCCCTCGGGGAACTTTCGCTGAGATCGCGCATCGACACGGACATGGAGTCCCTTTTCCTGGTGGATCGGACGGAAACGGGCAACTCCGCCCTGGACCCCATACTGAAAGAAATTGCCGACGAACCGGTTCAACGCAACACCCAGTACTGGATCGAAAAACTCGCTCCCCGTGCGGAATCGATCCTGGATTCGGTGCTGGATAACCTGGTTGACCAAAGGATCCTGGAACACCACGAAGGGGACTTCTGGACACTGGCTCCTTCTGTCTGGCACACGGACCAGACCAGCGACTCCCAGGAAGGTGCTCCAGGAGAATTCATCAAAACGCGCATCAATAAGGCGATCTTCCTGAACGAGATTCCCGATCCCAGAGACATCATCATTATTTGTCTGGTCAATACCTGCGATGTCTTGCGCTTCATTTTCCAACTGGATGAGGCGGCGGAAAAGCGCATTGAGTTTCTCTGCAAAATGGACCTGATCGGGCGAGCGATTGCGGAAGCGGTGGGCCAGAGCATCGTCGCGCCCTCGCTTCGCCGGCCCTCGCTGACCAAGCCGATTCCAGCCGTGTCCCTGCGTGATCTGGTGTTCAACCGCGAGCTACGAGAGGGCAGGCTGCCGGCCGGGTTCGCCAATTTGGCCAAAAAGTACGGTCCGGTTTTCGAGCTTCGGCTCCCGTTCCGCCAGAACATAATCTTCCTGGTAGGTTTGAAGACGAATGAATGGGCTCAACGCATGGGGCGAGTGTTCTTGCGGTCGAAGGAGTACTTCGAGGAGGTCGACAGGGCGTATGGCGTGTCGCGCTCAATGCACTCGGTTGACGGCGCCGATCACTTTCGCTTTCGCAAATCGTTGAAACCTGCCTACTCTCCCAAGACTTTGACCAACCGTCTGGACGACGTCTATGACCTGACCCGCGCGCACATGGCGAGTTGGGACGTTGGCAGCACGATGCCGGCGCAGGTGATGCTGCGACCATTGCTGAACGCGCAGTCATCGCCGCTCCTGGCCAGCATTGACACTCAGGATGAGATCGTCGACGCGCTCAAATACAAGGTGCGGGTGCTCAATGTAGGCATCATGAAGATGATGCCACGTTTCATGCTCAAGACCCCGGGAATGAGGCGCTGGGCGAAGGTCACACAAAAGATCGTAGACCGTATGCAAAGCACACATACGGCCGCGCAGCGGGTCGGGATGCATGAGGACGTGGTGGACGCATATCTGGCCCTGCACGCGACCGATCCCCAATTCCTGCCCGAATCGGACCTGTCGCTGCCGCTAGGGGCGATCTTGATGACCGCCATGTACATGGGCGATCAGGTTGGCTTTGCCCTTTACTGGTTGCTGCAGAATCCCGAGCTCTACGAGCGAGTCACGGCCGAAGCGGACGCGCTGTGGGCCGAGGGCGATCCCAGGGAGGATGACTTAAGTCTGGACCGGATCGACGTGACCCACCGGGTGTTGATGGAGGCTCTGCGGATGTCGCCGATCGCGCCCTTTTCGATGCGCACGGTGATGAATACCTGCGTGGTGGAGGGTTTCGAATTACCGGTCGGGGCGCAACTCGTGATTGCGCAGACTGCCACGCACTACTCGGAAGAGGTGTTTCCCGATCCGTGGACGTTCGACATAGAACGCTACGCGCCCCCGCGAAACGAGCACCTCAGCAGAGGCTACGCGCCCTTCGGGCTGGGCACGCACTCCTGTCTCGGGAGCCGCTGGGCCAACCTGCACATGGCGATCAACCTGCTGATGCTCACGCATCACTTCAAGATCGAGCTGGCCCGCCCCTACAAGCGGTTGCCGATGGACCCGTATCCCTCACAATCGCCCAGCAACAAACTTAAGTTCAGGCTCGCTGAGCTGCGGCACGAAATTCGAGTCTGAGTTCGCTACGACCACTCTTCCGGCGTCTGGTCCGATCTACGATTCGCGAATGGAACCTTTGGCAATGAAGTCATTTGGCGGCGGACGACCAAACACCGTACGGGCGATCACGGGGGCGAGCGGGCAGATCGGTGGGGTGTTGACGCGGGCTTTGGCCGAGAAGTACGGGCCCTGTCAGGTTCGTGCGATCTTTCGGAAGCGTCGAGGGACGGCGGCGGATCTCGACATCGCATGGGTCAATGGCGACATTCTCGACAAGAAGTCGCTGATCGCAGCCTTCGTGGGCGCGGAAACCGTGTTCCATTTGGCTGCGTTGGTCTCGATCGGTAGCGTCAGGGCGCGGGAATTCCATCGCACGAATGTCCTGGGCACCCGCAATGTCGTGGAAGCGGCCCTCGAATGTGGGGTGAGACGCTTGATTCATGTTTCCTCGGTCCACGCTTACGACCAACACCCGCTGGAAGAAGTGCTGGACGAGAGCCGCCGTCCTGCGGACAGCCCGCGCGAAGCGCCCTACGACCGTTCGAAAGCCGCCGGCGAAGTGGAAGTCCGCCGCGGCATCGACCGCGGCCTGGACGCCGTGATCCTGAATCCGACCAGCGTGATCGG
>JAJDZZ010000011.1 GCA_022824405.1 Opitutales bacterium
AACGACAATAGCCTCTTCTAGACTACAAGCCACTGTAGAGCCTCCACTCGGCCCCAAACCCCCATAAATGCTGGGTTTTTGTTAGCAAAAACCACAGATTTTGAGGTATTTTTGACTACAACTGACGAACTTGGGCTAATTCCTCATTGGCGCGCTCCGCGCCCCTCCCCCCTTTCCTCTTCACTCTTTCCTCTTTCCCCTTGGCGCGCCCCAGCGCGCCTTTCCCCCTTTGTGCCTTTGTGCCATCTCGCCTCGGCGAGATTCCATCCTTCATCCTTTTCTTCCCTCTTCCCTCTTCCCTCTTCCCTCTTCCCTCTTTCCCCTTGGCGCGCCCCAGCGCGCCTAAAAGGACACCAACTGAATCCCCATGCGGAAGGCCCAGCCCTCTTCCCGAAGCGCGTTTTCCCGCAGGGAAAGGCGGTATTCCACCTCCATGGCCCGTCCGAATTTCTGAAAAACGGAGAAGTGTTGTTCGCTGAAATCATTCAAGACGAAGTCGTATCTCACCCAGGCCAGTAACCGGAACATCTCGTTCATCCTGTAGCCGACTTCCAGGGAGTGCTGATCCACCTCGAGAAAGGGATAGAAGCCCGGATTCGGGCCCCTCTCGGACCGGCCGAGATAACCGAAACCGCGGTCCAGCTTCGCCAGGGCGTTGCTGTATTGCAGGTACCACGTGTCGGAATCCTGTATGCGCACCAGGGAATTCAATTCCCGCAGTTCCAGGTTGTCGGAAGAGAACCGGGAAAACGTTCCGATTTCCAGCCACCGGGCCGGAGCAAAGGAAAATTCCGAATAGAGAAAACTGATATCGTCTTCGAAAGGCCCCGCCAAGAAGTAGTCCGCCGCCACGTCCCAATTGGCCAGTTCCCGGGAGCCGTAATCCTTTCGGCGGGTGAGCACCTGGTTTTTCAGCCCGATCCGGGCCAGGGTTTGCTCCTGCGCGAACACCATGTCTCTGCGGGTGGCCAGGTCCCAATTGGGCAGATTGGTATCCCGGGCGTAGACCATCCCCTCCGGTATGGCCATGCCGGAAGGCCGACGGGTCGGATTGTGGCGCATTTGCAGGTACGGCTTTACCACGTGCTTGAGCCCGTCGATATTCCAGACCCGGTTCTCCAATTGCCACTTTCTCGAATACCGCGCTTCCCAATTGAAACCGATGTCCCCCATGGCCTGGGAGAAATTTCCCGTCTCCATCCCCAGGTCCTCCACCGCCGCCCCGGAGGTGGGCATGTGGGCGAACTGAGGGTAGGGGATGGCAAAGGCTCCACCCTCTGTCCGGCCCGTCAAGGTCGGCACGTCCTTCCAGTCCACCCAACGCAGTCCGGCAAAGACCTGCAGGCCCATGTTCCCGTTCGAGGCCACGTTTTTACTCAGGCGATAGAATCCATCCAAGGTGGTAAACGGTTCCTTCCGGGAAAGGTCCCCCACGAAAAAAGTATGGGCGCTTTGGGCCGCCTTCACCCCTAATTCCTGATAAATCCCCCCGGCCAGATGGGTCGGATGCAGATCGAAGCTCACCTGGGGCAGCTTTTCTTCAAACAGGAAAGCCCTTTGGCTGGGCCCCTTCCCATTGGCGCCTGTCGGGGTCGGCTCCTTGATTTTTGACGTGTCCCATGTTGAAAATCCGGGACTGACCCCCTGGCGCATGCTCAGTGGTTGGAAAAAGTCGTTGGCGTCCACCCGGGCCATGGCGGAAAACGTCCAATTGGGTTTCTGGTGGATGAATTCCAAAAAATTGTCCGGCTGCTGATTGTGGTAGAAACGGTCGTAGTGCAAATCGCGGGTGATTTCCGGATCGCTCCCTAAATTGATCACCCCATGCACCTGATTTTCCTCGTTCCATCCGTGGCGGTATTCCCCGGTGATGAAGTGCCGGTTGCGGGGGACGGGTTTTGCGAAAATGTCCACCCCGCGATCTCCCCCGTCCCGGATAAATCCGGTCGAGATGCGGCCGGAAGTGACGCTGGTTTCCGTTTCCTTATCCAGGGCCAGGGCGGGTCCCAGCAACAGACCGCGCTCACTGTAATAATCGAAATTCCCCCCCGCAAACACGGTCTCGCTGATGGGAAAGAGGAGCCGGCTCTGGAAAAATCCCCCCAGGTTTCCCCGCGTCCCCAGATTGGTGGAAACCCTGATGGGATCCACGTCGGTTGGAATGCGGAGCTCGGGCAGATACCAGATGGGCCAACCCAGCGCTTCGAAACGGACTTTTTTGCCGATTATCGTTTCGCCGTTTTCCACGATGAAATTTTCCACCGTCATTTTGGGCGTAAACCGATCCGGTTCGCGGTAGAAGACCTGGGCGTTTTTCAGCTCGATACGGTTTTGGTCCCCGGTGCCGTAGGCCGCCTCGGCATAGATGGGAGGCGATCCGAACCGGACCTTCTCCGCCTCCACCTCCTGGCTGGTCAGGTCGATTCTCAACCGCTCCGCTATGAGCCGGTAACCTTTTTGGGAAATGCGGATATTTCCCTCCGCCTCGGCCTTGCCCGATTCCTCATTGTACACGATCCGATTGGCTCGCAAGATGAGGTCTCCGTAAGTGAGCGCCGCCTCCCCGGTGGCGATCATCTGCTTTTTGGCCTGATCGAACTCGATCGGTTGATCCGAAACCAACTGAATTTCCTGGGCCGAAAGCGTCCCGATCAGAAAAATCGCAAGCAGGGTAGGGTTGGCCATCCAGGATATAAGACGCACGCTGACCCCACTTTTACCCCCCCCCCATCCAGGCTCAAGAAATTAATCATAATCGTGATCGAACCAAGAAAAGCCTCTCGCCAAGATCGCCAAGAACGCTAAGGGATCCGGCTTCGCCGGAACTGAATTTAAAATCCGTGATCATCCGTGAAATCCGTGGTTGATCCCTTTTTCTCTTTGCGTCTTTTGCGCTCTTTGCGAGATTCCTCTCTCCCAATTCCTCATTCCTCATTCCTCATTCCTCATTGGCGCGCCCCCGCGCGCCTTTCCCCTCTCTCCCCTCTCCGCGCCCCCGCGCGCCTTGCGCCTCTCCCTTTTCAGCCTTTAGCCTTCAGCCTTCAGCCTTTTCCCCTTCCCCCAATTCCTCATTCCTCATTCCTCATTCCTCATTGGCGCGCCCCCGCGCGCCTCTCCCTCTTCCCTCTTCACTCTTTCCTCTGGGCGCCCCCGGCGCCCCTCATCCGTGAAATCCGTGGTTGATCCCTTTTTCTCTTTGCGTCCTTTGCGCTCTTTGCGAGATTCCTCTCTCCCAATTCCTAATTCCTAATTCCTAATTCCTAATTCGTGAGCGTAGCGAACATCCTCTGTGCCCTCTGTGGTTAAATCCTTTGTGCCTTTGTGCCTTTGTGCCTCTGTGCCTTAAAATCCATGATAATTTCCGACAACGAACTGGAATCGGTTCTTAACGCCCGTTGCGCCTCCCCCCACACCTTCCTGGGGCTCCACCCCTGCCGCATGGAAGGGAAAAAGGGCTTGGTGGCCCGGGCCTTTCTCAGAGATGCCGCCCGTTGCGAAGTCATCCGGACCGCTCCCTCGGGAGAAAAACGCTTCCCCATGGAGCGCCTGGCCCCGGAAGGCTTTTTTGAGGGATTCATTCCCCGCTATGAAAAACCCTTCCCCTACCGATTGAGGGTTACCGACCACCAGGGGGAAATACGCCAAATCGACGATCCCTACCGCTTTCCCCCCATGATGGGAGCAAGCGATCTCTACCTCTTTTCCAAAGGCGATGACCATCGGGTCTACCAAAAACTCGGGGGCCACCTGCGGGACCTGGACGGGGTTTCCGGCGCCGGTTTTGCCGTGTGGGCTCCCAACGCCAAGCGCGTATCCGTGGTGGGGGATTTCAATAATTGGGACGGTCGCTTTCACCCCATGAGAACCCTTGGCTCGTCCGGGGTTTGGGAATTATTTGTCCCCGGGCTCAAGGAGGGAACTCACTACAAATATGAGATTATCACCCAGCAGGATCACCTCCTTCTCAAGACCGATCCCTTCGGGGTTTATTTCGAGCCCCCGCCCCACAACAGCGCCATCCTCTACCCCCTCCAAGACTACCGGTGGGAGGATGAAGCCTGGCTGGAAAAACGCTCCGCCTGGAACCGTTGCCGCGTCGATCCCATCTCCATCTACGAGGTGCACTTCGCTTCCTGGAAAAAGGTCATTGAAGATGGCGGGCGGTCCTTCACCTACCTCGAAATGGCCCGACAATTGGGGGATTACGTTCGGAAAATGGGTTTTACCCACGTAGAGTTCATGCCCTTGGCCGAGCATCCCTTTGACGGGTCCTGGGGCTACCAGGTCACCGGGTTCTACGCCCCCACCAACCGCTTCGGCCCCCCCAATGACTTCAGAAAAATGGTCGACATCCTCCATCGACGGGGGATTGGCGTCATCATGGATTGGGTCCCGGCCCACTTCCCCAAGGATACCTTTGCCCTGGCCGATTTTGACGGAACCCACCTCTACGATCACGCCGACCCGCGCAAGGGGCATCACCAGGACTGGGGCACCCTGATTTTCAATTACGGACGCAGGGAAGTGTCACAGTTTCTCGTCGGCAACGCCCTCTCCTGGTTCGACCGCTATCACGTCGACGGTTTGCGGGTCGACGCGGTCGCCTCCATGCTTTACCTGGATTACTCCCGCGAGGAAGGCCAATGGCTCCCCAACCAGTACGGCGGACGCGAGAATATCGAAGCCATCGACTTCATTCGCAAAACCAATGCCCTGGTCCACAAATACTACCCGGGATCCCTCATGATCGCGGAGGAATCCACCGCCTGGGGCGGGGTTACAAAACCACCCGAATACGGAGGTCTCGGGTTTGATTTCAAATGGAACATGGGCTGGATGCACGACACCCTCTATTATTTCAGCAAGGATTCCATCCACCGGAAGTGGCACCACAACAACCTGACTTTCGGTATGCTCTATCAGTTTACGGAAAACTTCATCTCAGTATTCTCCCACGATGAGGTGGTCCACGGGAAGGGGTCCATGATCAACAAATTGGCCGGCGGCTCCATCACCGAAAAGGCGCAGACCCTGAGGGCTCTCTATGGTTACATGTGGGCCTACCCGGGTAAGAAGTGCCTCTTCATGGGCATGGAGTTCGGGCAGTCCTCCGAGTGGCGTTTCAACGGTAGTCTCGATTGGCATTTGTGCCAGTATGCCGACCACGAAGGCATCCGGCTCCTGGTCCGGGACCTGAACCGCTGCTACCGCTCCAACCCGGCCCTCTTTGAACAGGACGACCGTCCGGAGGGATTTCGTTGGGTGCAATGTGAGGATGCCGACAGCGGCATTTTGTCCTTCCTGCGCTTTGGCCACAACAAGGGCGATACCCTCCTGGCCGTCTGCCACTTCACCCCCGTGGCCCGATCCCATCACCGCATAGGGGTTCCCTTCGCCGGAAAATGGAAAGAGATCATCAATACCAACGCCTGGGATTACGGAGGCACCGGAACGGGCAATTTGGGCGAAGTCCACACCACCGGCCAATCCTGGGACCACCTTCCCGATTCCATCGAAATTTCCCTCCCCGGCCTCACCACCCTCTACTTCAAATGGACCAGCCCAGAATAAATTAACAAAAGCCCCTCGCAAAGATCGCCAAGAACGCTAAGAAAAGGCACAAAGGCACAAAGGCACAAAGGCACAAAGGCACAAAGGCACAAAGGCACAAAGTGAGCGGTCTCAGAACATATCGAGATTTGATCGTTTGGCAAAAGGCAAGCGCGCCGTGGGCGTGAATTACGAGATTCCAAACCCCATGCATCTATAGATAACCTTTTACAAAACTGTAGGAGCGGCTTTACGCCGCGATCCCAGAAAACTCGCGCTTTTCCCAAGAATAACTCCCACCACCAGCCAACTCTCATATCGAAAAATTCCTCATTCCTCATTCCTAATTCCTCATTCGCGCGCCCCGCGCGCCTTCCCCGCTCCTACAATTCTCCAAATCCCCATCACAGGAAAATTTCTTCCTTCTTCCTTCTTCCTTCATCCTTCATCCTTCATCCTTCATCCTTTCTCCACTCCCACCACCAGCCAACTCTCATATCGAAAAATTCCTCATTCCTCATTGGCGCGCTCCGCGCCCCTCCCCCCTTTCCTCTTCACTCTTTCCTCTTTCCCCTTGGCGCGCCCCCGCGCGCCTTCCCCATGACACAAGTTCGCGTGCGATTCGCCCCCAGCCCAACCGGACGCTTCCACCTCGGAAGCGCCCGCACCGCCTTGTTCAACTGGCTTTTCGCCCGAAAAACCGGCGGCGTCTTCGTCCTCCGCATCGAGGATACCGATCCCCGGCGCAACACCCCTGAAGCCCTCCGGGTCCTGCTCAATGGCCTGCGTTGGCTGGGATTGAATTGGGATGAAGGCCCCGAAACGGGAGGCGCCTGCGGACCCTATTTCCAGAGCCGACGCCAAGCCGTTTACGGCCGCTACCTCCGCAAATTACACGATTCAGGGAGAACTTACCGCAAGGATGGGGCGGTCTATTTCCGCTTGGAAGGGGAGCGATACCTGGAATACGACCCCTATCTCAAAGCCGAAGTGGAAAAGGTCCGGGCCGCCCCCCAGGTCTTTGTCGACGCCGTTCGCGGCCAAGTCCGACGGGCCGAGGAAAAGGACTTTGTCCTGGTTCGTTCCAGCGGAGAACCGGTCTTCCACCTCGTCAATGTGGTAGACGATATCGCCATGGGGATTACCCACGTCATCCGGGGAGAGGACCACCTCTCCAACACGGCCAAGCATTGTGAACTCTTCAAAGCCTTGGGAGCGCCCCTGCCCCAGTTCGTCCACCTGCCCATGATCCTCAACAACAAGGGACCGGGAAAAATGAGCAAGCGGGGCGATGGCGTCCACCTGGAGGATTATTCCCGCCGCCACTTCCTCCCCTCCGCCCTGGTCAACTTTTTGGCCCTCCTGGGCTGGAACCCCAAAGACGACAGCGAAATCATGTCCCCGGATCGATTGCTGGAAAAATTCGACCTGGATGGAATTCAGAAGGGAAATGCCCGGTTCGATGAAAAGAAATTGGCCCACGTCAATACCGAGCACCTGCGCCGCCTGCCCCGGGAAGAATTCATGCAACGGTCCCTTTCCGTTTTGCAGGGGGCCGGGCTCGATGTCTCCGATCTCACTTACTCCCGGGCCGTTCTCGATCTTTGTCGGGATAAAGTCCGTTCCCTCGACGATTTGCCCGCCTATGTAACCTACTTTTTCAGCGATTCATACCCCGTGGATGAAAAGGCCCGCCGCCGCCTCATGAAAAGGGAGGATTCCCTCCCCAAACTGCAACAAGCCCTGGCCTGTCTGCAAAGCGTCGGGGAATGGACCGAAGCCGGCCTCGAAGAAGGGTTCGCCAACCTCGCCCGCTCCCACCGCCAAAAAAAACCCTTTGCCTGGTTTCCCGTCACCCGCTTCGCCGTCTCCGGCAGAGCCGGCGGCCCCGATCTCCTCCCCATGCTCGCCCTCCTCGGCCCCCACCGCACCCTCACCCGCCTCAGGCGCGCGGGGCGCGCCCAGAGAAAAGAGTGAAGAGAAAAGAGTGAAGAGTGAAGAGTGATAAATCGTGATCATGATCGTGATCGAAAAAAGAAAAGCCTCTCGCCAAGATCGCCAAGCACGCAAAGGGATCCGGCTTCGCCGGAACAAAAGTTAACAGAGGGGGGACAAAGGCACCCAAGGGCGCCAATGAGGAATGAGGAATGAGGAATTTTGTGCGTTTTGCTGCTATTTTCTTATTTCCTATTGGCACGGAGTGCCATCCTGTTGCCGCAGGCATCAAGCGAAGCGTTGTTTAAAATCAAATCCTGTTCATCTTGTTCATCCAT
>JAJDZZ010000020.1 GCA_022824405.1 Opitutales bacterium
TTTTGGGGTGACTTTTCTTAGTTTTGCTCTACTTTTTTTCATGGGTTGGTTCTCCTTTCCATTGTTTATTTTACACCTGCCTAACCTAACTTATGGCAGATGGAGAACCACCCCAATTTCAACTATTTTCGGGACATCCCCAGGTTCTGAATATAGTTGTAGTTTGTTCGTGGCTGCGGCTGGGCCAGAATGTGGCCCAGCCGCAGTCTACCTAAAACTCATGAAACATCTTTTTCGAGCTATCCTTTTCCTAGGGAGTCTCTTCTTTTGCTGTGATCTATTCTGCATTCAGACCAGACCCAATATTGTTGTATTTCTGGCCGACGATTTGGGCTACGGGAGCATCAATTCTTATGGTGCGGATCCAAATCTGGTTCGAACGCCAAACTTGAACCGACTCGCTGAGGAAGGCGTGCGCTTCACGAGAGCCTTTACGACCGGATCGGTCTGTTCACCCACCCGCTACGGTTTGTTAACGGGGCGTTATTCCTGGAAGACACGGTTGAAGCGGGGCGTGATCAATTCCTATGATCCTATGCTTATCGACCCCGACACCGAAACAATTGCTTCGTGGCTTCGAAGATACGGGTATCGATCTGCGGCGATTGGGAAATGGCACCTGGGATATAAATCCACACGTTTTAAGAATCTGTTGGGAAAGATTAATCCCGGTCCTTTGGATGTTGGTTTTGATTACCATTTCGGGGTTCCCAATAATTTTGATGATATCCACAAGGTCTATATTGAGAACGACCAAGTCTATGGGCTTCGCTCCAACAAAATATCATCGTATGGCAGGAGTTTTTATGGAAAACCGTATACCGGTTATGATGCCCCTCAGCGGGTGACCACCGCGGTGATGGACGAAACAACTGAGAAAGCGATTCAATGGATTGACAGGCTGGAAGAGGATCAGCCGTTTTTTCTCTATTTTGGCTCGGTGGCGGTTCATCATCCGATAACGCCCTCGGAAAGGATGCGCGGCACGAGCAACGCCGCAGCCTACGGAGATTTTATCCATGACGTGGATCATGCGGTAGGTCAGTTCATGGATGCCCTCGATCATCGAGGCATTGCCGATAATACCATAGTCATTTTCACCAGCGATAACGGTGGAGATATTCCGAAGGATGCTCATCGTCCCGAGGTGCAGGCACAGCAGGCCGGCCTGGCTTTGAATGGAAGTCTCCGTGGTGACAAACATACGATTTATAACGGTGGCTTTCAAGTGCCGTTCATTGTACGCTGGCCGAGGCACAATAAAGCGGGCTCTTCGCATGAAGGACTCGTTAGCACAGCTGATATATTTGCGACCCTGGCAGAAGCGGTTTCGGGAGAAATTCCACTACTCACGAAAGCCGCGCCGGATAGCTTTAGTTTTTTGCCGCTATTAAAAAATCCGGGGGCAGCATCCAACCGGGCTCATGCGGTGTTACGTGATGTGAACGGACGACAGGCTATTCTTTTTGAGAATTGGAAATTTATCGACAACGCACTCCCTGGCGGAGAACAAGTCACCGGTAAGGATTCTGAAATACTCTTTAACTTAAAGTCCGATCCCCAAGAAAGGATGAACGTCATCGAGAACCATCCGAAGGTTGCAGAAAAAGCGCGTGCTTTGCTTCATGCGATTCGAACTCAACCGGCAAGTAGAGGTATTCCTCTCAAGTAAAGTTTAGTTATGAAAAAGCATTTTTTAGCTTCGGTCCTGGTTTTTATCTGTATTCACCAGGTAGTTCAGGCCGAAGACTTTCTCCAGCCCTTCCAGGGCAAATCAGTCTCGGGGATAGATACCACTACTCTCACTGGCAAGGTCATGACCGGTTACCAGGGATGGTTTAATTGCGAAGGCGATGGTGCAGACCTTGGCTGGACGCATTGGGCGAGGAATAGATCCGAACAATTTGGCCCGGGTAATATCACCGTAGACCTTTGGCCGGATGTGTCTGAGTACGATCCGGAAAAGCTCTATGAAACAGGCTTTCAATTTCGAGATGGTAGCCACGCAAAAGTATTTAGTTCCCATGATAAAAAAACCGTCCTTCTCCATTTTGCGTGGATGCGCGAATATGGAATCGATGGTGCCTTCATTCAGCGCTTTGCCAATGGTCTTTCCGATGACAAGAAACGGCATCACAAAAATGTCCTGCTGGCTAACGCACGTGAAGGTGCCAATCGAAATGGCCGTGCTTACGCCGTTATGTACGACCTGAGTGGATTGGCCAAATGGGGAACAAATATTGTGCGTAAAGACTGGAAACAATTACGCGAAAAAATGCGGATCACCGGAGACCCCGCCTACCTGCACCATGAAGGAAAACCAGTGGTAACGGTTTGGGGCATTGGGTTCATGAATGCTGGTAAGCCGAGAGACTATACGCTTAGTGAATGCAGGGACTTGGTAGAGTTTTTTAAGCAGGATGGTTGCACCGTGATGTTGGGAGTGCCGACCGGTTGGCGAACACTTGACCGCGACTGCTTACCCGACCCGCTTATGCATGAGATTATACAAATGGCAGACATTGTGAGTCCCTGGACTCCGGGCCGTTACCGCGAAATAGAGGGAGTGCAGCGCCATGGAAGCACCTACTGGGCTCCCGACAAACTATGGTGCGATGCTAAATCGCTCGACTATCTGCCCGTGGTATTTCCCGGCTTTAGCTGGCACAATCTTAAAGGGGCTGAACTTGGAGCGATTCCCAGGCTCAAGGGTAAATTTCTCTGGTCACAGTTTGTTGCTGCTAAAAAGGCCGGTGCCGGTATGATTTATGTAGCCATGTTTGATGAAGTCGATGAAGGGACAGCTATTTTTAAATGCACCAATGAGCCGCCTACCGCAAATGGTGGCAAGTTTTTGACATACGAAGGGTTGTCTTCCGACTTTTATCTGAAACTGACGGGAGTCGGTGCACAAATGTTGCGCGGTGAAATTCCAATATCGGAAGTTACTCCGGATATTTATTGAACCCACCTGCCTCTGCAAGAAGAAGATGAAAATTATACTACCACAGATAACAATATGCTTAGAATAAAATTTCTTATCCCCTTCGTCGGTCTCCTCTTGCTGGCGGGCTGTTCCAAAAAAACCGATAGGGCGGTTTCCGGATACTCGGAGGAAGGCTTTGTCTCCATTTTCGATGGCCAAAGCCTTGCTGGGTGGAAAGCCTACATGGATGATCCGATCGAGAATGCGTGGATGGTTGAGGACGGTATTCTGGTTTTAAAGTGCTGTTCCTGACAGATTATGAAAGTAATAAATAGCGCATTGATCCTCTGGGCGGTATCTGTATTTTCCGCAACAGGCTATTCACAAGATCGACTCAATGTCCTCTTTTTCGCGTTGGATGATTTATGTGACTGGATTGGGCCGCTTGGTTACGAGCAGGCGGTAACGCCGAACATGGATCGTTTGGCAGAGGCCGGTGTCACCTTTACGAATGCGCACACCGCAGGCATTTATTGCGCCCCGTCCCGGTCGGCGATTTTTACCGGGCAGTTTGCCACCAGTAGCGGATGCTATCGTAATCAATACTACCCACATTTCCGTCCGGAACTTAAGCCGCTCCAGTTGGCATTTTCAGAAGGAGGCTATCTCACTTTTGGCGCTGGCAAGCTCTTCCATCATCCGGCCGGTTTTGTCGATCTACGTGGATGGACTGAATTTTTTGTTCGCTCGCAGGAGCAGAAGGAATCCGGCTGGCCTCTAAACAGCTGGGATGTCGATGATCCGATACTTCCACAACCCTATCCGAATAGTATCTACAATAACGATCGCACACCAGCCAACAGGTTTTTTCTCGAATGGGGAAAAGTGCTAAACAAAAATGAGGAGCAGATGGCGGATACGATCCGAACCAATTGGGCTGTGAATATTCTGCGCGAAAAGCACAACCGACCGTTCTTTGTCGGGGTGGGCCTCTACACGCCTCATTTTCCCAACTATTGTCCTGAAAAATATTTCGACCTGTATGATCGCGATCGAATAGAGCTTCCTCCGTATCTTGACAATGACCTGGAAGACCTTCCTCCGGCCGTGCGAAAGGCCAAAACGGCCAGAGGCAGAATTCACGAGACGCTGGTAAGAAAGAATGCGGTCAAAGATGCCATCCATGGTTACCTTGCCTGCATCTCCTATGCGGATGCCATGCTGGGGCGGTTGCTGAAGGCCATTGAGGAAGGACCCAACCGAGACAACACCGTAATTGTTCTGTGGAGCGACCATGGATACCACCACGGAGAAAAGCGGGATTGGGGCAAGCACACTCTGTGGGAACGCACCTCGAATGTTCCTTTGCTCTGGTCGGGGCCTGGCTTGGCCAAGGGAGCCAAAATAGATGCCACCGTGAGCCTGGTGGATATGTATCCGACGTTGGTTGACTTATGTGGCCTGGCCGCCACTAACCAGTTGGAGGGGGTTTCTTTGGCCTTCGCTTTAAGGGATCCGGATAGGGCGAAGGACAGGAATGTATTGTTACCGGGTATGGAGCCGGGAGAATACGCGATTATGAACCGGGACTGGCGATATATTCACTATCAGAACGGTACTGAAGAGCTCTATAATGTGAAAATAGATCCGAACGAATGGCACAACCTTGCCGATAAGGAAGGTTATGCTGCGATTAAACGAGAGCTTCGTGGAAGTGCTCCCACTGAATTTGCTGAGCCTGGGGCTTACAAAGATTATCGACTGGTCGTGAATGGCGAAGGGTTTCATTGGGAAAAAAAGAGGTAATATTTTGTGATAAAGACTTTCTATAAACTCTGGGCTCTGTGTTTCCTTTGTTGGGGAATCTCTTTGGGGAAAACGCCTCTCTTGGCGAAACCAATGAACCTACTGTTCATCGCCATCGACGATTTACGGCCCGAATTGAAAACCTATGGCGCCGACCCCATGCACACCCCCAACATGGATCGTTTGGCGAAAATGGGAATTCAGTTTAATAACGCGTTCTGCCAATATCCGGTCTGTAATCCCAGTCGATCGTCTTTGCTTACTGGCCTTCGGCCGAACGAACTTGGCATTCTTTCCAATCAGGTGCCCGTGCGCCAGAAGTGGCCGGAAATTGTCACCTTACCACAGGTGTTTCGTCAGAACGGTTACTACACCGCTGGATTGGGAAAGCTCTTCCATGCCGGGCTGGATGAGAATGGGAAGCGCACCTTTTTCCGCGACGATGCCTCCTTTGACTATTTTTACTCCGCCCGGGGGAAGACCCCTGAAATCGGGAAACAGGGCGTCGGACGAAAGCTGGGCGACGGTACGGTGGGATGGTGTCATTGGTTGGCTGCAGAAGGTGGCGATGAGGCACAGATGGACGGCATGATTGCCGCAGAAGCGGTGCGGGTGATCCAAAAAAACCACGCCAAGCCCTTTTTTATCGGAGTGGGATTTCATAAACCTCACGATCCGTTTATCGCGCCCAAAGAGTATTTTGAATTATACCCGATGGATGAAATCGAGCTGGCGAGCGATCCGGCAGACCGTTCCCCATTATTACCGCATGCTCTGCCGGACTCATACAATTTTGACACCTTTACCGATCGGGACCGCCGTGAATTCAAACGGGCATACCAGGCCTGTACCAGCTTCACGGATGCCCAACTGGGCAAAATCTTCGCTGTGATGGACCGTTTCGATCTATGGGAAAATACAATGGTTCTCCTGATAGGCGATCATGGATATCATTTGGGGGAGCATGGTTGGTGGAACAAGGTTACGGTGTTTGATCTCGGTACCCGTGTCCCCATGATGATGTGGGTGCCGGGTCTGGAGACGATGGGGAGACCGGCCGAATCCGTTGTCGAATTGGTGGATCTCTATCCCACCTTCCTGGATTTCTTTGAGCTGGAGCCGCCTCATGAGTTATCCGGGGTGAGTTTGCGTACAGTGCTTGAAAATCCGGCAGAGGAAATCCTGAGGCCCGCTTTTTCTCAGGTCGTCCGCCGGCCGGTCGAAATGGGTTACAGTGTTCGGTATGGCGATTGGCGGTATACGCAGTGGGCAAAGGATGGTTCAGGCGGTTATGAATTGTACAACCAGAAAGTGGATAGTAATGGTTACTACAACCTGATTGACCAACCGGAGCATTCGGCCATCCAGGCAAAACTTGCAGTATTTCTGTCCGGGGGCTTTCAACTCGGTAAGTGAGATATGGGGTTAGAGCCGCGGGGAATGAGCGTCTGTAGCGATCTGACTGTCTGAAAAGGATCTAATCGCACTTGCACACTTTCTTAAGTATACTTCCTAACGACGCTTTTTGCATACGATGAAAAGAACCCCGCCCACGTTCTCAGGCACTATGGAACCGGATCAGGTTACTGGATTAATCCCTCTAGACGGGGAAGTTCCCTTGGGCAATCCCTTCCCTGAGGAAACCATAGAGCAAACGGGTTATGGGGTAGTTGCCCATGTCCCTGATAAGTGGTTGCCCAACGGCATTGGCCTGAGCGGGTATTACGTCGATTCCCAGAATTTTGTTGATGGAGCCGATGCGGCGCTTGCCGAAAACGCCCATTACCACCTCGACCATGGGTCCGCTATCTGAGGCCGCTAATGCTTCCACTGGCATGCTGTTAATGTCATACGCCCGATCGAATTGTGTGAAACGAATGGGCGCCAGCATCCGCGAAGGATAGATAAGGAGACTTTGGATGAATGATTTGAAGTATATTAATCATATGTTTCAGCGCAAAGGAAAACAATGAGAATACAGAATTGTTGGTTTATTTTTGTATTGGCAGGATCGCATTTTTCCCAGGCCGAAAGCATTTTCCATAACCCCTTGGAAGACGTGAATTTCGCTTATTTAGAGACAAAGGTTCGTGAATACGGGCAGCAAGCCGGGGCGGCCAAGCTTCCCAATTTTGTTTTGATGATCGGGGACGATATATCGCCGGACTTCAGTTGCTATGGGGGGCCCCTGCACACTCCTCATATCGACCATTTGGCGGAGACCGGTGTTCGATTCGATCACGCCTACGTGACTGCCAGTTCCTGTAGTCCAAGCCGTTGCAGCCTGATCACTGGGCGCTACCCGCATAACACCGGTGCCCCCGAGCTGCACATGGACCTTCCGGATGGGCAGTTTCTTTTCCCTGAAGCGCTGCGAGATGCAGGCTACTATACCGCCCAGTATGGGAAATTCCACATGGGAGACTATGCCAAAACCGCGTTTGAGGTTGTTGAGGATGTATCTTACCGGGAGGATCCGACCGGCGCCGAAGGCTGGGTCCAGCTATTGCGGGAACGTCCCCAAGACCGGCCGTTCTTCATGTGGTTCGCGGCCTACGACGCCCATCGCCCTTGGGAGCCGGACGCACGGGAAACTGCCCATGATCCCAAGACGGTTCGATTGCCCGCCGGTGTGCCGGATACGCCAGTTGCCCGGCAAGACATTGCGAGTTACTACGACGAGGTTAGGCGGTTCGACCATTACATTGGAGCAGTGCTTGATGAACTCCGGAGACAGGATGTCTACGACGATACCCTGGTCATCGTGATGGCCGATAATGGACGCCCGTTTCCCCGCAGCAAGACCTCGCTTTACGACGGCGGTATGAAGACCCCGCTGATCATTCGTTGGCCAGAGGGTGGCATTGCGGTTGGAGCCGTAAGCGACTCATTGATCAGTACCATAGATATTGCGCCCGCCATTCTTGAAGCGGCAGGAGTCCCGCTACCGGATGAGGTACAGGGAATCAGTATGCTTTCGGTTGGCCGGCAACCCGCTTCGTCGATTCGCGAGGTTCTTTTCGGAGAACAGAACTGGCACGTCCAGCGCTATTGCGGCCGCATGGTCGTAAAGGGAGACTATCTTTATATCAGGGACTTTCTTCCCCAACTAGCGCCCCTTCAGCTCGTAGACCTGCAGAAAGGAGCTTACGCGGAGTTGGTCCGCTTGCGCCGGGAGAGCGGCTTGCCGCCCGAACAGGAGGAACTGTTCTCTACGGAACGACCCGCGGAATACCTGTTCAACCGGACCGAGGATCCGCAGCAGTTGCACAATTTGGCCCGGGAACCGGAAAGGGCTGAGGAGCTTCGCCTGATGCGGGCCTTGCTGGCCGATTGGCAAGCCGTTACCGGCGATTCCATTCCGGAAGCCCATGAAATGACGCCGGACCGGCACGACCGCGATACCGCAAAGCGTCTCTACCCTGGGATGCGCCCGTCCACGGGAACCGTCCCGGGACAACGGGCGAAGGCCACTAAAATTCACTGACAGGAATCACTCCGAAAGTCTGGAACGGATGGTTAAACAGCTTGATCCACTTTGAAGACGGTTTCGCTCAGAGTCGATCCTTGGTCGAAGGCCTGCTTAAGGGCTTCAGTGAGTCCGCGAATGGCTGGAATATAATCGCCTTTCTTTCCGTTCTCCACTAAAACCCGATCTACGTGTGATGGAACTACCGATTTGATTTCCGTGGATTGGTAAGCGGCTTCGATTAAAGCGGCATGTTCACGGGCTGAAATCGGAGTTGAAAGAAGAACCGTTGAATTGGCTAGTTTATAAATCACAGCCTTAAACATTTCCCATCGGGCCACGAACGCGTCTGGAACAGGCCATTTCTCAGCAATTACGTTTTCCTTTAAGATCTCGCAACGATCATCGTAGTACCACATGGCCCGTCCTTCTGTTCCTTCTATCTCCAGAATGGGCTCTATGAGGGTGTCACAGGCATGGCTGGCGCCAAACCAGAATTGAACTCCTTCCGGAGATTGGGCTCGGATTATGCCCGTATCGAAACTTTCTATAGCGTGAGCTCGTAAGAGTTCGGCATCTATTAATTTTGTAGTGGCCGTGCTATTCGGTTCCGTTCCTGCCAGGAAGAGTGACAGATTAATAAAATGAGCAAAGGCGTTATTCAACGGTGAATCCAGAGTTTGTACGCCATCCACAACCAACTTTCCCGTCCAGTAGTTACGCTTGTAATACGATACAGGCCTGGGCCATAACCCCATAAAGCGAATTGACTTCAGTTTGCCAATAGCTCCTTCAAGGATGCGTGCCTTCAACCGCCGCGTTTCTTCCATATACATGTCCTGGAACCCTACCGCGACAAACTTTCCCGTCTTCTTCTGGGCATCGATGATCCAATCCGCCTGGTCAATCGATCCTGCCAGGGGTTTCTCCACCAGTACATTCATCCCTGCATGCATGGCTGCGACCGTCATGGGAGCATGTGAGTGAATGGCGGTGGGTAAAAAGCAAAGGTCCAAAGATCCTCTTTCAATGGCCAGAAAGTGGTCGAAGGCACGGTATACCCTTATGTCTTGTTCCTTAAGATGAGCAATTATTGCTGCCTCCTCTTCCGGATTTATTATCACAACCGCAGCCAGTTCAATCAGCCCAAGATCTACGGCTTTTTGAATCAGATCATAATGAATGCGACCATAGCCGGAAACGCCCACGAGAGCAACTTTTGGAAGCGAGGGAATTGGTTTGGTCATGCAGCTGCTAATCGCAAAACCATCCAGAAGACGGAGAGTATGGCGAAACTCACACCGAGGCAGATAATGAAGCCGATAGCATCGACTTTGTCCCACTTTGTGAATTCCCAGGTTGAATTTGGAAATAGTTTCAAATGATTGTAGCGATTTGGATTCGCCCGCGTTTGATTCATGGCTTCCACGTCAAGCTCTGGTGTATCGCCGACGGGAGTTTTCATTTTGCCAAAAAACTGGTCGACTCGGTCCTTTGACGGCGCCTTGGAGAAGTAGCTGACAAGGATCAGAACCAGGAACGGGAAAAAACCATCGTAAAAGAACCGCGCCGCATTGCGTCCGCTGGGTGTCAAGGCATCCACATTCACGCCTAGCAAATGCAAGGTATAGAGTTCCAGGTGAAATCTCCCTTGCCCCATGCGAGGACTGTCCGGATCATCTGGGTCTGACCTGACCACGGATTCAAAGAATACAGCATGCACCGTTCCATCTCCGGTAGCCACCTCCTCAACGAGGGCCGGATGTTCCTTCAAGGACGGGATCACATCCGGAAGCCAGGCTGGTGCGACTACGTTTAGAATGGATGAAACTGCGACTGCCGACCAGATGGCGGTAGAGGTCAGCCTTCGCCAAAAGAAAATGAGCAATACGGAAGCGCCAAATGGTACGTTAAAGGTAAGCAGCAGTTGCAGGACCGCGTAGACAGAATCCATCGAAGCGGCGGCGATCACACCGACGGATAAAATGACAACGATGGCCACGCGACCCGCCGTCACCAAGCTTCGCTCCGATGATTTGGGGAAAATGTATTTGTAAATATTCCGGGTAAAAAGAGCCGAAACCGCCATCGTTTGTGCGGCAATGGTCGACATGTTTGCCGCCAGCAAATCGGCCATCATGAGCCCGAGGAATCCAGGTCCTAATAATTGCAATGCCATGGTGCCCCAGACCGAGTCCGGATCGGACAGTGCATCCCTTCCCCCATACATTGCGATGGCGATCAAGCCAACGATCGCCCAGAGAATAATCATGAGGCGTTTGGCAAAGGTCCCGGATACTGCTCCAAATCGCGCCGAAAATTCATTCGTAGCAGATCCGGCCACACCCATGTTCCCAATGATTCCGTGAATCTGAACGATACTGATAAGGAAGATTCCCCCCAATTCCCAAAAACCGATTCCCCCGCTACTCAACAAGAGAAAATTCTCCTGTGGAACTTTTTGGCTCAGTGCTTCCCAACCGCCAATCGCCATCAATCCTCCTGGAATCAATAGAATTGAGAATACGATAATGAGGATACCTTGAAATGCTTCGTTGATTGCAGCAGCGGCAAGTCCTCCCATGACGATGTAGGTTCCAACAACGAGGGAATATATAATATAGTATGCCCATTTACCTGTGGCGCTATCGAGGTAAGAAATGAAGCTGCGCAGTTCACCCCTCTTGTTTTGATCCTCTAGGGTGGAGAGGCGTGTTTCGTTGTCGCTGGACAATGTGCCATTGGCAAAGTGCTCTCTCAATTGAATCAATTCGTTGTATCCTGCAACCGAAGCCTGTTCCGTGGCGGTCCATCTGGCCTCCGGCTTAACGAGCATTGATTGGGTTACTTTGTAGGATACCAGATTCCCAAATCCAATGATCACGATGACCGTCGCCACGATTTGAAATCCGGCATAGAACCGGGCCAAAGCCTTTGAACCGAAACGGTCTTCAAAAAGGTCGGCTACGGTTATCAGGCGAACCCGCCGAAACCAGGTGTTCATGAACCAATAGTAGGGGGTCATGAACAAGGTCTGCAGTGAAAGCCAGACGCCAGAGACGCCTTTTTGGTAAACCAGGCTTGCCGTACTGATGGCGCCGTTGGCATCGGTGGCGTTGCCGAAATTGAGAAAAAACTGGTAGGCTTTGCCCAATTTTCTGCCGGCTAGAAAATAGCCCTCTTCATTCTTCGAATGATGAGATGCCCGCTTACCCAAATAGAGTACTATGGCCAAGTAGGCTAAAATCGCCAGGAAATCAAAAAAGTGAAAACCGCTCATTTCGGGGAACTGTATCCAGGGTCATTTCAATCCTAGAATTCAGGGACACTTCAACGATCTCCAAGGAGGCTGCAGACCACAAGATTCCCGAAATCTGACAGTCGGAGAATCGGACAGAAAGCTTAATCAAAGTGGCCGGTTGGGTTGAGTCGAAAATTGTAGATCTCAATCCACGCCTGTAGAGGCCGGGGAGGATTCATGGGTAGGTTTTCGCCAATGAGGACAAGCCTGTGTTTGTAGAGGAATAGGGTAAGAACGCTTGTCGGGGTCAGCTCCTTGATTTTTGACATGTCCCCATGTTGAATATCCAGGACTGAACCCTTGCGCATGCAATGAGGAATTAAATCTCGCAAAGAGCGCTGAGGACGCAAAGAAGAGTAGGAGGCGCCGAGGGCACGAATGAGTAATGAGGAATTTTGTGTTTTTTGCGCTCCTTGGTGGCTATTCCCTGCGCCCTCCCTGTCACGTCGTAGCCCCAACGGGCGAAGGAGGATGGGCGCTTCCCTTTTTGCGAGATCCCTCTCTCATCCTACTTTTTTCGATCACGATCACGATTATTCGTGGTTCATCTTTCTCCCAATTCCTCATTCCTAATTCCTAATTCTTAATTCGCGCGCCTTGGCGCGCCTCAGTGCCCTCTGTGGTTCATTCCCATCCGTGCTTATCCGTGTAATCCGTGGTTAATTTCTAATCCCGTCGTTTATCCATGTTCAATTCCGTGGATCTATTTGGAAGCTAAAGGGAATTCCAGTTGACGTTCTCCCTCGTCGAAGAAACGGGCTCCCTTGCCAACCCGATCGATGTCACCCAGTTCCTTACGGGCCCAATCGATCCGTTTCATCAACGAATCGACGACATCCGGGTAGACGTTTGCCAGGTTGTTCTGCTCGGCTTGATCGAGTTCCAGGTCGAACAATTGAACCTCGGGGATTGCTTCCAGCAAGCGGCCCCACCAGCCCGTGCCGTCGGGGTTCCCGGGACGGGGCAAGACCAGTTTCCACTTTCCGGAGCGGACTCCGGTTAGCAGGCAGCCCGAATAATAGAAGAAATCCTCGCGCGGGCTGGTCCCGGTTTTCCCAAGGAGAAAGTCGCTGGCGTCCCGGCCATCGATCTCCCACTCTGGCAATGGGGCGTCGGCCAGGTTTGCGAAGGTGGGCAAGAGGTCCATGGTGGATAGTATTTGGTCGGATTTTGATCCTGCCGGAATCCTGCCGGGCCAGCGGGCGATGAAGGGGACGCGTGAGCCCCCCTCCCAGGCGGTCATTTTGAAACCGCGAAAAGGGAGCGCGCTTCCTGAATGGTCGAGTGGAATGAATGGCTTTCCGCTGTTTCTGCCACCCCGGGAAGCGTGGGTCGGCTCCGTCCAGGGGCCGTTGTCAGAGGTAAACATCACGAGGGTGTTCTCATCGAGTCCAAGCTCCTTCAGCTTGGCCAGAATCTGGCCGCTGGACCAGTCGATCTCCTCAATGGTATCGCCGTAGGGCCCGTATTCCGATTTCCCTTTAAACCCTTCCGAGGCGCCCACCGGGACGTGGGGCAGGTTGTGCGAAAGGAAGAGAAAGAAGGGTTGATCCTGGTTTTGCTCGATCCATTGGATTGCCTCCTTGGTGTAGTCTTGCGTGATGTGGTCCCAGCTTTGGACGGCTTCGACAACCACCTCCCGGTTGCGCATGATTCTACTCCGCATATTGGTATCTTCGACGTAGACGGTAAAACCGTTAAAGCGGGGGGTGCCGTAGAAGTAATCGAATCCCTGGGCGTTCGGCATGAGTTCGGGATCATAGGATTTGTCCGGGCCGCTCGGATTGCCCGCCAAGTGCCATTTGCCAATAAGCGCCGTGGCATAACCGGCTTCCTTGAGAGTTTCCGCCATGGTGATTTCCTTGGGATGAGGAACGGTGTGGAGTTCCTTGATATTTCCCGGCTCGGCAATGCGGATGGGGTAGGACCCCGTCATCAAGGCGCCGCGGGATACACCGCACACGGGTTGAGCGTAGAAGCTGGTCAGCATCAATCCTTCCTCCGCCATGCGGTCCAAGTGGGGGGTCTTGATCTTTTCGGATCCGAAGCAACCCAAATCCTGGTAGCCCTGGTCGTCGGTGAAGATCAGGATGATGTTGGGTGGTCTCGCCTCAAGGATGAAGGTTGAGGGCAGAAGGATGAAAAACAGGAATTGAAGAGTTTTCATGGAATTTTGTGTGTTTTGCGCTCTTATGTGGATATTTATCCTAACTCTCTCCTTTCTCTGTGCCCTCTGTGGTTTCTGTCCTCCCAGCATCCAGCATCCAGCATCAAGCATCAAGAAAATGACTCTCGCCACGCTCGCGAAGGACGCTAAGAGGCGCCGGGGGCGCCAATGAGGAATGAGGAATTAGGATTTGGATCTCGCCAAGGCGAGATGGCACAAAGGCACAAAGGCACAAAGTGGGAGGGAGAAAAGACTCTCGCAGAGAGCGCTGAGAAACGCTAAGAAATCCGGCTTCGCCGGAACAGGAATTAACGGAGGGGGGACGGAGGCGCCCAAGGGCGCCAATGAGGAATGAAGAATGAGGAATTAAGAATTAAAAATTTTGCGCTTTTTGTGGCTATTCCCTGCGCCCCTTGGGCGCTTCCCTCTTCGCGTCCCTTCGCGCTCTTTGCGAGAGCCCTTTCTCATCCTACTTTTTTCGATCACGATTATTCGTGGTTCATTTTTCTCCCAATTCCTCATTCTTCATTCCTCATTCCTAATTCGCGCGCCTTGGCGCGCCTCCGTGCCCTCTGTGGTTATTTTTCTTCTCCCCTTTGCGGCTCTTCGCGCTCTTTGCGAGAGGCCCCCTTAGCCCCTCCCCAGCATCAAGCATCGAGAAAAAACGCTTCAACTTTTGTAAAGTGGAGGGTTTCAATGCCGTCACTGAAATTCATTTCGTCGCCACTGTAGACAATGCAACTTTTCGACAAGGCATGGGTTTTTTCAGAGAAATGGAGTAATCCCTTCTTGAAAGAGGAATGATAGGTAGAACTCGATTTGATCTCAATGGCCTTCAAATCGCTTCCGGATTTGTGCATGAGATCGATTTCATTTCCATGACTGTCGCGAAAGAAATACAGATTGGGTGACAGTCCGCGGTGATACCGGGCCTTCATGGCCTCGATTACTATGAGGTTTTCAAACAAGCTACCGACAAGAGGGTCCCGGGTTACCTGCTGCGGCTTTTCAATGGCCAGTATGAAGCACAGGAGCCCCGTATCCATAAAATAATACTTGGGAGATTTGATAACTCGCTTTCCGAAATTCTCGAAATAGGGGGGGAGCTTGAAAACAATGAATGAGGCTTCCAGAATAGACAACCAATGCCTGATTGTCTTGGCATCGACTCCCACGTCGCCACCCAGGGACTGGAAATTGATCACCTGCCCTACGCGGCCGGCCAGCAGCTTTATGAATTTTTCAAATAGTGAGGCGTCCTTGAGCTGAATCAATTGTCTGACATCCCTTTCGACATAGGTTTGGTAGTAACTGGAATAAGCGCTTTGCGGCCTTTGATTTTGATCGTAAACCCGCGGCAGAAAGCCATGGAAAATGTATTCCTCAAACGTTTCGAAGCCGATTTCCCCTCCAGTGAGTTCCGAGATGGACAAGGGAAGGAGATGCAACATTCCCGTGCGACCGGCAAGGGACTGAGCAACGGCTTCCCGAAGTTCCAACTGATGAGATCCGGTCAACACGAATTGTCCCTTGATTCGATCTTCATCGACGATTCCTTGAATGTAGCTCAATAGTTGGGGCGTACGTTGAATCTCATCGAAAATGACTTGATGTCGGTGACGCTGAAGCAGGGCCTTGGGATCCTCCTGTGCGATTGCCCTGGTCTCCGGATCTTCCAGGCTCAAATAATCGAACCCAGGCAACACCTCCCTGACCAGAGTGGTCTTTCCGGCTTGGCGCGGGCCCAGCAACGTCACGACCGGGAATTCCTTCAGCTGAGTCAACAGCTCTTTTTCCATGGTTCTGAGAATCATTGGCAAACCCTATTCTGTGAAAATCAGGAGTTCAAGTCCTATTATTCACAAAAAGGGAAAGAAGAAAAACCACAGAGATCACGGAGAGAGGAGAGAAATGGCCTCTCGCAGAGCACGCTGAGAAATCCGGCCCTGCCGGAACAGGAGTTTTTAATGATTTCCTGTTGGAGCGTAGCTCCATCCTGTTGCCGTCCTGTCACGCCGTAGACCTGCAAGGCAAAGACGGAAGGCATCCAGCCGCGTAGCGGCGATGTTTGATGAAGACCACGGATAACACAGATGAGCACGGATATGAGGCGCCGAGGGCGCCAATGTGGAATGGGATCTCGCTGGGGCGAGATGGCACAAAGGCACAGAGGCACAAAGGGGGAGGGAGAGAAGGTCGGCGGAGAGTTTAGCTACGGATTATTCAAATCCTGTCTATCCTGTTCATCCATGTTTTTTCCCTCAAAATCTTCGCGAACTTGGCGTGCTTTGCGAGAGGCCATTCTGGAAATAGCCACAAAAGGCACAAAAGACCCAAAAGGGCAGGGCAAAGGCGCCCGGGGCGCCACTGAGAGATGAGGATGAAAAAGCACAAGGGGTATTTGACTTGAATGACTTCAGTATAGAGTATTTTGATAAGGAGGATTTCCATGATTGTTAAAATTACATCAAAGCGCCAAGTTACCTTCCCGGCGAGGGCGTTGGACGCGATGGGCGTAGGCCCGGGCGACCAGCTCGAACTGCAAAAAAGCTCCGAGGGTTTCATTCTGCGGCCACGGCGGATTGACTTTTCAAAACTGGGTACGCTCATAGATAAGATTCCGCCCGGAACTCCGCCCTTCGACATCCGAAAGTTCAGGGAAGAGTGATTGACCACGGATTACACGGATGAGCACGGATATTAGGCGCCGGGGGCGCCTTTGTTTTCTTGCCTGATAGAAATGTGATTCTAGGATCGGAGCATGGATGAAGTTATTTTAAAGGAGGAAGCGCTTCGCCTGCCAACAAGAGAACGGGCTCTCCTAGCGGAAGCATTACTGGATAGCTTGGATAATGACGGGACGCGTGAAATCGAATCAGCATGGGCCAAAGAAGCCGATTCGCGCCAAGGAGCGTATAGAAAAGGTGAAATTGAGGCCGAGGAGGGATCCGAAGTCATCCGTGAGCTTCGTGAGCGCTACGGAGAGTGAATTATCGATTTCTTTCACCAGCCAAATTAGAGCTTGTCGAAGCGGTTGAGTTTTACGAAGAGGCTGATCCCGGGCTAGGTCTGGAATTTCTGGATGAAGTTGAGCGAACAATTGCTCGAATAAACCTCCATCCTGAGGCTTGGCATCCTATTTCAAAAAATCAACGTCGTTGCAGAATGCGGCGGTTCCCTTTCGGATTAATTTACTCAATTGATAACGGAGAAATTGTTATCTCGGCCTTGATGCACTTCCGAAGGCATCCAGATTCCTGGAAGGATCGAACATAAACAATGGGGGAGAGAGGGATTGACTCTCGTAGAGAACGCCAAGAACGCCAAGGGATCCGGCATTTACGCCAACGGCGTTAAACTCCAAAGCCCAGTGTCGCGCAGCGCACGCTGGGTTACCGATCACCCCTATGACCGAACCCCAACGGGGTTCCACAAAAGGCCCAGGGGTGCTAATTGGAAATGGAACATGGATATCCAGGATGGAAGGGATTTATTTCAAACAACGCTCCTTACAGTCGCTTGATCCGGCTTCCCCGGAACAGGATCGCTTCGCGAACAGGATAAGGAGGAAGGTTTAGCCACAAAAAGCTCAAAAAACACAAAATTTCTAATTCGCTCCCTTCCTGTCACGCCGTAGTCCCAACGGGCGAAGGAGGAGGCGCCTCCCCTCCTCCTGGTCCGGCGAAGCCGGATCTCTCAGCGTTCTTGGCGTGCTTTGCGAGAGTCAATATCGAGGTCTTCCTTGTTACTTGCTTGATTTCTTTGGTCGGTTGAGGGATGTTTTCCATGTCAAACCTACCCCATGTAGGAGGTGCATTAGGGCGCGATTCACAGTCGCGCCCCGTTTTCCAGGCAGCGTATTCTTGGTGAAGCTGCAGACGGCGGTTAAGCCACTTCAAATTCCGGCGTTGGGAGATTCAGCTCAGCAGAGTGTTTCAAAAGGAATTGTTCAATTTATTTTGCTTTGAGGAACACTTCTACCGTCAATCCAATATCCTTTGCAATCTGTCGCAAAAGAACCGGAGAAATATCTCTTCCTTTATGGAATGGAACAGTCGTTGCCCTGCCGTCCGCATGACGATACTGCTTATGTGATCCCCTCTGGCGCACTTCCCGGAATTGCAACTTCTCAAGCAATCGGACTACTTCCTGAGGTTTGAGTATCGGTGTTTTTGGCAAAATCTATTAAAGCCGACAAACCCGGTCGATAGGAGGATTAAACCATATGTTATTGAGGGGCGGCAATCTGTTGAATGCCGACAAACTCGGTTTCCAAATTCGGATTCCCGTCCTCGAGAAGCATGGAGGTCACTTCTTTAAGGTTCCTGTTCAGCTCATCCAAGGTCTCCCCCTGGGAATGAGCGCCAGCAAAACCGGGCACATAACCCACATATAGCCCCGTATCCTTACAACGCTCCACTATAGCTGTGTATTCCATTATTTCTTCGCCCCTCACTTAAAGTTGAAAGAACATTAGCGCTGCTTCAAATCAAGGTTACCTTCTCGCCTCCAGGTTGAATGGTGCCTGACAGCGGCTAGCCACCGGCTGTTTGCGGGTTCGATTCCCACCATCTCCACGCTTTTTGTCAAGCAGGAAACCGCAATCGATTTCTTGGTGCCTTACTTGGTGCGGTCTCTGTGGCCTCTATGGTTTTTGTCCTCCCAGCATCCAGCATCGAGGAATGACCTCTCGCAAAGATCGCTAAGAAACGCAAAGAGAGGGTGAGGCGCCTCCTCCTTCGCCCGTTGGGACTACGGCGTGACAGGAAGGGCGCCAATGAGGAATTGAGAAAAGGCATAATAAATTGTAGGAGCGGCTTTACGCCGCGATTTCCCAGGGACGCCAATGTGGAATGAGGGAGTCATGGAATGAGGGAGGCTTGGCCGGCAAAGGGGTTAACCACGGATTATTCAAATCCTGTGCATCCTGTTCATCCATGTTTTTTCCTCAGAATCTTGGCGAGAGGACCCCCATGGCCCCCACCTTCCTGGTCAAATCAGGGCAATAAAAAACGCGCCCATTATGTGCATCAACCCGAAGGTTGAGAGGCACAGCGCGTATGTTACCCTTAAAATTGGAGCAAAAGATGGGTAGTTCAAGCAGTTTCGATTCTCGGTAGGTTCACGGTTTTCCAGGGGATAATTCCCAGTTTCAATGCAACCGGCCTTGTTGCACCGAAATTGATGGAGGCGGCCCGCGGCGCCTCCATCTATCAGCGATCTCCGCGTTCTTGGCGCTCTTTGCGAGAGTCAATTTCTCTCCTCTCTCTGTGCTCTCGGTGTCCTCTGTAGTTTTTCCTCAAAATCTTCGTGATCTTGTAGGTCTCCCAACCATGAATTTACCGGCTTTTGAGCGCTTTCGAGAATGGGCCCAAAAAACTCGTCGGAGAAAGCGCTCGAAAAAGCCTTCGACGGTGTCAATCGTCAGGATTGAAAGTGCCAGGAAAACCCTGC
>JAJDZZ010000024.1 GCA_022824405.1 Opitutales bacterium
AAAAGTGTATGAAGTGCAACGGAATACAGTTTTCCAGGCCTGACCCTTTTTCTCCCAAAGGCATCACTTTTCTACGGCATGATCCCGACTGGCGTCCATACTATATTCCTCTACAAACGCGCTTAACTTAGTGCCATTCGGGTCAGCCCTTGGACCAAATTTTACCCAGGGTTTCGTTTTTCACCCAACCTTCCTGCTTATCGGCGGTACGGATGTAATGATAGGGCGCATGGGTTTCCAATACCGCGACCCAGGTTCCATTGGGCAGGTTATTCAACACGTTGGCCGATTCGGTGGGAGCTACGCGAATGGCTGTATCCGGCCGCAGAATGAGGGCGCGGTTAAAGTCCTGTTTCCAGAGGAATAACCCCGTCATGGCGCATAACATGAGGGGAACGGACAGGTAAAGCGCCAGAATGGGGATGGGCGCCAGTTTGGGCGCAAACCAGATCAGGACCCCGGCCAGGGTAGTGATGGCGGAAGCGGTCAGGAGCAACCGCAACCAAGTGCGAAGGGAGAGCGAATAAGCAAATTCCTGAGCAACGGAATAATCGGGTCGAGAGAGGTTGGAACGATCGATTACCTTTTGCAGGTTTGCCGCCACGTCGGGGTTGCCCGGATCCAGGGTCAGGGCCCGTTCGTAGGCAAGAAGGGCCGATGGAAAGTCCTGCAGTCGATAATAGGCGTTTCCAAGGTTGAAGAGCAGGGCCGGACTGGACTCACGGGAATCGTCCATTGCTTTTTCATAGGCCTTAACCGCCTCCAGGTATTGTTCATCCGCATAGTATGCGTTGCCCGCCTGAAATGCCTCCAACACGGCGTTGGACTGGGCCGTGGCGGGCAGCGACCACAGAAGTAAGACTGACAAACAGCAGATCGGTCTCGCCATTACGATTTCCCGCCCAATTGTCGCAATTTCGATTCCAGGTCGCGTTCCTCATTTTCCAGAGAGACCTCCTGGGCCGCGGTTCCGGAGTAACGCAGGGCGTCTACTTTCCGGAAGAATTCCCGAACGGACCGCTTCATTTCATCATCCCCCAGGGATGGCGCCCAGAGGGATCCGATTTCCTTTTCCGTGATGGCTTCCGGGTTACATCCCAATTGGCGTGCCAGGGCTGCCTGCAGGGCCCGGGACCCCTCCCGATAAAAGGCGAGCGCATCTTTCTGCTGGCGTGCTTTACGCATGCGGACGCGGTGAAACCGGATTTTTTCCTCCAAGGATTTTAACCGGATCTTTTCCTGGTCCTGGCGGGTCAGTTGGCGGGACCGTTTTAAAAAAAAGGCAAATCCGAGAATGAGGGTCGGGGCCAGGGCGCTGGCGATCAGGGCATGCCGGATCCGCTTGGGGGTTGGTGGGACAACCGTGCTTCCGAGGGAAATTTTGATGGGCAGGAGGTCGAGTCCATCCTGGGGTCGGTTGCCCGATAAGGGTCTCAATCCACCGGCAAAGGATGGAGCGAGCAATGGGGAAGCGGCGCTACTGGCGGCGGCAATGGAAAGCGGAATGGGCGGGGTTCTCACCTCCCGATAGGTCCCCGTCTCCGGATGAAGGAAGGCAAAATCGATTCCGGGAATTTCCGTTATGCTGGCGGATAAGGGGATGACGACGTATTCAAACGACTTGGTGCCCCGGAAATATTGTTTGTCCAGGTCCTCTTCCAGGACCCGTGGCGGATAGGTTTTAAAGGATTGGCCGGTTGGAAATTCCGGGGGGATCAATTGAGAAAAATTCCCTTCTCCGCTCAAGTCTATCCTCAAGGTAATCGGATCCCCTTCCACCAGGTCGCCCGATTCAGTCGAGGCCGAAATGGAAAACGATCCGATAGCTCCATTGAAGTTGTCCGGCCGGCCCTCCTCGGGATGGGGTTGGATGGTGAGGACGGCGGGTTGGCTGTTGGCCACGATTTGTCTGTCCTGGTAACGGCCAAACACATTCCCGAAGAAGGGATCGTTGCCAAACAAACTAAAGGGGTCCCTGCGGTTGCCGCGCGGGTTTTCCGGAACGCGCAGGGTGTGGGTCGATTGAAATTGCAGGGTCTGCAGGCCCGATTTGACCGGCGTTATGCCGAGGTCCCAAGTGTAAACGTCGTAATAGCGACCATCCTTTATCCTGCGGGAAATATCGGGTTCGGTGTCAATCGGGGGTATGCTGAAAGCGTCTCCCTCCACCTGGGGAAGGCCGCGATTGGGAAAGGTGGCCTTGTTCAGCATGATCATGCGAAGTTGAGTGGAGATAGTTTCTCCAACGAAGACATCCCGATCGGGCAGGTCGAATTCCAGCCAGGCGATTCGGCCTACATCGATGGAATCAGGTGCGCCTTTTACCACCTCCAATATGAATTCCTCCGTCTGGTAGCGCTCGCCATCCACCTCTACGGTGAAGGGAGAGATGCGAAATTTTCCCATTTGGTTGGGTTGAATCTGGAAAATGTGGGTAAGGGTGGCGGTCATTTTACCGTTGACGATAGCAATCTGGGTGCTGGGACCACGGTAGGCAATCTGCAGGTACTCATTCCCTTGAATCACTGGAGGATCCGCCTTCTGACTTCCCTCCACCACTACGAGAAGCTGCCCGCTCTCCCCCATGGGAAGGGGATTCGGCTCCACCCTGGCGCTGACCGTAATTTCGGCCCGCACCGCGGGCAGTAACGCCAGACTGGCCAAAAGCACTACCGCGATCGGCCCGGCCAGAAGCGATCTGGGTTTTCCTGAATCCATTATGAAGGGGTTAAATAAAATGAGAAACCGATGCGCTTTTACCAATCCTTTTTCGGATCCGTCCTCGGATCGGGAGGTTGGACAATGAACAAGGGAAGTTTCTTTTCATCGTCTTCCATGGCCTCGAGCAGCCGTAAGGCTTCCTCGAGGGTCATTTGAACGGGCTGAGGCTCATTGGGAGGGACTTGAGGCTCTTCGGGAGGGGAATCCTCCTGTTCATTCTCTTCCTCCGTTTCGGGTTCTTCCCGGTCATCCTGCTCTTCCGGATCGGGTTCGTCCGGCTCCTGCCGGTCGTCCTGATCCTGTTGCTCCTCCGGCTCCTCCTGGTCCTGATCGTCCTGTTGGTCCTCCTGGTCTTGTTGGTCTTGTTGATCCTGCTGCTCGTCCTGCTGGTCCTGCTGCTGGTCCTGCTGGTCCTGGCTGTCGTCATTCTGGAAGCGAGCCACGATGTTGTGATTCCCATCCGCCACAATGGTGGTGGTAAGCTCTTCTTTTTCTTCCGGGCGAATTCCCCTGCCTTCCCAGTTCAGGAATTTGAATCCCTCGTTCGGTTCGGCCGACAAAGTGACCTCGGCTCCGTTCGGATAAACGCCACCCCCTTCCACACTGCCGGCCTCTTTCCGGTCGGGTTGGGCGATTATGTTCCAAAGGCGTTTCCAGACCGGTTTGATTTGGCGGTGATCCCGCATTGACACGATTGTTTTGGCCTCCTCCGGGTTTTGCACGGTATCGCCCTCCCACTTTTCAAAGGCGAATCCCGGATTGGGCACGGCTTCGATTTGTGCGTAGGATCCCGGTTCATAGGAATCCTGGCCCACCAAATCCCCTTCCCAGGTTTGCAAAGCCGGATTGCGGGATTGCTGGATCCGATCGGGCTGGATTTCCCCCGAGGAATCTTCCGCCTGCCCCCGGGCAACGAGGGGGAGGATGAAATGTATCGACGCGGCCAAAAGGCTCGCGATAAGGGATAGACCCGGACGTTGCCTATTCTTCCTCATCGACGACAAATACCAGTTCCTTGGCTGGTTCACAACGCGCCACCACGCGGGTGTCGGCCGGCAGGGTGACGGTTGTTTCCGGGTGAGTGACATCCGCGATTCCCGGCCCTTCCCACTGGACAAACCGCCAGCCATAGGCCGATTCACATTTGAGGTCCACCGCTTCGCCTTTATCATAAACGCCGCTCGAGGGGGAGCTTCCCGCTTCCTCGGGAATGACGACCACTTCCAGCTTTACCCGTTCCACCAAAACGGCGGTAACAATTTTGTTATCATCGATCAGCACCCTGGTCTTTTCCTTGTTGGGATCGTCCAACCCTTCCCCCTCCCATTGCACGAATCGGTACCGTTCTTCATCCAGCAGCGCCGCTGAAATTGGCCTTTTGATACCCTGATCGAAGTTGCCTGCGCCCTTCAGTTTCACCATGTCCGGAAAATTCGATTCCAGACTCAAGTCGTACCTGACCAAATTTTCCACCTGGTATTGCACAAATTTCAGGTTGGCGGCGGTTTCCTCATCTTCCGGGTCAATAATGAGGGCTCCCTGGAAGTTTTCCATGGCCTTGGCCCAGTCCTTGCGGGTTTCGGGCTGTCGGTTCTCAATTTTACTTTCCCCCCTTCGATAGTGGGCGTTGCCGATATTGTGCAGTATATCGGCCTGTAGATCGGGATCCCGATCCGGTCCCTCCAGGGCTTGTTGGAAAACGGTGATGGCATCGGCGAATTTGCCCTGCCGGTAGAGGGATATCCCCAGGTTGTAGAGCAGACGCATGTCTTCCGGTTCCTCCTCGATGGCCTCACGGTAGCGTGCTTCCGCCTCGGCAAACTCCCCTTTGCGCAGGTGTTTTTGCGCCTCATAGGGCGATGCCCGGGTATGGGACGGAGCAGCCAAACAGGCCGCGAAAAACAAAGCGCTCACCGGCAAATGCGACGTCATCCGCTTGGAGGAACGGCGTGTGCCGACGAGCCATTCCAGAATGAGAAACAGGATGCCCCCGGCCAGGACCCACTGGTAACGTTCGATGGGCAATTTGTTCATGCGGGAGTTCAATTCCTGGCGGGGAATCTCCTCCAAACCCAGGGTGTAAACGGTTTCAAGGCCCTCGCCCAATGGGCCCAAGGGACTGTAGAAGCCGTTGGAAGCGGCCGAAATCCGTTGCAGAGTGGTTTCATCGAGTCTGGTGCGAACCACGTTCCCGCGTTCATCGCGGACAAAATCCTGCCGTCCTTCCTCGTTTATGATGGGAATAATCTCCCCTTCCTGGCTGCCCACCCCCAGGGTGAAAATCCTCACCCCTCGGTTGGCCGCGCTCCGGGCAACCTCGATTCCACGGTTCCTCAAATCCTCTCCATCGGTGATCAAAATGAGGATCTTGAAATTATTTTCCCTATTGAAGGCATTTTCCGCTATTTGGATGGCGGCCGCAATATCGGTTCCTCCAACGGGAATGATCCCCGGTTCGAGGATTTCCAGGGATTGGCGGAAGGCGCCGTAATCCAGGGTAAGGGGACATTGCAAAAAGGCGGATCCGGAAAAGGCGACCAGTCCGATTCGGTCCGCCCCCATTTTATCGATAAAATCCAGAACGGCCAGTTTGGCCCGCTCCAGCCGGTTGGGTTTAATGTCTTGGGCCAACATGCTCCGGGAAGTATCGATGGCGAAAACCACATCGATTCCCTTGCTCTTCAGTTCCTGCCAAACGTAACCGAATTGGGGACGGGCCACCGCCGCCGCCACCAGGGCAATCCCCACCGCCAACAAAACCGCTTTCAATTGTTTTTTGCGAGGGCTGACGCTAGCCGTCAAGGCGGGTATGAGGGGGGAGGCGACCAGCTTGGCGATCTGCCTTTGCTTGTTTTTTTCCAACCGGAAGGCCAGGAACAGCATCACCGGAACCAAAGCGATGGCAAAGATTACGATCAATGGATAGGCAAACGTCATGGCGGTCAGGGCAAGGTTCGCAGTCGGGTGTTGGCCAGGAGATATTCCAGCAGCAGGAAGGCCAGGCCGGCCAGGAGGGGCCAGAAAAATAATTCCCGGTAGAAGGTGAAATGCTTCAGCTTTACCTCGGTTTTCTCCAACTGATTGATCTGGTCGTAGATATCCTCGAGTTCCTCAGTGTCGGTAGCACGGAAAAAGGAACCCTCTGTGATCCGGGCGATCTCTTTCAGGGTCGGCTCATCCACTTCGGTGGGAATGTTTTGCAGGTGGGTCCGGCCAAAGGGATCCTGTACCGGAAAGGGGGCGGTTCCCCTGGTCCCGGCCGCAATGGTATAGACTTTTACCTTTAGGGCGGCGGCGGCCTCGGCCGCGGTTACGGGTTGAATCGCCCCCATGTTATTAACCCCATCGGTGAGAAGCACCACCACCTTGGACTTTGCCTGCAAACGCTTCAACCGGTTCACACTCATAATCAGGGCCGAACCGATGGCCGTCCCCTCCTCGGCGATCAGACCCAATTTCAACCGATCGAGGTTTTTATTCAGCCAGTCGTGATTGAGGGTGAGGGGGCTGACCAGATAGGGTTCCCCGGCAAAGGCGACCAGCCCGATCCGGTCGGCTTCCCGCTTTTCTATGAATTGACCGATAACCTTTTTTACCACCTGCAACCGGTTAACCCGTTTTGACCCGATTTTGAAATCCATGGCTTGCATCGATCCGGAAATATCCACCGCCAGCACGATGTCGATTCCACTTGCTTCGATTTCCATATCGCCGTAACCGAGGCGCGGCCGGGCCAGGGCCAGGACCAGCGAGACGAGGGCCAGCGTCCTGAGGAAAACCAACCAGCGACCGGCCCGGGACTTGCCCCGGCCGATCAATTTTCCCGCCAATTGAGCGTGGGAATACCGGATGCTCCCCACTCGTTTCAATCCGCCCCGAAAAAAAGGGAGGATCAAAATGACCGCAATCAGGAATAAGAAATAGGGCTGTTGAAATTCGAGCATCAGGCGGGGGTGAGAGATTCCGGGGTCGGATCTTGGCCGGGCTCCACGGACTTTCCCGTCGTTTCAATAAATTGTTTGGCCGTGCCGTAGAGGTTTTCCATCTCCTCTGTGCCCAATCCCCAGCGGGCGAATTTAGCCAAATCGCACTGTTCGGAGAATCGTTGCAGTTCCACCTTCCGATCGACGGAAAACAGCGCGTCGTGTTCCGGATTGCTGAAGAACTCCTCCGTCGTTTGTTCGGTAGCGGGCAATTTGAATTGGATTTCGATAAATTGACGCACGGTCGAGGAAACCTCGGTGCAAAAGCGCTCCGCCGTTTCCGGTTCCAGCCAATGACGCGCCCTGCGCAGGCGATTGAGGGCGATTTCATGAGGGGGAACGGGGGGAAGTTCCGGTGGACGGGTCATGCGTCGGAACAGAATTACGATTATCCATGCCAAGGCCGCCGCCATCAGAAATCCTACTCCCAGGTAGAGCAGAAGCATGGGGTCCAACAGGAAAACAGGATCCTTGATGTCGAAGATATCGGCTTGGGAAGGGGCAGGCTCCTGGCCGGCGACCGGGATCGGGCACAAGAGGAGGAGGACCGTACCGATTGCCTTCACTTTCATTAGCGCCGTTTCTCCCGGTTGAGAAAAAACTCCCTGATTTTGGCGATGTAGGGTTCGCCGTTTTCCACGTAAATACTGTCCACCCCCAATTTTTTCAAAGTGGCCCGGAAATCGTTCCGCAGCTTGCGGTTTTGGGCAACAAATTGCGAGCGGACCTGGGCGCTCCCGGTATCCACTTCAATGAGCCTTCCGGTCTCAGCGTCTTCCAAAGTGACGATGCCCACGTTGGGCAGGGCGCATTCGCGTGGATCCGAAATGCGAATTACAATCAAGTCGTGCCTCCGGTCGGTCAAGGTGAGCGACCGATACAGTTCGGTGTACTGGCTGCGGATACGGGCGGGGCGAAAAGCGTCCCGCACCAGAAAGTCCGAGATGAGAAAGGTAACCGCTTTGCGCTTGAGAATGCGATTGAGGTAATCCAAGGCCTTCTTCACGTCCGTGCCGCTGGATTGCGGTTCAAAAAACAGCAACTCGCGGATGATCCTCAACACGTGCTGGCGTCCCTTTTGCGGGGGGATAAAAGCCTCGATCCGATCGGTAAAGAGCAATAGACCCACTTTGTCATTGTTGCGGATAGCGGAAAAGGCCAGAACCCCGGCCATCTCCGCAGCGTATTCACGCTTACTTTCCATGCGGGAGCCATAGTCCCCGGATGCGCTCACGTCCACCACCAGCATGAGAGTCAGTTCCCGTTCTTCCCGAAACCGCTTGACGAACGGGTGACCCATCTTGGCCGTGACATTCCAGTCGATTGACCGCACGTCATCGCCCGGAGTATAAGAGCGAACCTCTTCGAAATCCATTCCCTGGCCCTTGAAAACACTATTATAGTGACCAGCCATGGCATCCGTCACCATCCGTCGGGTGCGGATTTCGATCTGGCGGACTTTTTTGAGTATTTTCAGGGGATCTTTCACCTTGCACCATTCCTCATCTCTCCCCGACCCTTACCCCCGGGGGATTTGCAATTGGATTTATGAGGCCGTCGGCCACCTGGGAAACTCCTCCCCTCCGTCCTCAGGGGACAGGCAAGGTATCCAAAATCTCCTGGACGATATCCTCGCTCGTTTTACCTTCGGCTTCCGCCTCATAGCTGACGATTACGCGGTGACGCAAAACATCCATGGCTATGGTCTTGACGTCCTGAGGCGTCACGTAACCTCGACCCTGCAGGAAGGCCCAGCCTTTGGCGGCCAGGGTAAGGGATATGGTCGCGCGCGGACTGCCGCCATATTGGATGAGAGAATCCGATTTCAAATTGAAGTCCTTGGGATTGCGTGTGGCAAAGACGATATCGACGATGTACTCTCGGATTTTTTCGTCCATGTAGACTTCGTTCACCACCTCGCGGGAATTGAGAATGTCCTGGGGTGTAATGACGGGGCCCACCTGGGGAAGGCTGGAGGTCGTGGCCATGCGGTCGAGAATGGCCCGTTCCTCCTCCCGGTTGGGGTAGCCGATATTGAGCTTGAGCATAAAGCGGTCGACCTGGGCTTCGGGGAGTTGGTAGGTGCCTTCCTGATCGATCGGGTTCTCGGTGGCCAGGACGAGGAACAAGGGAGGGAGGGAATGCGTCGTATCACCGATGGTTACCTGCCGTTCCTGCATGGCCTCGAGCAAGGCGCTTTGGACTTTGGCGGGAGCCCGGTTGATTTCATCGGCCAAAACCAGATTGGTGAATACCGGGCCCTTTTTGGTTTCAAAGCTGTGGTCCTTGGGATTGTAAACCAGGGTTCCGACGATGTCGGCGGGAAGCAGGTCGGGAGTGAACTGGATGCGTTGAAAATCAGCCGATATGGTGGAGGCCAGGGTGCGAACCGACAATGTCTTGGCCAATCCCGGAACGCCCTCCAAGAGGACGTGGCCGTTACAGATCAAACCCAGAATGAGGCGATCCACCAAGTATTGTTGGCCAATAATGATCTTGGCGATGGCTGTTTTGAGCGGTTCGACCCAAGCGGATTCCCGGCTGATTTTTTCGTTTAAATCGAGAACTGATCTACTCATGGATGGCGTGCTTGGCAATCGTTGTCATGGATGAGGGGTAACCGACAAAGAAAAGCGGTCAAGGTTTCGCTGTTTTTTATAGCCCTTCCCCGCAACTTTTTCCACCCATGGAGATAAACGATGGATTACAGGGAACTGAACCAATGAAGAAATCCTCATTCTCAAACCGCGGTTTATCTTCATCTGAGGTATTTGGCATATAAAATGCTTGATCAAAACCAGCATTTTTTCCTTTTTTACAAACAAATTCCCTTATTTTTAGGTTTCTCTTCTCAAAGAAGCATTTAATCATTCCAGTTTAATTGACGCGGTCCTGCCGAATGGCTGCCTGGATTGGCCATGGTTGGGGCTGCTCTTCATTCACCAAATCAGTTCAATCTAAATCCATATTATGACACCTTCAGAAGTTATCGATCTCGCCCAATCGAAAGGCGCCAAAGCCGTGGATCTCAAGTTCTGCGACATTCATGGGACCTGGCAGCATTTTACTATTCCCGCTTCAGAATTGACCGAGGACCTGTTTGAGGACGGTCTGGGTTTTGATGGGTCTTCCATCCGCGGGTGGAGAGGCATCGAATCCTCGGACATGTTGGTCATTCCGGACCCTTCCACCGCCTTTATCGATCCATTCGTCGAGATTTCCACTCTCTCCCTGATTTGCGATATCGAAGATACCATCACCCGCGATCCCTATGAGCGGTCCCCCAGAGGGATAGCCAAGAAAGCGGAGGAGTACCTCCAATCCACCGGGATAGCGGACGCGGCTTATTTCGGACCCGAAGCGGAGTTCTTCATTTTTGACGACGTGCGTTACAGTGCTGGCTCCAACGAATGCCACTACTTTGTGGATTCCGTGGAAGGCACCTGGAATACGGACAAGGAAGAGAATCCCAATCTAGGCTACAAGATTCGCCATAAGGAAGGATACCTGCCCGTCTCCCCTTTGGACAAACACATGGATATTCGCAACGAGATGATGACGACCATGATCGATTTGGGCCTCGATGTGGAGGCACAACACCACGAGGTGGCAACGGCCGGGCAAGCCGAAATCGACCTCCGTTACTCCCCGCTTCTATCCATGGGAGACCAAATGTGCATCTACAAGTATGTGGTGAAGAATGTGGCCTTTCGCGCCGGTAAAACGGTGACTTTCATGCCCAAGCCGCTATTTAACGACAACGGTTCCGGCATGCACGTGCACAGTTCGTTGTGGAGAGATGGCCAGCCGCTCTTTGCGGGCGATCTCTATGCCGGGCTCTCCCAGGAAGCGCTTTGGTACATCGGTGGGATTCTCAAGCACGCCCCGGCGCTTTGCGCCCTGAGCAATCCGACCAATAATTCCTACAAGCGCCTCGTTCCCGGTTATGAAGCGCCGGTCATCCTGGCTTACTCGGCCCGCAACCGCTCGGCTATTTGCCGGATTCCCACTTACAGCCAGAGCCCCAAAGCAAAACGGGTAGAGTTCCGATGCCCCGATCCATCGGCCAATCCTTACCTTGCCTTCTCCTCCATAATGTTGGCCGGTCTGGACGGAATTCAAAACCAGATCGATCCCGGTGAAGCGGTGGATAAGAACCTTTACGATCTACCGGCGGAGGAGGCGGTTAATCTCAAAAACGTTCCGGATAGTCTCAAAGGCGCGGTGGACGCACTGGCCGCCGACCACGATTTTCTCCTCAAGGGAGACGTCTTCACCCAAGACTTCATCGACAACTTTATCGAACTCAAGAGCGATGAATACGATGAGGTCCGCCTCAGGACCCATCCGATCGAATACTACATGTATTACGACATTTAGTATAACGTCCTGAAAATAAATTCACCACAGAGAGAATTTTTAATTAGCAAAGGACTAAGGAGCCTGCTTCTCCCCAGGGCCACGGGGTGGCATGCGTAGGTAATTCGTGATCTTGATCGTGATCGAATTGTAGGAGTGGCTTTACGCTGCGATTGCTTGTGTCGTGGGATCGCGGCGTAAAGCCGCTCCTACAACTTGAAGAAGGATTTGCGATTAGATATTGACTCTTGATAGGCGCCCTTGGGCGCCTTTGCGCTTTCAGCCTTTCTCTCTCTATCCGTTCTCATCCGTGAAATCCGTGGTTTTTCCCTTCCCATAATTCCTAATTGACACTCTTGCCCCCTTGCCAGGGCCATCCGGATAGTCGATTGTCCGGACCATGAAGTCGCACAGCGCCAGATTGGGGCAGATGCCCGTTCTTCCCTTGATCTGGAAAATGTCGGCTCCTTCGGTGGTGAGCATGTTGGTGATCGCCAGTTACCACCTGGTCGATGCGGTATTCATCGGCCGTTTTGTGGGACCGGTTGGATTGGCCGCCCTGGCCTCCAGCATACCTGCCATTTTTCTCTTAATGGGTTTTTCCCTTTTTATCGGAGTGGGCGGGGGAACGGCGGTATCCAGGACCCTGGGGAAAGAAGACATGGAAAGGGCCAATCGGATTCTGGGGACCATGCTCTTCATGGCGCTGGTTCTTGGGGTGGTGGCCATGGTACTGGCCGCGACGGGTACAAAACAGCTTCTCTTGATTACGGGCGCCAGCGAGCAAGTCCTGGAACCCGCTTCCCAATACCTCTCCATACTCCTCCTGGGCGGCCCCCTTTCCATCTTCACCGTGGCCATGAATAATCTGGTGCGTTCCGAAGGCAACGCGCAGATGGCCATGTTCTCCATGGTGACGGGAGCGGTGGTGAATGTTTTGCTGGACCCGGTTTTCATCTACTACCTGGGCCTGGGTATCGGTGGGGCGGCCTGGGCAACGGTGTGCGCCAATCTCGTCACTTCAGTTATTATGGCCTGGTATCTTTACTCGGGAAAAAGTTCTTTGGCGTTCCATTTCCCACACCTCCGTTTCAAGCTCTCCATAGCCCGGGAGATATCCGCGGTGGGCTTATCCACTTTGGTAATGCATATCAGTGGTGGTCTCGTTCAAAGTCTCGTCATCCGCATCTTGTTGCAATACGGGGGTGAAACTGCGGTTTCGGTGTATGCCATGTGCAACCGGACTGTGATGTTCATATTCATGCCGATTTTCGGTCTCCAGGCTGGCGCATTGCCCATCATTGGCTACAACTTTGGCGCCAGATTGATAAAGCGGGCCAAGCAGACCATTTTCTACGGGATGTCGATCTGTACCCTTTACCTCCTGGTCCTCTGGCTGTTCATCCAATCGTATTCCTCCACTATAATCGGCGTTTTTACCAACGATCCGGTCCTCCTGGCGGAAGGGGTGTCCGCCCTCGAGAAATTGGCCATCGTCATACCGGTAGTAGGTATTCCCATCATGGTCGTCGGGACCTTCCAAGCTTTGGGAAAAGCAAAATACGCTTTGTTTCTGACCATGAACCGCACGTTCCTGTTGGTCTTGCCCTTGTTGTTGATTCTCCCGTCCAAGCTCGGTGTGGACGGGGTCTGGTATGCCTTTCCCATAGCCGACTCAATCGCCCTGGTCATTAATTCAACCTGCTTCTTGTGGGTTTTGCAGAAATTCAAGGAGTGCCCGGACCCCGGGGTTGATGAACCGATCCTGCAAAGGGAGGAATAATAGTCGTTTCCCATTCCTCTCTCTTACAATCGTTGATGGTCCCAGGTTTGGGAATATTTCAAATCCACCAAAAGTTTTTTTCACATTGCTTTCAAAGGATAGGGAATCAAATCGTTAATATCCTGCTTCGGTCCCCATGGTTTCGCTCACCGTCGATCTTCACCGCCTTTCAAAATTCGTAAACGTGGCTTTGCCGGTTCTGACCGTTCTCTTTTTGTTTGGCGGAAAGTTTCTCTCCTTCTACTTGAATTTTTTCACGGTAACCTTCCTTTTTCTGTCCATCGTAAATTACTTTTATTTGCGCGTGCAGACGGAGCATTCCCTGTTGCGGAATTTTGGCATTGTGGCGCAGGGACGATACCTGATTGAAAGCATCGGGCCGGAGTTGCGGCAGTACCTGTTTGCCAGCGATACTGAGGAACGCCCGTTCAACCGGGTGGAGCGTGCGGAAATTTATCGAAAAGCCAAAAACATCGACTCGGCATCGTTCTTTGGATCGCTCAAGGAATTCGATTCCACGGAGATCAAAATACGGCACTCCATGTACCCGACCGATCGGGAGGCTCTCCTTCCCTATTCCCTGACCTACGGGGAGGAACGGGGCATAGGGAACACCTATACCATAACGAAGCCCATCATCATAAGCGCCATGAGTTACGGATCTCTGGGCAGGCAGGCGGTTCGCTGTCTGGCCCGCGGAGCCAAAATGGCCGGAATTCCCATGAACACCGGCGAAGGCGGTTACCCCAAGTACCATTTGATGGAAGGATGCGATCTCATCTTTCAGATGGGAACGGCCAAGTTCGGGGTGCGGGATGAGGAAGGATTTCTCGATGAGGAGAAGCTGCGCGATCTGGCCGGCAAGGATGAGGTTAAAATGATAGAAATCAAACTTTCCCAAGGCGCCAAGCCCGGCAAAGGCGGCCTGCTTCCCAAGGAAAAGCTGACCCCGGAAATTGCCGGGTTGCGCGGTGTCCCCCTGGGCAAAGACGTGATTTCCCCTCCCCACCACAAGGAGTGTAAGGACAAATCCACCACCGTATCCTTCATACGCCGCGTCCAGGAGGTTTCCGAGTTGCCGGTGGGAATTAAATTCTGCGTGGGATCCTTTGAGGAGGTTGAAGAATTGGTGGGCGAGATGGCGCGTCAAAACATATTCCCCGATTACATGTCGGTGGACGGGGCCGAAGGCGGAACCGGCGCCGCGCCCAAGGCGTTTATGGACCGCGTGGGAGTTCCCCTCTTTCCCGCACTGGCGCGGGTTAACAGAATTTTGTGTGAGGCGGGGGTGCGTGGCAGGCTCAAACTAATGGCCGCGGGCAAGCTGATAAATCCCGGTCGGCAGATGTTGGCCTTTGCCCTCGGAGCCCAGGCCGTTTACACGGCGCGGGGATTCATGCTCTCCCTCGGTTGCATCCAAGCTTTGCAGTGCGGCCAGAACACCTGCCCGATTGGCATAACAACCCACGATCCCACTTTACAGAGAGGGCTCGATATCCCTACAAAAGCAAAGCGGGTTGAGAACTATGTGCACAATTTGGAACACGATTTGCATGAACTGCTCGCGGCCAGCGGCCGGCGTTCGTTCAATGAACTCACCATGAAAAACCTTTTTATTCCCGAAGACAGCACCCTGGCCCCATTGCTGGACCAACAGAGCCTGGCTTCCACTTACAACTGATAACCCTACCGATGATGAAAACCAAAGCCTCCTGGATACTTCGAATTTTCGCGGCCGTCATATTTACCCAGACCCTGTATTTCAAATTTACCGGGCACCCGGATTCCGTGGAGATATTTTCCGCACTCAACATGGAGCCCGGGGGACGAATACTCATTGGAATACTTGAACTGGTTTCCGCCATACTTCTTCTCGTTCCGGGAACCGTGGCTTACGGGGCCATCCTGGCTTGGGGAATAATGTCCGGAGCCATTATCGGCCATTGCACCGAAATCGGTTTCGAAGGCGATCTCCTATCCCTTTTTCTTCTCGGCGTGGGCGTCTGGGTCTGTGCTACCGTATTGCTGGTAATGCACCGCCATCAATTGCCACTGCTTCGCCACACGTATGAAAAACCCGATTCCTCGGCCTGACCGGAGGTGACGTCTTTTCAGTAGGCTTGGCGACTCCTAAGCTTTTGCCGGCGCCGGAATTGAATCTTTGATTTCGTAGGTCTCAATTACGCCTGCGCCGATGCTGTCGCCCCAAACGTTGACCGTGGTCCGGAACCGGTCGAGCAACCAGTCGATGGCCAGAATCAGCGTGATTCCCTCCACCGGGAGGTCCACCGCCCGAAGCACTATAACCATGGTTACGAGGCCCGCTTCCGGAATTCCGGCGGCGCCGATTGCGGCCAGGGTGGCGGTCAGGACCACTACCACCTGTTGGGCCGGATCCAGGGAAATCCCATAGACCTGAGCGATGAACATTACGGCTACCGCCTCGTAGAGGGCGGTGCCATCCATATTGACGGTGGCGCCCAAGGGGAGAACGAAACTGGAGGTGCGTTTGGAGATTCCATTCTGGACCTGGACTCCTTCCATGGTCAGGGGAAGGGTTGCGCTCGAACTCGCCGTGGAAAAGGCATTGAGCAAGGCGGTCGCCATTCCCTTGAAGTAGTTGAGCGGATTCCTGCGGGCAAAGATCAGGAGGATTACCGGCAAAATGACGATTCCGTGTATCCCCAGTCCCATCAGGATGGTGGCGCTGTATTTGCCCACGGCGAGAAGTTCGGGCCAGAACCCGGCGAACCCCTTGGCCTCCCCGATCCGGCCCGCCACCAGGCCAAAGATGCCGACGGGGGCAAAATACATGATCCAGTGAACCAGTTTCATGACCGCTTGGTTCAACCCGGAGATGATAACGATTACCGGTTTGGCCCGTTCCCCCAGGGTGGACAAAGCGGCGCCGATGAGGAGGGAGAAAAAGATCAAGGGCAGAATATCGGTTTGCACCATGGCTTTAAAGACGTTGGAGGGAATCATCCCCTCCTTGCCCGTCTCCTCATTGCCGAGGAACACCTCCTTGATGGTGCCGCCCATGGTCCGCTCCGTTTTCCCCGACATCCTGGAGGCGATGGGCAAATTGATGCTTAATCCGCTACCCGAGTTTTCCAGCGCCAGGTGGACGGGGCTGCCCTGAACAAATAATAGCCGTTCGCCATTATCCGTGGTGACGTATTGGGCATCCTCGGACAGCAACTGCCACGATTCTACCGTAACCACCCCTTCCGAAATCGATTCCACCTCGCCCCGCACGTTCTGATCCATAAGGGTAAGGACGTAATTCGGGTTGTAGGTCCGGCGAAATTCCCCATCCAATTCGACCGTGCGCATTTGGTCGCCAACCAACCGGTAGGTCAGATCGGGTCGCTCTTCGCCTTGCGATAGCCCTTTCCCCGGCCGGATAGTGTTGACCAATATCATTCCAAGAATGACGGAAATGCCAGTGGTCGCCATATAGAAGACCACCGTCCGCCCCCCAATGGAGCCGATTTTCCGGATATCGCCCAAATTGGTTATCCCGACTATCATGGACAGGATGACCAAAGGCACCACTATCATCATGAGCAGGTTCAGGAATACCTCCCCGAATATTTTGGTGTGGATGGCGTAGCCCGGCGCGAAACCGCCAGCCAGCACCCCTGCTATGATGGCTATTACAATACCGTAGAGCAGACCGGTACTAACCTTTGGCTTGTTTTTCTTGTCGTTCATGGATGGATCTTATTTTCGGAATGAACCCTATTAGCTTCTACCGATTTCCTGAAAGTCAATTCTTTGGGTAATTTTTAATTCCGGTTCCATACTTGACCGAGTCAGGTGACATAAAGGTCCAGCGGATAGAATTTTGGTAGCCATTGCGGGGGAACACCAACTAACTTTGGTGACCGCTGATAAACGGATCCTGAATTATGGACAAGTCAGGACTCTGAAAGCTACCAAATAGTTCAGTGAGCTGCCATCCGTGCAAATCCGTGAAATCCGTGGTTTACTTTCATTCTTCTATGCCCCAATCACGCTTGCCAGTCGTTCCATCCCTATTATTGGGAATCCTCATCGCCGGAATACCGGGCGCCTGGGCTATTCCATCAACCTCTGGGGAGGAAGTCCCCAGGGCCGCTGCAATATTTTCCCAAGTGGAAGCGCATGAATTTCATCCTTTCAACGAAGATCAGACCTTTACCCACGATCGTCATCTGGGCCAGGCCGGCATCGCCGACCTGGACGATACGGATTGGCGGGTGCGACTCCTGGCGGTTCGGGACCTGGTGCGGCTGGGACTCGAGGAAACGGAGGCCATGGCTGAAGGACTGTCCCACCCCGATAAACACGTCCGCCAGATCAGCGCCATGGCTTTGGGCATTCTCAAGGCGGAATCGGCCCGGCCGCGATTGGAAGAACGGGCTCGGAAGGACTCCATTGCCATGGTGCGGTCCCAAGCCGTTATCGCGCTCGGACAAATGGAAGCAACCGCATCCCTACCCTTTTTACGGAAACTTTTGCGAGAGGATGAATCCCGGGACGTCCGCCATCAGTGCCGACTGGCCATCGACCAGATAGAAAAGCGAATGGGAACCACCCCTGCCCAGTTGTCGGCCTTCCAGGGGCTGGATGAGGACACTTTTGAAACGGTAGAGTTGGGAAAACCGGCTCCGGATTTCGAACTCGAAGATACGGAAGGAAACTTCTGGAAACTCAGTGACTTTCGGGGGAAGCAGTGGGTGGCGCTGATCTGGGTTTTTGCAGACTGGTGTCCGGTGTGCCATAAGGAGTTTCGGGATTTGATCGGCATGCGGGCGGCTTATGAACTCGAGGACGTGCAGGTGTTTACCCTGGAATGCCACGACCGCTTCCGGGGACGGGTCATGGTGGGAAAAGAGGTCGAACCGGAATACTGGTTTTCCAAGCGCTCCTTTCGGGAAGTCTACACGAAACAGATCTGGTGGCCCCACCTGTTGGACCGGGCAGGGGCCGTGGGCGCCCGATACGGAATCGATCCCCTGGCCTTCGCGGTTCATGCCGAATACATCAACCGGCCCAGCACCGTCATTGTAGATCCTGAGGGCATGGTGCGTTTCTCCTACTACGGAACCTATTGGGGCGACCGCCCCAAGATCGAAGAGATACTCGATATGATCAATCACCGCCGCTTCACATTCGAGCATCCCAAACGCCGGAAAGTAGCGGAGTGAGAAAGAAGAAGGATGAAGGTAGTGAGATTAATCGTGATCGTGATCGTGATCTTGATCGATTGAAGGGGAGAAATTGACTCTCGCCAAGCAACTGTGTCACGAAGCAAGGCTTAATTGATGATTTTTCATAAGGATGTGGAGGTGGATGAGCAACTTCCTCATCGCCGCAACAATGGCGCATTTGTAGGGTTTGCCTTTGGCTTTTAATCTTT
>JAJDZZ010000035.1 GCA_022824405.1 Opitutales bacterium
TTATGAACCCAGGGTGGTAAAGAAGCGTCCCAAAGGCTATCAACTTATGACCCGTCCCAGAGCCGTTATGACCGTCTCTCCAACCAGAAAATTGAAAGGAAAAACCTACACTGTTAATGCTTAACTTAGTGCCATTCAGGCATGACCCCGACGCATTTAAATTTGGGACGGACGTGAGAAGGGGGCTTTGTGTCGGTAAGGCGGGGGGGTTATTGCGTCCTGTCCGGCCAAAATCTCGGCTGGAATACTGGCCTTCGCTCCCTCCACGGCGTCTTCGATTTGATCGTGTGATTTTACCCCGACGATCAAGGAGGCCATGGCCGGTTGGGCCAGGGACCAAGCCACAGAATATTGGGACAGGGGCAACGCCGCCTCACCGGCCAGGGATTCGGTCGCTTCCAATTGGTCCAATACGGTATCCTCGGGGTAGGACAGCCATCCGGGACTCTCATCCAGGCGGGATCCCTTTGGAACGGGTTTTCCCCTCTTGTATTTTCCGGTCAAAAGCCCTCCTTGAAGCACCTGATAGGGAGTAACCCCGATATCGTAGTCGGCGCAGAACTTGAGGTCGTTTTGAAAATCCCGCTTCAAAAGGCTGAAGGGAATTTGGGATGAGACCGCTTTGGGCCAGCCATATTTGTCGGCCAACCAGAGTAATTCACACAATTGGTAAGCCATGTGGTTCGACACCCCGAAGGCACGGATTTTTCCCTGGCGGTAGAGGGTCTCCATGGCGCTAAGGGTGGTTTCCAAGGGGGTGTGTTCATCCGGCCAATGGATGATGTACAAATCGACGTAATCGGTTGCCAATCTTTTCAGGCTCGCGTCCAGGGCATTGAGAATGGTGGTGCCCGAAAGCCCCACGTCCTGGGGTCCCGGCCCATTGGGCGCGCCCACTTTTGTGGCGAGGATCACTTTGTCGCGCTTTCCCCGGAGGGCTTTCCCAACAATTTCTTCCGCCACACCGCCCGGAGATCCCAGGACGCGGTCATAACCTTCGTAAACATTGGCCGTATCGATAAAATTGATCCCGAGGTCGATGGCGGCGTGAGTCAGTTTAACCGCTTCTTTTTCCCTTACCGGGGAACCGAAAGTCATCGTACCCAGGGATATGGGCGAAACGAGGATTCCGCTGGAACCAAGTCTTCTGTATTTCATTGGGTGGAATGGTATAGGTTTCGTGTAGTAGTGTAGTGAGGAACCGGCAGAGGCCGGAAACGGGGTAATTTGCTATTCGTAGGTCCACTTCAAAATCCAGGGATCGTCCGTGGATTCCTGGTAGGATCTAATCTTTTCCTGAAGACGATGCAGGATTTGGGCGTATTTGGGGTCGCCGGCAAGGTTTTCGGATTCGTAGCCCGTCTCACCCAGATCGTAGAGTTCCCATTTCGGACGGTTCACGTATCGGTCGACCGTAATCCTGCCGTAGGGAGCCTCAGGTCCCTTGGCCAGTTGAGCCTGCCAGGTTGAGGAAGCCCAGAGGTCCGATGCAAAAGGGTAGGGTAGTCCATGGGCAATATTCCAAATCAACTTGTACCGGCCATCGAAAACGGAGCGCATGGGGTAATACATCTGGATTTCGTGGAAGGTATGCGATGCGAACACCGTCTCCCAGTGACGGGCCTGCGCATTGCCCAATATGCCGATCCAGGATTTGCCGTGGTATCGGCTGTATTCGCCACGCCCCATGTTCTCCATGTGGACGTAGGATTTGTCTTTCCAGTAATCCCTGGCCCGGACCAGGTGCTTTGGCGCGTTCTTTTCCTTATCCAATCCACCGGCAAAGTCCAGCAGCGAGGGGGTGATATCGACGTGGCTGATCATGGCGGTCGATACGACGCCCCGGTTTTCCTCGTAAGGATTTCGCACCACAAAGGGAACCTGGAGTCCCCCTTGGTAGATGGTGGTCTTGGCCCCGGCAAAGGCCATGCCGTGGTCGGAGGTGAATACGATGAGGGTTTTGTCGTAGAGATCGTTTTCTTCCAGAATCTCGATCAAACGCCCCACCCCCTGATCGATACGGGCGCAACTCTGGTAGTATTGAGCCAGTTCACTACGGCTTTCCGGTGTATCCGGCAGGAAAGGCGGGACTACCGCTTTGGCCGGGTCGAAAAATACTTCCTCCACTCCCGGGCGAACCCCGCGCTCGGGAAGGTTGCCAAATAAATCGGGTTTCAGGTCGCCCGAGTAAGTCTGGTCGGTTCCGCCGCCCCGATGGGGATCCGAAGTGGCAAAATAGAGAAAGAACGGCCTTTCCTCATCCTTGTCGGCGATGAAGTTGCGCGAAGCCTCCGCCATGGCGACGGCGTTCCTGGGATTGCCCTGAAGGTAGGTTTCGAAATGAAACACTTCCTCGGGAGCCACGTGGTATTTTCCAATTTGGGCGGTGCGGTATCCGGCATTGGCCAATACGCGGGGAAGGGCCATGCTGACCACGTTGCGAAAGGATTCAAACTTGTGAAAGTCGTGGGTGTGACCGTATTGGCCGTTGTGGTGATTGTGCAAACCGGACATCACCACGGAGCGGCTGGCCGAGCAACTTGCCGTGGTGGCATAGGCCCGGGTAAACCGGGTTCCGTCCGCCGCCAGGCGGTCCACGTGAGGGGATACCGCTATGGGGTCTCCGTAACACCCGAGGGTCGGGCTCTCGTCATCCGTAATTATGAAAATTATATTTTTTTCGGCGGCGAACAAACCGGCCCAGACAAGGAGGGGAAAAAAGAAGCTGAAATATCTCATAGTATCATTAGGGGGTCGGGAAAGCGTTCCGATCCGTTTGGGGAACGGGCAGGTGGAAAAATTCGTCCTACCTTGGCTTTCATTTTCTGATTTTCTTAGAGGGGTTATAGTTGCTTTTGCAAATTGCGAAATAATAAAGTCTCGGTCCGCGTGGAAATTGACGCTGAGATTTGAGATTCCAGGTTATGAATAAGACCTTGCTTGTAGATTCCAGGGACACTGTCGCGGTAGCCCTTCAAACCTTGTCCCCCGCGACCGAGGTTGTGAATGGCTTGAAGACCTTGGAAACCATTCCGGTAAAACATAAAGTGGCTTTGAAGACTTTTGAACCGGGCGATGCCATTCGCATGTATGGGGTGACGGTGGGTTCGGCCACGGATTTGATTCCGGCTGGCGGTTTGCTCACCCTGGAAAATGTCGAACACCGAATCGACGCCTTTTCCGCGTCCGAGCGGCAACCCCGGAACGATTGGAAAGCTCCGGACGTTGCAAAATGGTCCAATCGGACCTTTCTCGGTTACCACCGCGACAACGGCCAGATCGGAACCGCCAACCTTTGGCTGGTCATACCGTTGGTGTTTTGTGAAAACCGCAATGTCGAAGCCATGCGGGAGGCGGTCGCCGAAACTCTCGGAGCCGATCGAAGCAGTCGTTACCAACGCCTCTTCAAGCGGTTGGCTTATCTGCGGGAACGGGGAGCGAGCCCGGAGGAGATCATGGCAGAGGAGTTGCCCGGGGAAGAAACCAGGCCTCCCAGCATCTTTCCCAATGTGGATGGGGTTAAATTTCTCCTTCACGGACAGGGTTGCGGCGGAACCGGCCAGGACGCCGCTTCCCTCTGCGGGCTATTAGCCGGATATGCGACCCATCCCAACGTGGCCGGAGTGACCGTTCTCAGCCTGGGGTGTCAAAAGGCGGAACTGCGGATTCTGGAGGAGGAAATCGCCCGACGCGATCCATCGTTCGGCAAGCCATTCCACGTTTTTACCCAACAGAAGAGCCCCTCCGAACAAGCCATGCTGACGGAGGCCCTGAAACGGATGTTCCTGGGCCTCGACGAAATAGGAAAATTCGAGCGGGAACCGGCTCCCTTGTCCGCCCTTACCATTGGAATGGAGTGCGGCGGATCGGATGGATTTTCCGGGATCTCCGCTAATCCCTGCTTGGGGCGAGTGGCCGATAACGTAGTGGCCTTGGGAGGGAAATCCATTTTGTCGGAATTTCCCGAACTCTGTGGGGTCGAAGGGGAATTGCTGAACCGATGCAGGACGAATGAAGCGGCCGAGCGGTTTGAATACCTCATGCGCCTCTATGAAGGCCGCGCCCAGGAGGTTGGGACGGGCTTTCACCTGAATCCGTCTCCCGGCAACCTCGCAGACGGATTGATCACCGATGCCATAAAATCCGCCGGGGCGGCCAAGAAGGGTGGAACTTCCCCCATTGTCGATGTATTGGATTATCCGGAATGGGCCAAGGAGCCCGGTCTCAGCTTGCTCTGCACACCGGGAGGCGACGTCGAATCGACCACCGCCATGGCTGGGGCCTGGGCCAACGTAATGATCTTCACGACCGGTTTGGGAACGCCCACCGGCAATCCCGTCACGCCCGTGATCAAAGTGGCCACCAATTCCGAAATGGCCCTCGCCCTGAAGGATATTATCGATTTCGATGCCGGTCCCATTATCCGGGGACAGGCATCCATCGAGGAATTGGGAGACGCTTTGTTCGATTTGGTTATCGATGTGGCCAGCGGCAAACAAACCTGTGCCATGCGTCTGGGGCAGGACGATTTCATCCCCTGGAAACGGGGCGTCTCGCTTTAGCCCGAATATCTCAACCAAAATTTTTAGCGAGCGAACTAAGATCGAGCGCTGGTGTCGGGGTCATGCCGTGAAAAGTGATGCCTTTTGGAGAAAAAGGGTCATGCCTGGAAAACTGTATTCCGTTGCACTTCATACACTTTTGCAAGGCAACCGACCCTGAAAGGCATAACTTTTTACGTCTTGACCCCTTCCTCCGTAAGCGGACTCCTTCCTACATGCGCGAAAGGAGTCAGTCCTGGATTTTCAACATGGGGACATGTCAAAAATCAAGGAACCGACCCCTTCCTCCCGACATGCCCGTGGGATGGCACACCCCACAGGAGTCGAACCTGTAACCTCCTGATCCGTAGTCAGGTGCTCTATCCAATTGAGCTAGGGGTGCAGAAAAGGGAATGACGTAAATAAGGGAGGCGAAATGGGTCAAGCCTCGAATGGCGCTTAGTTAAGCGTGTTTGTAGAGGAATTTTGTATGGACCCCGACGGTGGGGAAAAACATGGAGTTTCTATACCGTTTTGGGAAAAACGGCCGGAATTTCCACGCGGTGGGTTTCCTTTCGCTTCACGCGGTTGAGTCGCGATTTGCGGCGCAGCATGCGGTCCAATTTGCCCACCATGTAGTCTATTGATTTGTAGAGATCGTCACTTTCCGCCGTGACGTTCATACCCGGGCCCCGTTTTTCGATGTGGCCCTTGGCAATAAACTCCTTCTTGCGGGTGACGTTCTGGTTGTATTCGAGTTCCACCCTGAATCGAATGATTTGGTGCTCGTGGTGAAAAAGCTTCTGGGCCTTTTCCCGGACGATTTTTTTCAGAGACTCCGTCAACTCGAGATGACGACCAGTGATTATTACCTCATTACTGTGCATACTTGTTCTCCTTGGTTTGGGGTTAAATTCTTAGACCGACCGGCTTCAGGGAAGGGTATCTGAAAGGATGGGGGAGGGGGGGAAAGATCCCGAAATTCTGGCTTCAAAGGGCGATCAATTTCGAAATACGGGAACATTTTTCAGGGATTAACCCAAAAACTAACCCGATTTTCACAAAATTGCAACTCCTCCGAGCTGTTAAAAAAATCCTCCATGGATTCGACCGGTTGAGGGAAGAATAGGCCGGTTTGCGGGAATTTTACCAAATAATTGTGAATGTGGCTTTACAAATGAAACTTATCCGTTACATTTGTGACCAAACTGTAACAATTGTAACAAAACCTATCCCAATGAAAACGCTATTGATTACTGTTCTCTCTCTTCTGTTTTTTGGAGCTGCCTCTGCAGTTGGCAATTCGAATGAAACCGACCATAAGAAATCTCCCGATCACGACAAGGTCGGTCCGATAACTGCGAAAGCGGAGCGACCGGTATTACCCAAGAACTTGTTGAAACCGGGAGAATCGGCAGAAATTGTCATCTGCGCCGCAATCGACGAAGACGGGGGCTTGGTTAATACGAGAACCGTATCCACTACCCACAAGGAGTTGGAAAAGATTGTCATGGAAAGCCTGGAGAAGTGGGAATTCCGCCCTGCCATGCTCAATGGAAAACCGGTTAGATCGCGGGTGGACATACCCTTCAAATTCGTAGTGGCGAAGAATTAGCCCGCAGGGCGTTATTGGGGAAGAGACTCTCGCCAAGCGCAGAGGGGAAAGCGCGCCCAGGCGCGCCTTTAGATGGCCAAACGGGTTTTATCCAGCTCTTCCAGTTTCATTCTGAGGAATTGGCTGAGGTCGTGGAGGTTGCCCCGGGCCTTCGAATTGCGAGGGAGGTCCGCCAAACAGGCCACGGCCTCATCCAGTAAATCGGTAACAAAGGTAATTCCCTGCTTATAGATGCCGTGGGATTGGAGGATGGTCCGGACGGTAGCTTCGTCCGCGTCCTGGAGGGCCCGGGTCAGTTCACCTGAGGCGGTCTCGTTTTGACGGTTGAAAAGTTGGATAAGGGGGAGGGTTGCCTTTCCGGTGGAGAGGTCGGTGCCCAGGGTTTTACCTATTTTCTTTTCGTCCCCGATAAAATCCGCCAAGTCGTCATAGGCCTGATAGGCGATACCCAGGCGGGACCCGAAGCGTCTCAGCACCCGGCATTGTTGACGGGGATAGCCCGATAGCAATCCGCCCAAGTAGGTGGACATGGAAAACAGCTCTCCCGTTTTCATGTCGAGCAGTTCCAGATAGTGGTCCAGCGGCAGATTCCATTCTCCGCGTCGAAAGGTTTGGGCAATTTCTCCCGAACAGACCCGGCGGGTGGACTGGGAAACCAGCCGGCAGACCTCCACGGTGTCGAATTGGGAGGCAAGATGCAGGGCATGAGAAAACAAGGCGTCTCCCAGCAGCACGGCGGTGTGGGCGCCGAACTCGGCGCTTACGGTAGGTTGACCCCGCCGTTTTTCAGCCCGGTCGAGGATATCGTCGTGCACCAAGGTGGCGATGTGGACAATTTCTACCACTGCCGCCACCCGAACCAGTTTTTTCAAGGTCTCCGGGTCGTCGCATTTGCCGGTAAGAAAAACCAGGGAGGGCCGGATCCGTTTCCCGCGGTTCTGCAGGCAATGATCTACGAGAAAGCGAATGGGGGGTTCGAAGTCATGGACTTGCCTTTCCAGGAATTTGCTGAGTTCAACCATGGCGGGAGCCATTTGATTATGCAGGTCCTCCAGCGATTTTTGTCGGGTGGAGTTATGGGAAAGGGTAAACATCATCGAGCTATACCATGCGGTGGTCCCCCCATTTATACAAGAAGCGAAAATGCATGGAAGCAAATGGGTGGAAATTTACCTTTGCCCTCGGTTGGGGATAGGAGGATAATCCTGGGGATGCCAAAAAGCGTGGTAGAAGGTCTGGAAAGCGATCCGGTCATCCAATTCTCCGTTTTTATTGAAAATAAGGTGGGGCGATTAAGTGACTGTACCCGCCTGCTGGCCAGGAACAATATTCATATACTGGCCCTGACCATTTTGGATACGACCGACAGCAGTATTGTCAGAATGGTGGTGGATGATCCCGATAACGCCAGGTCGATACTCAACTTGCAAGGATACTCCTTCAACGAAAGGGTGATACTGGTGGTGGAATTGGATTCCGTGATAGATGTGCCCAGATTATTGTCTTCCATTCTTTCAGCCGAGATCAACGTGGATTACATCTATCCCCTCATTGCGAGACCGAGAGGAAAGTCTGCTTTGGTCATTCACCTGGAGGACATGGATTTGGCAGCCGACGTGTTGCTGCACCAGGACTTCAGAGTTCTCGGTCAATACGATCTTTCGCGTTGAAATGGGGACCGTTAGAAGCGGAGTGGTGATTCCTGGGGACACTCAATGGGATGGCGCCTACTCCGACTCGGTGAAACTGATCAGGTGCATTACTTTCAGGCCGTTGGCGCGAAGGAGGGATGATCCATTGAGTTCGGGCAGGTCGATAATAGCGCTGACTTCCACCACTTCGGCCCCGATCCGTTGAAACAATTTGCTGGCCCCCAACAGGGTGCCTCCGGTGGCGATCAAATCATCCAGGATGGCTATGCGGTCTCCTTTACGGGCCGAATCGACGTGAATCTCGATGGTGTCCGTTCCATATTCCTTGGAGTAAGCCGCGGAGACGGTGTGGAAGGGAAGCTTTCCCTTTTTCCTTATAAGGATGAAGGGCAATCCCAGTTCGTTTGCCACGGCCCCGGCAAATACGAAGCCGCGCGCGTCGACTCCCGCGATACCGTCGATACCGAGTGGCTCGTAGCGCCGGCAGAAGGCGTCCACGATAAAGCGGAGGCACTCGGGTGTTTGGAAAAGTGGGGTTACATCCCTGAAACGCACACCTTTTTCCGGCCAATCGGGAATGGTCCGGACGTGGGATTTCAACTCTGCAAGGTTCACGAGCGGTTATTTTACCCCTTTAACTCCCAGTGCGAGGGAGGTCCGTCGCCTGGAGTTGACAGTTTCGCTTATCCCGGCCAATGCCGATCATTGATTGGGATTAGCCTTTATCTTCGCCTTCAGGGAAATGTGGTTGGATCGCTTGAATTGATCGGGCAAGACCGGGTAGCTGTAGTCCCAATTGTCGATTCTCTTGTACTTTTCGAGCTCCGCGCGAAGTTCGGCTTCGATCCGTTCCTGTTCGGCCAACGCCATCAATCTTTTTCGCTCCAACTCTTCCTGCTCGCGCTTCAGGTCGTCTTTCTCCCGTTGAGCGGCTTCAATGGCGGCGGCCATCTCGGCCTTTTGCATTTGAGAGTTTTCGGCGCTTTCAGAAGACAATTGAGCATAACTTGCTTTAGCCTGATCCAGTAAAGCGGCCAATTCATCCAACCTGGTCCGGGTTTGGAGGGCTTTTTCTTCCGCTTCGGCCCGGGCCGCTTCTTCTTTGGCCAGACGTGCCTGAACTTCCGCGATCCTGCGCTCCTGTTCGGCCTTGGCCTGCTCCATTTGAAGCTTGGCCATGCGAAGCGCCTCTTCCTTTTCCTGCTCTAACCGGGCCAGTTCCTCCGCGCTGATTTGCTCATCCTTACTTTCCTCTTGAATGACCGGACCGGAGGCGACGTCATCGGAAGGATTAACGGAATCAGAGCCTTCTTTCATGTATTTCTGGAAAAACAGCACCCAACCGGCCACGGCGAATATCACGGCAGCGGTCAGGGCATTGGCGGTTTTTTTCTTACTCATGAAGCTTTTGGTTTGGCTAAAGGGAAATCATGCCGGGTTGCTACTTGGAATCGACACATCCTGATTTTTCGATTTTGTGGTTAAACAGAAAGGAAATTCCGTTAAATTCCAAGTTTCTTCGTTAGTTTGTTCAACCTTTCCCCAAGGAATGGAATCAGACGCTTGACGCATTGCCTTAAATGGCCCAATGCCTATTCAACCCTCTGTTAACCTGCCCACCCAAAAAAATGTTGGATTTCATAAAAAACACCTTCAGTAGCGTTCTCGGAACGCTCATCGCCCTCTTCATCATGGGTTTTATGGCTCTCACGTCCTTGATCCTGATTGCCCAGGTTTTGCAGGACCCGGTCCCCCAGGTCCCGGACAATTCCCTGCTGGTGGTCGATCTCAGCCTCAGTATCAACGACAAGCCCCCCACCGTAACCATCGACCAAGCCATCGAAGAAGCGATTATGGCTTCCCACATGGAGAGGGTCGGCCTGAGGAATCTGCTCAATACCATCGCATTCGCCAAGAGCGACGAAAGAATCAAGGGCATATTTCTGCAGGGAAACCTGCAATCGGTAAACTTCGGTTCCGGCTACGCCGCCATCCGGGAGGTGCGGGCAGCCCTGGAGGATTTCAAGACGAGCGGCAAAGAGATTTATGCCTATGTTCTCAACGCCATGCCTCGCGACTACTACCTTATGAGTGTGGCCGACAAGGTGGCAATGAATCCCTTCGGGGAGATTTTTTTCAATGGAATGGGCGTCGAAATGACGTTTTACGCCAATGCCTTGGAAAAGTGGGGAATCGGCGTGCAACCTGTCCGGGCCGGAAAATTCAAATCGGGGATCGAGCCTTTTGTGCAGGATCGGATGAGTGAGGAAAATCGCCTACAGGTCACCGAAATGATTGAGAATCTTTGGGCTTCCATGGCGGAGGCGTCAGCCGAATCGAGGGGAATCCCGGTCGGCCAATTGAACGCGGCGGCAAATCGGGACCGGTCCTTTCGGGCGGAACAGGCTCTTGAAACCGGTTTGGTGGACGAACTGGTCTATTTCGACGAAGTTCTCCAGCAACTCAAGGAGATCACGGGGGACGACCCGGATGAACGCACCGTTACCCAGGTGGACCTGGCCGACTACATGAGGGCCAACCGCGGGAACGAGTCCTCCGGGAGCGACAACAAAGTTGCAGTTGTATACGTCGAGGGGGTTATCGTGGGCGGCGAAGGCCAATACGACCAGGCAGGGGCCAAAAAGATCGCCCGCCGTTTGCGGGATGTGCGATTGGACGATTCGGTCAAAGCGGTGGTTTTGCGCGTCAATAGCCCGGGTGGGGGAGCGCAGGCATCGGAAAACATTCAGCGCGAAGTCCGTTTGCTGAGGGGTTCCAAACCGGTGGTGGCTTCCATGGGTTACGTCGCCGCCAGCGGCGGCTATTGGGTGTCCACCTACGCCGATCGAATATTTGCCCAACCCAATACCATTACCGGTTCGATCGGGGTGTTCGGCATCATTTTCAACGTCCAGGAAATTGCGGAAAATTTCGGCCTGACCTGGGATTACGCCACCACCCACGATTACGCGGGAAGTTGGACCATAACCCGTCCTCAAACGGAGGGGGAAATGGCCCAACTACGGGAAACCACCGAATGGTACTATGAAAGGTTTCTGCAAAAGGTCGCCGAGTCGCGCGATATGGAAATCGAATACATCGATTCCGTGGCCCAGGGCCGCATCTGGATGGGCCAGGAAGCGCTCAGGGTGGGTCTGGTCGATGAAATCGGCGGCCTGGATGAGGCCATCGCCGAAGCGGTTGAAATGGCCGGTCTCGATTCGGATTACCGCGTAGTGGATTACCCCCGCGCCCACCATCTGGAGGAGGTGATTCAAGCAATACTGGAGGATCGCGAGTTGGATGTTTCCTTCGATCCCTCACGGCGCATAGCCCGGCGCCTGGAGAATGAACTTGAATGGCTCAAAGCGTTTGACGATCCTGGAGGCATCTATCTGCTTCCCGATATCCATTTCCAACTCTTCTGAGGACTGAGCATGGCCCAGACTAATTTCATCCTGACTCGGGATTGCCGGGCCACATTGATTCCTTCCGGGGACGTCTTGGACCTTAGGGCGGGCACCAAGGCGATGCTCGTCCAGGCTTTGGGTGGTACGGTTACGGTGCAGGCCCGGGGCGGGCTTTACCGGATAGGCTCCAGCGATCTGGATGCCTTGGGGGAAGGGGCCCAAGCTGCCTATGGCGCAAAAGAGAAGCCATCATCGGTGGCGGTGGGAGCATTTTCCGACACTGCCGTTTGGGATGCCCTCAGAACCTGCTTCGATCCGGAAATTCCCGTCAATATAGTCGACCTCGGGCTGATCTACGACTTGCGCAGTGAGAAGGGGGCCAACGGCCAATACCTGGTTTTTGTTAAAATGACCCTCACGGCCCAGGGGTGCGGCATGGGTCCGGCCATCGCGGCCGACGCCCGGGAAAAGATCGAATCCCTGCCCGAGGTGGGATCGGCCCAGGTGGATATTGTCTGGGACCCCGTCTGGAATCCACACATGATCAGTCCGGAGGGCCGAAAGATCCTGGGCCTGGATTAGGGAGTTGCCCATACCAGGTTTCCCATGACATGGATCGATAGACTGGAACGGCGTTTCAGCCACTTTGCCATTACAAATTTGGCCCTTTATCTTGTGGTGGGCCAAATCCTCGTATGGACGGCCAACTGGTTTAAGATCTTGCCGGTGGAGTGGTTCTACCTGAACCCGATTCTCGTGTTGAATGGGCAGGTTTGGCGTTTGGTGACCTTTCTCTTTGTTCCGCCCGTGACCTGGCATCCCGTTTTTCTGGCCTTTGCCTGGTACATCTTTTGGATGATTTCCTCAGCATTGGAGGCACAGTGGGGGACCTTCAAATTCAACCTGTATATTTTTTTGGGGGCGGCGTTCACGGTTCTGGCTTCGTTGGTGTTTCCCTACCTTTACTATACCAACTATTATATCGCACTGACGGTGTTTTTCGCCTTTGCCACCCTCTATCCGAACCATGAATTCCTGCTTTTTTTCATTCTCCCGGTAAAGGTAAAGTGGCTGGCTTTGATCTCCCTGGTCCTGTTGGTATTTTCATTTTTTGCGGGTGGCTGGGCCGGTCGGCTCATCATTAGCGCCTCCATGGCCAATTATCTCTTATTTTTCGGAAAGGATTTGCACCGGTCCTTCTACTACCGAAAACGGCGCCAGGCCCACGCCCAAAAAATGCGGGATATACAGGACCAACCGTTCCATATCTGCTCCGTCTGCGGCGCCACCGACAAGTCCCACCCGGAAAGGGAATTCCGTTATCGGGGGGGAAAGGGGATCTGCAACGTCTGCCTTGAAAAAGAGGTCAATTCCAAGGTGTAAGCTTTAACCCGCATAGCGCTTAGTTAAGCGTGTTTGTAGAGGAATTTTGTATGGACGCCAAGGCGGATGCAGCAGGGCCCGATTGCGGTGAGTCCGCCATCAACTTCCCAATTCGGTGCTGAGGCGATCCAGCACGGCCTTGGTCAGGGCAATGCCTTCCATCGAAGGATGTTTGTGACCTTCATATTCAATGCCCACGTAACTGTGATAACCGTGCTTGAGGACGATTTCCATGGCGCGTTTGAAATTGACCTGGGACTCCCGTCCCTTTCGCTGGTTTACCGTGACGTTGGGGTCGCTGCTCACTCCCCAGTCGTAAGACTTGGCGCTGACGGCTTTGGCGTAAGGCATCAGGTCTTCCATGCCCTGATAAATGTCGTACCATTCCCCCTTCTCCGGATCGATCAGGAAATTTCCAAAATCCGGAAGGGAGCCGCATCGGGGGTGATCGACGAGTTCCATGACCCCGGACAGCCATTTGCCGTTTGAGGATAGTCCCCCATGGTTTTCCACAATGACGTTGAGGCCGAATTCATCTCCCTTTTCGCTGAGTTGCCTCAAGCCGTCCGCAGCGAGCTTTTGTTGTTCTTGGTAGGATCCCCGGCTCGCCGCGTTGACCCGGAGGGAGTGACATCCCAAAGTGGCTGCGGCTTCCAGCCATTTGAGGTGATTTTCCACCGTTTGCTTGCGCTCGGCGCTATCGGGATGACCCAATTGTCCTTCCCGGTCCACCATGATGAGAAGGTTGACCGCGCCCTCTTCCGAGGCGCGATGGTTCATTTCCTTCAGGTACTTCTTGTCCTGGGCCTTATCCATGAAGAACTGATTTACGTATTCAAGGCCTTCGATTCCCAGTTCCCGGGCCGTTTTGGCAAAATCCAGATTGTCCATCGGTTCTTCTCCGCCCCTGCCAAAGAGCCTCCGGTTCAGCGACCATTGGGCCAGGGAAATTTTGAAGAGAGGTTGGCTGGCGCTGGCCGAGTCCAGGCCATAGGGCAAGGAGATGGTCGAGGCGGCCATGGTCAGGGTAGTGGATTTGATAAAACTACGTCTATTCATGGCGTCACCATAGGGGAACCCGACTGAAGTGAAAGGGAAAAGTTAAAATCGGCCCCTCGGTGTGGCAGGGCCTGATTCGTCTTGTCTAGGGATTGGAAATGGCCCTTAACTGAGGATTCCATTTATGCCCGAACCGACAAATCCTGCCGAGCCTCCCCTGCTGGAAATCCGAAGCATTTCCAAAGCATTTCCCGGTGTGAGGGCCCTGGATAATGTTTCCCTTCGCCTTGAAGCGGGAGAGGTTTTGGCTCTGGTCGGGGAGAACGGCGCGGGGAAAAGCACCTTGATCAAGGTTCTTGGAGGAGCCCATCGGGCCGACGCGGGGGAGTTGTTCCTGCAGGGCAGGCAGGTATCCATCGATTCGCCTTCCTTGGCCCAAGCTCTGGGGGTCTCCATTATCTACCAGGAGTTCAACCTGATACCCGATTTGAATGTGCGGGATAACATCTACCTCGGACGGGAGAGGAAAAAGGAATGGTTCCTGGATGAAAAACGGGAAGCGGAGGGGGTAGGGAATCTCTTTGACCGCCTCGGGTTGAAGCTCGATCCCGAAACATTGTGTCGGGATCTGACCATTGCGGAACAGCAATTGGTCGAGATTGCCAAGGCGCTTTCGCTGGATGCCAAAATCCTGGTCATGGATGAACCCTCCGCCACCCTGACCCGGCAGGAAGTCGATCGGCTCTTTTCCATCATGCGCGATTTGAAGGAGGAGGGGATCGGTATCATTTACATCAGCCATCGCTTGGAAGAAGTGTTTGAAATTGCCGACAGGGTGATGGTTTTGCGGGATGGCAGGCGGGTGGTGACCAAGCCGGTGCCGAAGGTAAATCGGCGACGTTTGATTGAATGGATGGTGGGCCGGTCGCTCGAGTCGGAATTTCCTCCGCGCCAATCACAGCCGGGAAAAGAATGTTTTCGTGTGGAAAATCTATCCCGGGGGGAGGTGGTCAGGGATGTGAGTTTTACCCTGCGGTCCGGGGAGATTTTGGGTTTCGCCGGATTGGTGGGGGCGGGCAGGACGGAAACCGTTCGTTTGATCTTCGGGGCCGACAGGAAAGATGGCGGGACCGTATTCCTGGGCGGGGAAGAACTGGACATCGAGAACCCCCGCCAGGCCATCGCCAGCGGTATCTGTCTCCTGACGGAAGACCGGAAAAACCAGGGCCTGGTGTTGATTCACAGTGTCTTGGAAAATTTCGGGTTGCCCAATCTAAGGGAATATTCGGGGCCGGTTTTCCTGGATGAGAAGAGGGAATCGGAGCAATTCAGCAGGCTGGCGCAGGACTTGAAGATAAAAACTTCGGGACCCCGGCAGGACGTGGCCCATCTCTCCGGCGGGAATCAACAGAAGGTTGTCCTGGCCAAATGGCTGGCCCGCAATTCGGACATCATTATTTTTGACGAGCCGACGCGTGGAATCGACGTGGGGGCGAAATTCGAAATCTATCAATTGATGGAGTCCCTGGCCAAGGCCGGGAAGGGTATCATAATGATCAGCAGCGAGCTTCCTGAAATTCTGGGCATGAGCGATCGCGTAATCGTCATGCGAGGAGGCTGCATACGGGGAGAAATTGAAGACGTGAACGAGACGAGTCAGGAGGAAGTCATGCACCTGGCCGTGGAATAAGTGGAGTAGCCCGAATAAATTTGTGAATAAGCTATTGGACAACTACGGGATTTTCTGGGCCCTCATAGGGCTGTGTGTGTTCTTCAGTTTATTGACCTTGAAGGAGCAGACACCCAGCGGGGATGCCGCCGTGCGGGAGGTGGCCGAGGTCATCGAAAACCAGTACCCAAAAAATGCCGTAATCGTTGCGGTCGGGGCCCGCAACCAGGGATCGGCTGATTTTGCGGAAGCCCTTGCCCCCGCCCTTGAAACCAGGGGATTCACGGAGGTCCTGACGAGTATCGGTTCACCACAGGACTTTCGAAAGCTGGTAGAGGAATTGAAAAAAGATGGAAAGTCCCTTCAGGTCATCGCGGCGACTGAGGACGTTCTCAAATGGACTGTCGTCCGTTCTTTGGGAGACTACTATCCGGAGTATGCCGGCGCCCGGTTCGTTGCTCCGGAATCCTACCTTTGGCCGGATTTTCTGAAGCGGTCCAACCTTTTGGCAATCGTGGACCGCATCGTGGTCATAGCCATCATTGCGATTGGGATGACCATGGTGATCATCACCGGCGGGATCGATTTGTCGGTAGGCAGTCTGATTGCCCTTTCCGCCGTAATTGCGACGGTTTTGATGAAGGCAATGGGCGGGTTGGAAGCGCCTGCCTGGGTCATTCCCATAGGGTTTTTGGCCGGTATTCTGTGCTGCGGCCTGGTCGGGGGTTTCGGAGGCTTCCTCGTGCACCGTTACCGTGTGGCGCCTTTCATTACCACCCTCGGGGTGATGATGATGGCCCGGGGGTTGGCCTTTATGATTACGGGCGGGTTTTCCATTTATCAGGTTCCGCAAGGGCTGACCTGGCTGGGGCAGGGCAGAACCCTGGCCGTGCCCAACACGGTGATTTTGCTCCTGGCGCTCTTCCTGGCGGCACATATCTTCATGAGCCGGACGCGATATGGACGCTACATATACGCGGTGGGCGGAAATGAAGAAGCGGCCCGGCTCTCGGGCGTTCCTATCCGGTTCGTTCTCATCCTGGTCTACGTGGTCAGTGGTTTGGCGGCCGGACTGGGCGGATGTATTCAGGCCTCCCAACTCAATACCGGCACGCCGAATCTGGGGGTGATGTACGAATTGTATGTCATCGCCGCCGTCGTGGTGGGCGGAACCAGTCTGTCCGGTGGCAAGGGTAGGATTTTTGGAACCCTCATCGGCGCTTTTATTATCTCGGTATTGCAGAACGGCATGAACCTGATGGGGGTGGAAAGCTATACCCAACAGGTCATTCTGGGCGGAGTGATACTGGCTGCGGTTTTGGTCGACAAGTTGCGGGGACGATCCTTTGGGGCCGCTTCCTCCGCCTCCCCGTCCGCTTTCCCCAGGTGGGGTTGGGTAACCGCCGCCGTGGTCCTGTCCCTGGCCGCCTCGGTGTATTTTATCCAGAGGGAACGTTCCGCGGCAGTGGGAAAAATCGGTATGACCTGTATGGACTTGACCAATCCGTTTTTCAAGCTGATAGCCAATACCATGGAGGCGGAAGCGGCAAAATACGGTTATGAACTGGTAGCCCTGAGCGGGGAAATGGATGCGGCCAAGCAAAACAACCAATTGGCCGACTTTGCCGCGCAGGGTTATGACGCCATCTTTCTCAATCCTACCGATTCCCAGGCGGTGAGGGAAGGGGTCATCAATGCCTGGGAAGCCGGGATTCCGGTGTTTTCCTTCGACGTCCAGGTCACGGACGAACGGGCCAATGCCCTGCTCGTTTCCCACATTGGAAGCGACAATTACCAGGGAGGCAGGCTGGCTGCGGAGACCATGATGGCGGCGACCGGCGATAGTGGGGACATTGCTGTCTTAAGTTTTCCCGAGGCCTCCTCCTGCATTTTCCGGGTCGCCGGGTTCCGGGACTATCTGAAGGAAAACAATAGTCGTCTCCGCATCGTCACTGAATTGAGCGCCAAGGGTAATCGTTCAGAGGGATTCTCCGTAGCCACGGATATCCTGCAGGCACATCCGGACATCGTCGGCCTCTTTGCCATAAACGATCCATCCGCGCTGGGCGCTCATGCGGCAATTGTAAAGGCCAACAAGCAGGAGCAGGTCAAGCTTGTCGGCTTCGATGCTTCGCCGGCGGGTAAACAGGCCGTATTCGAGAAGAAACTGCTGGATACCCCTCAACAATTTCCGGCCAAGATGGCCGTCGGAACAGTTGAGGCATTTGCAAAATACCTGGCCGGAGAGGCATTGCCCAAGGATATCTTTATCCCCTGCGAACACTACTATTTCGAGGACTCGGTGAAGGATGAGAGCCGGATCAGGGAACAGTGGTGAACGTTTGGGAATCTTCAAAAAAATGAAAACAGTACATATATTGCCATGTGGAAGAGGGTCGTAATCGGTGTTTTAATTACCTTGGCGGGGTTGGGCTTGGTCGTTGGATTTCTGGTCGGCACGAAAGCGCTTCAAATCAAGGCATTGATAGCTGCAGGGGGAAATTTCGAATTGCCGCCCGAGTATGTTACCAGCGCCATCGTCAAGGAGGAATCCTGGAGGCAGACCTTGAATGCGGTAGGTAGTTTGACCGCGGTCCAGGGAGTCCTTGTCAGCACGGAGGTGGCGGGAAAGGTGGACGGTCTTCATTTTGAATCCGGAGAACCGGTGGAAAGCGGACAGTTGCTGGTGGAGCTTGACACTTCCACCGAGGAGGCCCAACTGGCAGCGGCCCAAGCCGAGGCCGATTTGGCCAGTATCAACCTGGACCGCGCCGAAAGGTTGCGTCAGACCAATACCGTGGCCGCGGCCGAATTGGATACCGCTCAGGCAGCGTTCCTTGCCGCAAAAGCACAGGTTGAAAACCTGGAAGCAATGATTACCAAAATGCGAATTTCCGCGCCCTTTAGCGGCCGGCTCGGCATCCGTCAGGTCAATTTGGGCCAGTTCATCAATAACGGCGATCCCATAGTTTCGCTGCAATCGCTCGATCCCATCTTTATCGATTTTGCCTTTCCTCAGAGTTGGGTTTCCCGGGTGGCCACCGGCCTGACGGTTGAGGTTGAGGTCGATTCCTATCCGGATACCCTATTCGAGGGCCGAATAACCGCTGTGGATCCCGAGGTTGATATAAGCACCCGATCCATAAATTTGCGTGCTACCCTGGATAATCCGAAAGGGAAATTATTGCCGGGAATGTTCGGGCAGGTCTCCGTGATTTTGCCGGAGGAGAAACTGCAAAAGGTGTTGCCGGCCACCGCCGTCGTCCATGCTTCCTATGGGGATTCTGTTTTTGTCATCAGGGAAAAGGACGGCAGGAAAATTGTGGAGCAACAATTTGTTCGGGTGGGAGAAGCGCGGGGGGACTTCGTATCCATAACTGCGGGACCGGAAGTAGGCAGCGCGATTGTTTCGACGGGCGCCTTCAAGCTTCGCCAGGGAATGCGGGTGGAACTCAACAATAAACTGGCGCCCAGTATGAATATCGATCCGAAACCAGAGGATTCGTAGGGAACTGCCCATCCGATTTTCGATGAAGTCCTTCACGGATATATTTATCAAGCGTCCGGTATTGGCCACCGTGGTCAACCTGGTCATTGTCATTGCGGGTCTACAGGCGATTAACTCGCTCAATGTCCGGGAATACCCCCGAAATGAAAATGCGGCCATAACCATCACCACCGTATATGTCGGAGCCGATGCGGAACTGGTTCGCGGGTTCATAACGACCCCCATTGAACAGGCCATTGCGGAAGCGGACGGCATTGAATACATCGAATCTACCAGCGCCCAGAGTATTTCCATCATTACGGTGAGGTTGAAGCTGAACTACGACTCGACCAAAGCCTTGGCCGAGATCGGTTCCAAAGTGGACCGGATACGCAATGACCTGCCTCCTTCAGCAGAATTGCCTTCCATCAATATTACCCCGGCCGACAGTCAAATTGCCGTAGCTTACCTGAATTTCAGTTCGGAGGAACTGGAGCAGAATGAAATCACCGATTTTGTCATACGGGTGGTTCAGCCCCGTCTGTCTGCCATTGAAGGAATCCAGCGGGCGGAGGTGCTGGGAGGTGGTACCTTTGCGGCTCGGATCTGGTTAAAACCGGACCGAATGGCGGCGTTGAATATAAGTCCGTCCCAAATCAGGCAGGCAGTGGCGGCCAATAACGTATTATCGGCGCCCGGCAGCACCAAAGGCGCCCTCGTTCAAGTGGATTTGACTGCCAACACGGATTTGCGCTCGATCGAGGAGTTCAGGCGTCTGGTCATCAAGCAGGAGGGCAATGCCGTTGTGCGACTGGAGGACGTGGCCGACGTGGAGTTGGGTTCGGAGGACTACGAAACGGAGGTAAGGTATTCCGGTCGAAAGGCCACTTTCATAGCCATCTATGTTCTGCCGAATGCCAACGCGATCGACGTGCTTAATGCGGTGGCCGAAGAAATGGAGGCACTGCAAAATGACCTTCCTCCAGGAATAAGCGCGAATATCGGGTATGACGCTACCGAGTATATTCGAACTGCCATAGCCGAGGTGATCAAGACCCTATCGGAAACCCTTAGCATTGTGGTGTTAGTCATATTCCTGTTTCTGGGGTCCGTTCGATCGGCTTTGGTCCCGGTAGTCGCGATTCCGGTATCCTTGATCGGCGCCGTTTTTCTCATGCAACTCTTTGGTTTTTCGCTGAACCTGCTCACCCTTTTGGCCATTTTACTGTCCGTCGGGCTGGTCGTTGACGACGCCATCGTGGTTGTTGAAAACGTGGACCGGAATCTGCATTTGGGTAAATCGCCACTGGAAGCGGCCATCCTGGGGGTGAGGGAATTGGTAGGTCCGATTATTGCCATGACGCTCACCTTGGCGGTGGTTTACGCGCCCATCGGGTTTCAGGGAGGTTTAACCGGGTCGTTGTTTCGTGAGTTTGCCTTTACCCTGGCCGGCGCCGTTTTGATTTCGGGTGTGGTGGGGCTGACCTTATCGCCCGTCATGTCGGCCAAGCTGCTGAAACCAAGTGAGAAGGACCGGTGGTTGAAGCGCTTTGTCAATGGCAGGTTCGATCTGGCCAAAAGGCTCTATGCCCGGGTATTGGATGCCACTTTGGCAATGCGTCCGTTGGTCTATATCGTATGGATTGTCCTGGCTCTTTTAACTTTTTCGATGTTCACCATGGTGCCTGACGAACTGGCCCCCACTGAGGACCAGAGCGTAATTTTCGGAATTCTTGAAACACCGCCCAACAGCACGGTTGATCAGTTACTTGTCTCTGCCGATGAAATCAACCGCTTGTGGATGGACATTCCCGAGACGCAACAAACCTTCCAGGTTACCAGCAACGCCATAGCCATGGGTGGTATGGTCACCGTGCCCTGGAGTGAAAGAGACCGAACCATTTTCGACCTGTTTCCGGAAGTGCAAAGTAAATTGGCTGTGGTGCCGGGCGTACAGGTCCTGCCATTACTCAGACCGGCTCTTCCCGGGGGAGGAATTTTCCCGGTTGAGTTCGTCATTGCTTCGACTGCGGATACGGAACTCATTCTTGGATTCGCCCAGGAAATTGCGAGGAAGGCTGCTGAAAGCGGAAAATTCGCCTTTCCACCCGTAGTAGACGTGAAGGTGGACCAACCACAGGCTGAAATAATTGTGGACCGGGACAAGGTGGCGGCTCTGGGATTAAACCTTTCGGACGTGGCCAATGATATTTCCGCCATGTTTGGAGGAAATTATGTCAACCGCTTCAGCATCGATGGGCGGAGCTACAAGGTGATTCCTCAAATAAAAAGGGTAAACCGATTGAATCCCGAACAACTGACCTCGATTTACGTAACCGGGCCCGAGGGAAAGCTCATTCCCCTCAGTTCCATTGCCACGGTTGAATACAAAACCGTTCCGCGATCGCTGAATCGATTTCAACAGTTCAATTCCGTAAAAATCAGCGGGGTTGCCATTTCGCCTCTGGGTGAGGCGCTGTCGTTTTTGGAGGAAGAAGCGGCTAAAATTCTTCCTCAAGGTTTCGTGGTCGATTACACAGGAGAATCACGTCAACTGAGGACGGAAGGTAATAAGTTCCTTCCGGCCTTCAGCTTGGCCCTTGTCCTGATTTTTCTGGTACTGGCTGCGCAATTCAACAGCTTCCGGGATCCGTTTGTCATTTTACTCGGGTCGGTGCCACTGGGAATGTTCGGAGCGGTAATTTTCATGTTCCTGAAAATGCCCAGCCCGAATATCCCATTTTGGACGGACGGATGGACGACCACCCTGAACATTTACTCGCAGGTTGGATTGATCACCCTCGTCGGAATCGTATCGAAAAATGGGATACTGATTGTGGAATTTGCCAACGAACTGCAACGGAGCGGATTGAGCAAACTGGTGGCTGTGCGCGAGGCAGCTCTGACGCGGTTGCGTCCTGTGCTGATGACGAGCATGGCCACGGTGTGCGGTCACTTTCCCCTCGTTCTGGTAACGGGCGCCGGGGCGGAAGCCCGGAACAGTATTGGGCTCATTATCGTTGGAGGTATGGCGATCGGGACCTTTTTCACCCTTTTGATCATCCCATCCATTTACATGCTGATCGCCAAAGATCATAAAGGCACAAGGGACACGGCCATCCGTTTGGAACCAACTCCCGAAACGCATTGATTGTCCATGATCATAGCCTCCATTTATCACAAATTTTCTACTGCATTCCGGAATGCCGGCACTCGACCTCCGTTCGCTCGCTACGAATTTTGTGAGAAATGTGGGTTGGGTAGAGTATCCAATAGAATGAGGCGCCGTGGCTGGGGAATTGTCCTCCTGATATTGGTATGTAAGTTGGCGGCCCCGCTCGCTTTCGCACGGATGACCGTTCCCATTCCGGACACCCTGGATCTGCCAACCGCTCTGGCCTATGCCCTGGAAAACAATTTTTCCATACTGCAAGCCCAACAGCGGATCCGGGAGCAGGAAGGACTGATTGTGGAGATTCGTTCCCGGGCGCTTCCCAATGTCAGCCTGGAAGCCGATTATTTCCAACTGGATTCGAATTTGTCAGAAAACTTCGGCGGCCTTTTCGACCGGAATACGGAAAACTGGAACATTGCCTTGCGCGTTCGCCAAGCCCTTTACAAAGGCGGTGCGATGAAGGCGTCTCTTCGTTTTCAAGAATTGGTGGAAGAAGCGGTGCTCTACGACCTGAAGGCAACCATCAACTTGGCGGTGCTGGATGTGAGAATCAGGTTTTACGACGTTTTGCTGGCGCGTGAGCGGATCGCGGTTCAGGAAGAGAACATCAAGCTGTTGGATGAGCAGGTTGTGGATTCCAAAAACCGGCTTGAGGCGGGAACCGTGTCGCAATTTGAAGTATTGCGGGCCGAAGTGGAACGTGCCAACGCTCAACCTGAGCTGATTGGGGCGCGCAACGACTTTCGTATCGCCATCGAAGAGCTTCGAAAGACCCTCGGTTTCGCGGGAATCCCGCAGGATTTGGAGTCCACTCCGGAATTCGATGGAAGCCTCGCCTTTGAACCGATCGAATGGGATCTGCGAACCGCTCTCGAGATAGCCAAAGTCAACCGGCCCGAACTGAAGCAACTGGAGTTGGTTGTGGAGGCGCGGGAACAGGGTATCGTCATAGAGCGAGCGGAAAAACGGCCGGATGTCGAATTCGTTGGAGGTTTCCAGATCAACAAATCTGCCGTATCCAACAGTTTCAGTAATGCCCTTAATGGCTGGATGCTGGGGGTTCAGAGCAGTTGGGCCATTTGGGACGGCAGGGAAATGGACGGCAGGATTCGTCAAGCCCAGTCACAGTTGGAACAGGCCCGGCTCGACCTTGGCGAGGCGACCTTGGAAGTAGAAGTGGAGGTGCGCCGCGCCTTACACGATTTACAGGAGGCCGATGAGTTGGCCAAGGCTGCCTCCCTGGTAATCGATCAGGCGGTTGAGGCTCTGCGTTTGGCCAATGAACGGTACGCAACGGGCGGGGGAACCCAATTGGACGTTTTGCAGTCCCAGGTTGCTCTCACCGAATCGCGCCTGAACCAGGTAGAAGCCTGCCATAGTTATAAAGTGGCCGAAGCGGGTTTGGCCAAGGCGCTGGGGAATGCCATCCCTTTCGTCCGCAACCCGTGATTATCGTCGGGGTCATGCCTTTTCTCAATTCCTCATTCCTCATTCCTAATTCGCGCCCCCGGCGCTCTTGACCCCTTCTTCTGTAACCCCGGCATAAAAATATATTGGTTCCAGGGTTGTAATTTGGGCCGGAATTTGCCCCTATGGAGTTCTATTATACGATTTCCACACAGCTCCGCATTCTTCTTTTGGGTCGATGCCCCAACCCCCCGTTTGCTGCCCTTCATCAAACCTCCCGCTATTCAGGCCGAATATCCCTGTAAACACCAGGGGGGAAGGGCGGGCCGACGACCATTACTTACCCTATGAAAATCCATAATTGGGGAAATTTCCTTTTCATAACCGGTTATCATATTGCCCTTGTCGCCTTGATACCGGCCTACATTACACATTTTCACTGGTCTTCCCTGGTTTTGTTTGCCGCGGCTTACCTTTTGGCCGGGATTTCCATTACTGCCGGTTACCACCGCCTTTTTTCTCACAGGTCTTATCGGGCCAGGCCGGTAATTGAGTGGTTTACCTTGTTTTTTGGAACTTTGGCATTCGAATCATCCGCCCTCGCGTGGTCGAGCGATCACCGCAGGCATCACCGTCACGTGGATACCGATAAGGACCCTTACAACATCAAACGCGGGTTCTGGTATGCCCACGTCTGGTGGGTGTTTGAAAATGAAATGAAGGTAAATCCCGTCATTGTGAGGGATTTGATGAAAAATAAACGCGTAATGTTTCAGCACAATCATCTTCTGGCCCTGAGCGTTGCTTCCAATGGGCTGGTATTCGGCCTGGGTTGTCTGTTTATGCATCCGGTCGCCGCCTTGGTTGCCGGGGTGTTGCTGAGGGCTTTTGCCATTCACCACTGTACCTGGTTTGTAAATTCACTTTGTCACATGTTCGGATCCAAGACTTATGCAAAGGAGTTGAGCGCGGTGGATAACAGCCTGCTGGCTCTGGTCACCTTGGGGGAGGGGTATCACAACTATCATCACGCTTCCGCAAACGATTATCGCAATGGGGTCGGCTGGTGGCATTTCGATCCTACCAAGTGGCTGCTTTGGACTTGCGCGAGGGTGGGGTTGGTTTCCAACCTGCGCCGCGTTGAAAAGGTTCGGCTTCAAAAGCTTCTGGTCGGAAAAGACATGGACCTGCTGCTCCACCGGTTTAAACATGAAGTGGACGGAGCGGCATTCGAGTTGCGCAAACGGGCGGAGGAAAAGGCCCATTCCTTCGAGGTAACCGCCTCTCAGTTATTGAAGAAAATCAGAGAAATGAAGGAGGCGACCAAGACTCGCCGCAAAAAGTTGAAGTTGGAAGTCCGCGCCTTGAGAAAGCAATTGAGGGAAATGTGGAAGGAGTGGATTGCTCTCACTCAACAAGGTATGCGGCAGAAACCGATCGATCTTTGATCGATCGCCCGTAGGCGACGAAGAAAACAAAATGGGGCAGTCCCGGATTTTCAACATGGGGACATGTCAAAAATCAAGGAGCTGACCCGACTGGCGTCCATGAGGCCCGGAGGATGTGAATCGCCGCTCTCAGTCGGCCAGGAAGGGCGTTAAAATCTCTTTCCAGATACGGTAGCCGGCCTCACTCATGTGCAATTTGTCCTGGTGGAACAATTCCATCAGGTATTCTCCCTTATTGGTAAAAAAGCGGTCGCTGCTTCCTTTCAGGAACGTGACCCGCGGATCCCGTGCGGCTTCGATCCTGAGCAGGTAGTTGTAGGCGAGGTCTCTTTCAACCCCGGAGTGTCGTTTGGGACTGGGCCGGGAGGCCAGCACGATCAATTCGCTCTCGGGCAGGCGTTCGAAAAGCCTGGATTTGAATTCCAGGAAATCTTCCAAAACCTGAAAGGCCGGTTTTCCGCTCCACAGGTCGTTGCCACCGCAATACAGGATGGTCAATCGGGGTTCGTATTTCAGGACGGTATTTTCAAGGTAGTGATTTACATCCGAGATATGGGAACCTCCGAACCCCCGGTTCAGCGCCACCAATCCGGGGAAGAAGGTTTGGATATCCAACCGGCGAATGCTGGAACTCCCCACAAATACGATGCCTCCTTTCCCGGGTGGTTTTATACGGTCGGCCTGAGCGAATTTTGCGATGGATTCCGCGAATCGGGAGGGATCCGGATCGGGAATTTGCTCGCCTCTCAAAGCGGTTGTGGCCAAAAGCAGAGCCAGCGTGGTAGGGTAACTAAGCCATTTCATCATGAATCAAATTGTCGATAATTTGCCTGGGGTCGAGGTCGTTTCCGGCAATGTCGGGGCAAGCCCGTATAAAATTAATGTTGCCTGTAACCAAAAGGAGGTTGAAGTCGTTTCGCAAATAGGAGCTAAAGAAGGTTAAACCAACCATCTAATCTATCATAATTTTATGACTTGCCCATTTTCCCGAGTGTGGGGTCTGGTTAGGGCCTCCCTGACCGGCGCTATTCTTTCCAACGCATTTGTCCTGGTCGCATGCCTCCTCACGGCATTTTTTGCCGGTTGCGTGACCCAGGCCCCACCCAGTCAGGTCGATAAGCTCGATCTCAGGATTCCGGAACGGTATACGGCGGAGAACGACCCTGCGCCCTTCCGGAATAGCGATTGGATGGAGGACTTCGGCGATCCCCAATTGGAAGCTGTCATTCTCGAAGCCCTCCAGCACAATAACGATTTGATGGTTGCGGAGGGTCGTCTGGCGGCTGCCCAGGCCACTTCGGTAATACAGGGATCCGGAAAATATCCCAGTGTGAGCGTCGGCCACACCGGAAATCGTGCCCAGAGGACTCAAACCCAGGGCTTTGTCATTTCCAGTCGGCTATCGGAAAGCTTTGGCATTAACAGCCGGGTATCCTGGGAATTGGACATTTGGGGAACCGTTCGGGATCAGGCCAACGCCGGACTGGCCGATTACCAGGCGGCATTCGAGAATTACCGAGCAGCCCGGTTTTCCATCGCCGCCCGCACGGCCCGGGCCTGGTACGGCGCCATTACCGCTCAACTGCAACTGAACGTGGCATTGCAAAGCCTGGAGACCTTCGAGTCCAACCTGGAAATCATAGAGGAAAATTTTAAGCGAGGCCTGGCCCGGGCCCTGGACTTGCGCCTCATGCGGGCCAGCGTGGCCAGTTCCCGAAGTGCATACGAACAAAGGCTCCGCACCCGGGATGGCGCCATTCGATCCCTGGAAATCCTCCTGGGGCGTTACCCGGGCGATGAGATTGAGATTGCCCAGGAATTTCCCACCATAAAAAATTCCATTCCGGTCGGGTTGCCCGATGAGTTGCTCATGCGCCGGCCGGATTTGATTGCGGCCGAAAGGCGGTTGGCGGCCGATGCGACCTTGGTCAAGGCCACCAAGAAAGCGCGTCTGCCCGGGATAGTCCTCACGGGAAGCGGCGGCACGAGCAGCCGGGATTTGGGAGACGTTTTGAATGACGATTTCAAGGTGTGGAGCCTCAACTATAACATTGGCATGCCCATCTTTCAGGGCGGCCGCCTCTTTGCTTTGGAAAACCGGATTATCTCCCTATACGAGCAATCGCTGGCCAACTTCGCCCAAACCGCCTTGATAGCCTATTCCGAAGTGGAATCGGCCCTGATCGACCAGAATTCCCTCCGGCGCGACGAGGAGGCACAAAAATTGGCCGTGATCGAATATACCGCGGCCGAGGAACTGGCTTGGGAGCAATACAACCGCGGCCTGGTCGATATCATCACCGTTCTGGAATCGCAACGCCGCCTGTTCAACGCGCAACGCGCCCTGATCCAGGTGGCCAATCAACGCATACAAAGCCGAATCGATCTCTATTTGGCGCTTGGAGGGGGATTTGCCCAGGATATAGAATTGGACATCGAATAGAAATTTCTCATGAAAGTATTACGAATATTATTGCCCTTAGTCATTCTCGGTATTTCCGGCGGCATTGCCTGGTGGATTTATATCACCAAGCCGGAGCCCCGGGAGCGCAACTTCAATCCCGGCGCCACTGAAGTGGAGGTATTTGCCATTCAACCCGGCAATTTCCGGGTCGAACTGGAAACCCAAGGCACGGTGCAAGCCAGAACTGAAAGCACGCTGATACCAGAAGTGAGGGGACGTATCCTGGAGATTTCCCCCAATTTTCGCGATGGCGGGTTCTTTGAACAAGGGGACATGCTATTGAGGATCGATCCTCGGGATTACCAAACCGAACTCGTGGTAGCGGAAGCCAATTTGTCCCAGGCGGAGCTGGTTCTGGCCGAGGAACAGGCCCGGTCCGATCAGGCTTATCAGGACTGGGAGCGGTTGAACCTGGACGAGGTTCCCGGCGACCTGGTTTTGCGCACCCCCCAATTGAATCGAGCCAAGGCAAATGTGGCCTCGGCCCAGGCTCGGCTGGAAAACGCCCGCCGTAATCTGGTGAAGACCGAAATTGTGGCTCCCTACGCCGGCCGGGTTTTGAACCAGAACGTGGACGTGGGCCAATTCGTTTCCCCCGGCAACCAATTGGCCCGAATTTACGCGGTGGATTTTGCCGAAGTACGCCTTCCCCTCACCGAGTCCCAACTGTCCTTCCTGGAACTTCCCGAAATCTACCGGGGAGAGCAACCCTCCTTCAGTGATGGGCCAAATGTTACCCTCACTTCCAACGCGGCGGGAAATACGCACCAATGGCGCGGTCGCATCGTGCGTGCCGAAGGCAGTTTCGACGTCCGGACCCGGCAGTTATTCGTTATTGCCCAGATCCGCAATCCTTACGGCAGAACTGCCGATGATCGCCCCCCCTTGAAAGTAGGCACTTTTGTGCAGGCCACCATCCTTGGATCCGTCCTGGAAAATGTATTCGTCGTTCCCCGACGTCTACTAAGGGAGAACTCCTTTGTGTTGGCGGTGGACGGCGATAATCGATTGCGCCGAAAGCCGGTCAACATCGTTTGGCAGAATGACGATTCCATAGTGGTGGACCAAGGCCTGGAACCGGGCGATCGCATCTGCCTGACGGACGTGCCCTTTGCCCTGGAAGCCTTGCAGGTGTCGGCAACCGAGTTGGAAGAACTGCCCTTTGAAGTAGAAAAAGTCGACCTGGAAGAAGTCATTGCCCGGCGCGCCCAACGGCCTGCCGGCGGCGGAGGACCCGGCGGCGGAGGACCCGGCGGGTTCCTCAACCAGATCCTGGCAAGCATTCCGGAGGATAATCCGCTTCCGGACGAACTGAAGATGAAAGTGGACGCCGCCGTGGCCAGTGGGGACCGCAACCGGATTCGCCCGCTCATGCAGGAGGTGCGGGCCTGGGCGGAATCTCAGGGAATCGAGCTTCCAGCCGGTCGAGGACCTCCTCGCGGATAAGCTGTAATCGGATGCCTTGGACGCGGTAACGATAAGGACGGAGAGAGATGAACCGAATCATTGACTGGTTTGCCAGAAATGGAGTGGCCGCCAATCTGCTTATGGTAGCCATTATTGCCGGGGGCATATGGTCTGCCCAGGAGCGCATCATTTTGCAGGAGTTTCCGGAATTCCCCGTCCGAACCATCACGGTCAGCATGTCCTACCGCGGATCGACCCCCGGAGAGATAGAACAGGCCATTGTGACCCGTCTGGAGGAAGCCCTTTACGACATCGAGGGAGTAAAGGAAATTGATGCCAGGGCCAGCTCCAGCAGCGGGGCGGTCGCCCTCGAAATCGAGGAAGGCTACGACCTGAACGAAAAATTGGATGAAGTGACCAATCGGGTTTCCACTATCCGCACTTTCCCGCCGGAAGCCGAACGGCCCCAAATCAGCCTCTTTTCCCGTGCCGAAAGGGTGATCACCATGGTTTTGTCGGGGGATTTGAGCGAAAAGGAGGTAAAGCAACTGGGCGAACACATCCGGGACGAGGTGTCCAATATCCCCGGCATCACCCTGGCCACTCTCAAGGCGGTCCGTCCCTACGAGATCGCCATTGAAATCTCCGAGGACACCATGCGTCAGTACGGCCTTACCTTCGCCCAGGTGACCCAGGCCATTCGGGCTTCCTCCGTCGATCTTTCGGCCGGAATGGTCAAGTCGGAAACCGGGCGGATTTTACTTCGTACCAACGAACAGGCTTATGATCAGTCGGACTATTCCTCTATCCGGCTGTTGACCCGAGACGATGGAACGAAAATCACGGTGGGGGATATCGCCACCGTGATCGATGGTTTCGATGAAATTCCCATAGTTGCCAAATACAACGGCAAACGGGCCATTGCCATCGATGTTTACAGAACGGGTTTACAAAATATCATCGAGATTGGGGACGACGTTAAGGCATTCATCGCCGACAAGCAGCAGCAATTGCCCGAAGGGATCGAATTGACCTATTGGGATGACGATTCCGAAAGGATCAAGATACGCCTGTCCACTTTGCAAGACAGCGCCATGCTGGGGTTCATCCTGGTCGTTGTCATCCTTTCCCTTTTCCTGCGTCCCACTTTGGCTTTCTGGGTGGCCTGGGGCATACCGATCGCTTTTGCCGGGACCTTCTTTATCCTTCCCTTCATGAACGTGACGCTCAACCTGATCACGCTCATGGCTTTCATTACCACCCTGGGAATCGTGGTGGATGACGCAATTGTGACGGGAGAAAACGTCTTCCAGCACATGCAAAGGGGGGCCAACCCGCTCACGGCCTCCATTAAAGGCACCCAGGAAGTGGCCACACCGGTCATTTTTGGAGTCATCACCACCATGGTGGCTTTCTACCCCCTCATGATGCAGACGGGTTCCAGGGGGAGTTTTTTCAAAAATATTCCCATGGTGGTCGTTCCGGTGCTGTTGTTTTCCCTGGTGGAATCGAAATTGATCCTTCCGGCCCACCTCAAGCACTGTACCCACTTGGGGGACAAAAAAGAAAAGCTGGGAAGGTTCACTCGTTTTCAACGGTTCTTTGCCGATGGCCTGGAAACTTTCATATTAAAGTACTACCGGCCCACCTTGAACTTGGCCTTGGCCAACCGCTATACGTCGGTCTCCCTGTTCATCGGCTTTCTGCTGGTGTTTATCGCCCTGGTCATGGGTGACCGGATCGGCTACCGCCCCCGTCCCAACATCCCGAGGGACACCACCACCATCACCTTGCAAATGCCGGCCGGCACCACTTTCGAAACGACTCAGGAAAAGGTGGACATGATCGAGGCCTGCGCCCTGCAGTTGAAAAAGGAAGTAAACGAGCGGTACGGAACCACTGTCATCCAAAACGTCTTTGCCACGGCGGGCGGTCAACCGTTTGGGAGCGGTCGCCGGCGCGGTGGCGGTCCCAGGGCGGGAGTGGCCGAGTTGGGAGAAATATTGATCGAGCTCAGCCCATCCGAAACCCGGGAAGTCGAGTACAGCAGCCGCAATCTGGTAGCGGATATGCGGAACCTGGTGCCGCCCATACCCGAAGCGGAACAATTGAATTTTTCCTTTGCCCGCGGCGGCGGCGGGGCGGCCCTGACTTTCGAACTCATCCACCCGGACATCGAAATGCTCAAAGCGGCGTCTCGCGACCTCCAGGTCAAGCTGGCATCCTTTGCCGGACTTTACGATATCGAGGACTCCTACGAGCGAGCCAATGAAGAATTCGAGCTGGACCTGAAGCCGGAAGCGAAATTCCTGGGGGTAACCGCCTCCAATCTGGCCCAGCAGGTGAGAACGGCATTTTTCGGTTCCGAAGCCCAGCGCATACAACGGGGACGCGACGAAGTGCGGGTAATGGTCCGCTATCCGGAAGATCAACGCCGTTCCCTGGCCGCCTTGCATACCATGATGATCCGAACCGCCAACGGATCGGAAGTTCCCTTTGAAAACGTTGCCGAAATTGTGCCCGGGAAAAGCCTTCCCGCCATTCGACGGGTGGACCGCAAGCGCATAATCCAGGTAAGTGCGGATGGAGATACCGAGGAGTTGGACTTCGAGACCATCGAGTCCGAAGTTCTGGAAAGGTTCCTGCCGGAATTGGAGGCAACCAAGTATCCCGGATTGGGCTTCGGAGTGCGGGGAAGGTCCCAGGAAGTCCGCGATAACAACAGGGAGATGATCATGGGCATTTATGTCATTTTGGGGGTGATTTATGCCCTTTTGGCTATTCCCTTCAGAAGTTATTTTCAGCCCCTAATCGTCATGTCGGCTATTCCCTTTGGCGTGGTAGGGGCGATTTTGGGCCACTTTTTGATGGCCAAGTTCTTTGGGTTCAACAATGGCGATCCCATCATCAGCCAGACCTCTATTTTCGGGATGATGGCCCTCTCCGGGGTAGTGGTAAACGACAGCCTGGTCATGGTCCACTATATGAATTCCCGGATTAAGGAAGGGATGCCCTTGGGCGAGGCGGTCCGTCTGGCCGGGGTGCGCCGCTTTCGTCCCATACTCCTGACGTCGCTTACCACCTTTTTCGGTCTGGCGCCTCTCATGTTCGAAGACAGCCCTCAAGCCGCCTTCCTCGTTCCCATGGCCATTTCACTGGGTTGGGGCATCATATTTGCCACTGCCATTACCCTAATCCTGGTTCCGGTCCTCGTCCTGGTTTACAACGACCTGCAGCAAGGCTTTTATAAGCTCTACAATATCAACCCCCGCATCTCCGAGGAGGAGGATGAGGAGGATGGGGCGCTAACCCCGGCATAGCTCGCATGTCTCACATATCTTCTATTGCGCTCCGGAACACCGGCACTAGTGCGGGCTTCCTTGGGCTGAGGAAGGGGTCAAGCCTTGAATCAGTTGACTCCGCAAGCTGCGTCAAGATTACAAGGCATGACCCCGGCATCGCGCCCCGTTGAGATAAATTTCCCGACAAAATGCACGGATTAATAGCCTGGTTCACCCGAAACGGAGTCGCCGCCAATCTATTGATGACCGCCCTGGTGGTGGGAGGACTCTGGTCCTTGAGCAATCGGATGATCCTGCAGGATTTTCCCGATATGCCCCTGCGCACCATTTCCGTTTCGGTCCTTTACCGCGGATCCACCCCGGGAGAAATGGAACAGGCCATTGTCAGCAGGTTGGAGGAAGCCCTTTACGACATAGAAGGCATCGAACAAATGGATTCCGTGGCCACCGCCAATATGGGCACGGTAAACCTGGAAATCGAAGAGGGTTTCAACATGAGCGAGAAGCTCGATGAGGTGGCCAATCGCGTTTCCACGATCCGCACATTTCCCCCCGAGGCGGAGCGGCCTCAGATCAATTTGAGACGTCTCTCCGAGAAGGTCATCACCATTGTCCTTTCGGGTGATTTGAGCGAGAGGGAAATGAAAGTTCTGGGGGAACGGTTGCGGGATGAGGTTTCGACCCTTCCAGGCATTACCCTGGCTGCCTTGTTGGCGGACCGGCCCTATGAAATAGCTATCGAAATTCCCGAAGCCACCCTGAGGGAATACGGACTGACTTTCGATCAGATAGCCCGGGCCATTCGCACTTATTCGGTCGATTTATCCGCCGGCAGTGTGAATACCGATACCGGACGCGTATTGTTGCGCACCAATGAGCGGGCTTATAATCGGGAGGACTACGCGGCTATCCCCCTCATGAACCGTCCCGACGGGACCGAGTTGACCCTTGGGGAAATTGCCACCGTCCTGGACGGCTTCGAGGAAACCCCCATTGTGGTGCGATTCAACGGAGAGCGGGCCCTCGGCATCGATATCTTCAGAACGGGCGACCAGAGCTTTATCGAGATCGGCGATACCATCAAGGACTTCATCGTCCGAAAACAGGAACAATTGCCGGAGGGTATTCATTTGAGCTATTGGCGCGACCGTTCCCACTCCATCAAGGTTCGGCTTTCCATCCTGTTGGATAGCGCTCTTGTGGGATTTTGTCTCGTGGTGGGGGTTCTCTCCCTCTTTTTGCGTCCCACCCTGGCCTTTTGGGTCGCCTGCGGCATACCCATCGCCTTTGCCGGATCTTTTCTCCTGCTCCCTTACCTGGGGGTAACCATCAATCTCCCGGTCATTTTGGCATTTATCACCACCTTGGGTATCGTGGTGGATGACGCCATCGTGACGGGGGAGAACGTCTTTCAGCACATGCAGCGGGGCTCCAAACCGTTGAGCGCGGCTATCAAGGGAACCCAGGAGGTGGCGATTCCAGTCTTTTTCGGGGTTATCACCACCATGGCGGCATTTTACCCTCTCTTTCTCATGACGGGTAGACAAGGCGCCAATTTCCGCAACATTCCCCTGGTGGTCATACCCGTCCTGCTTTTTTCCCTGATCGAGTCCAAGCTCGTATTGCCGGCCCATTTGAAGCATTGCACGCATTTGGGAGACAAAGGGCCTGGCCGAAATCCCTTTACGCGGTTTCAGCGGTTTTTTTCCGATGGGTTGGAAGGGGCCGTCCTCAAGTACTACCGACCCTCTCTGGATTGGGCTCTGAAAAACCGTTACACATCCATTTCCATCTTTGTGGCCATCCTTCTCCTCTTTGTCGCTCTGGTCCTGGGCGACCGCATCGGTTACCGCGGCAGACCGGTCAATCCGCGGGATACGGCCACGGTTTCCCTGCAAATGCCCGCCGGCAGCAATTTCGAAACCACTCTGGAGAAAGTGGATCTCATCGAATCGGCTGCCCTGCAGTTGAAGAAAGAGGTGAACGAACGGTTTGGAACCACCGTCATTCAAAACGTGGTGGCCTCTGCCGGGGGTCAGCCCTTCAGCGGCAGCCCTATCGGTGGCTACGGTCCGGCCTCCGGGGTGGATGAACTGGGGGAAGTCATCATCGAATTGACACCCTCCGAAACCCGGGAAGCGGACTACGGGGCCCGGGAATTGGTTGCGGAGATGCGGGAGTTGGTTCCTCCCATTCCCGAGGCCGAGCAGTTGAGTTTTTCATTTGCGGGTGGGGGTTCCGATGCGGTCCTGAACTTCGAACTCATCCACCCGGATGTCGAAGTGCTCAAAGCCGCCTCGGCCGACCTGCAGGCAAAGCTGAATACCTTCGAAGGATTATTTGACATCGGCGATTCCTACGAGCAAGCCACGGAGGAGTATGGATTAAACCTGAAGCCCGAAGCCGAATACCTGGGGATCAGCCCCAGCAATTTGGCCCAACAGGTCAGGGCGGCCTTCTTCGGGGCGGAAGCCCAGCGCATTCAGCGGGGCCGGGATGAGGTTCGCGTCATGGTGCGGTATCCCATAGCGGAGAGGCGTTCGCTGGGTTCTCTGCAAAACATGATGATTCGCACCGCCAATGGAACGGAGGTTCCCTTTGAAACGGTGGCCGAGGTCGTCCCCGGGGAAAGCGTTCCCTCCATTCGACGGGTCGATCGCAAGCGCATCATTCAGGTGACGGCGGACGGAGATTCGGAAAAGTACGATATCGAAGCCATGGAGGTGGAGGTCCTGGAGGAATTTCTCCCCAAGTTGGTGGCCACCAAGTATCCGGGCATGGAATTCGACGTGCGCGGGCGGGCGGCCGAGACCCGCGACAACAACAAGGAAATCATTTGGGGGGTTTACTTTATCCTGGCCGTTGTCTATGCCCTGCTGGCCATTCCCTTCCGCAGTTACTTCCAGCCCCTCATCGTGATGTCCGCCATCCCCTTCGGGGTGGTTGGAGCGATAATAGGACACTGGGTCATGGCGGTCGTTTTCGGGTGGAACGGCGGCGACCCCAAATTGTTCCAGTCCTCCATGTTCGGGATGATGGCGCTTTGCGGAGTGGTGGTGAACGACAGTCTGGTCATGGTTCACTTCATGAATGGCAGGGTGAAGGAAGGAATGCCCCTGGGCGAGGCGGTTCGCTTGGCCGGGGTCCGCCGCTTTCGTCCCATCCTGCTGACTTCCCTGACCACCTTTTGCGGCTTGGCCCCCCTCATGTTGGAAGACAGCCCCACCGCTTCCTTTCTCATACCCATGGCCATTTCCCTGGGATGGGGCATCCTTTTCGCTACTACCATCACTCTGATCCTGGTGCCGGTGCTGGTCTTGATTTTCGATGATCTGAAAAGCGCCTTTTGTAAGATCTATAACATCGCGCCCCATGCACCGGAGGGCGCGGTCGAAAAGGAGGCTCCAGGCTGACCTGTCCTCCAACGCCACGAGAAGAATGCACCGAATAATCGCTTGGTTTGCCAGAAACGGAGTGGCCGCCAATTTGCTCATGGTAGCCATACTGGCCGGGGGGATCTGGTCCGGATTTACCCGAATCGTGTTACAGCAGTTCCCCGATTTTCCCCTGCGCTTCATCACTGTCTCCATGCTCTATCGCGGGGCAACCCCCGGGGAGATCGAACAGAGTATCATAACCCGATTGGAGGAGAACCTATACGATATCGAGGGGTTGAAGGAAATGACGGCTACCGCCACGGCCAATACGGGGACGGTCATGCTGGAGATCGAGGAGGGTTACAGCATGAGCGAAAAACTGGACGAGGTGACCAATCGGGTTTCCACCATTCGCGCCCTTCCTCCCGAGGCGGAGCGACCCCAAATCAGCCTGGCTTCCCGATCGGAACGGGCCATAACCCTGGTTTTATCGGGGGACCTGAGCGAAAAAGAAGCGAAAAAGCTGGCTGAGCAAATCCGCGACGAGGTGGCGAGCCTTCCCGACGTGACCTTGACCTCCCTCAAAGCGGTCCGTCCCTATGAAATAGCCATTGAAGTTTCCGAGGCGGCCCTACGGCAGTATGGGCTGACCTTTGAGCAAATCGCCCGCGCCATCCGCAGGTCCTCGGTCGATTTGTCAGCCGGCAGCGTAAAGACGGAAACGGGCCGCATATTGTTACGCACGGACCACCAGGCCTACAATTTCGAAGATTACTCCTCCATTACCGTTTTGACCCGGGCCGATGGCACCAAATTGAAGGTGGGAGATATTGCCACCGTCATAGACGGTTTCGATGAAACGCCGATCGTGGCCCAATTCAACGGCGAACGGGCCATTGCCATCGACGTGTTCAGGGCAGGGGAGCAGAACGTCATCGAGATCGGTCGACAGGTAAAGGAATATATCGCGAACAAACAGCAACAACTGCCCGAGGGGATTCGCCTGAGTTTCTGGGATGACGATACCGAGCGGATCAAGGTGCGCTTGGCCACCTTGCAGGATAGCGCCATATTGGGATTCCTGCTGGTCGTCGTCATCTTGTCCCTTTTTCTCCGGCCAAGCCTGGCCTTCTGGGTGGCCTGGGGCATTCCCATCGCCTTCGCGGGTACGTTTCTGGTTCTGCCCTACCTGGGAGTGACCCTGAATGTCGTTACCCTGATGGCATTTATCACAACCCTGGGGATTGTGGTAGACGATGCCATTGTCACCGGGGAAAACGTCTTTCAGCACATGCAACGGGGGGAGAAACCTTTGGCTGCTTCCATCAAGGGCACCAACGAGGTTGCCGTTCCTGTCATCTTCGGGGTCATTACCACCATGGTGGCGTTTTACCCCCTCATGATGCAGTCCGGGCGCATGGGCAGTATTTTTGCCAACATCCCCATCGTGGTGATTCCGGTCCTGTTTTTCTCCCTCATCGAGTCAAAATTGATCCTGCCGGCTCACCTGAAGCATTGTACCTATTTGAAGGATGCGAGGAAAAAGCAGAATCCGATTATCCGATTCCAGCGATTTTTTGCCGACGGCCTTGAGCGGTTTATCCTGAAATACTACCGACCGGCTTTAAACTGGGCCCTGATCAACCGCTACGCCTCCTTATCGGTTTTTATTGGATTTCTCCTTGTTTTCGTAGCGCTCGTGTTCGGTGAGCGCATTGGTTTCCGGAGCTTTCCCAATGTTCCATCCGACACTACCACCATTACCCTGCAGATGCCGTCCGGAACCACTTTCGAAACCACCCGGGAGAAGGTCGCCATGATAGAGGCTTCCGCCCTGCAATTGAAAAAGGACGTGAATGAGCGTTCGGGGGAGACCGTTATCCGAAATGTCTTCGCCACCGCGGGGGGACAACCCTTTGGAAGAACCCGCCGTCGCAGCTCCACCCCGGCTGCCGGCGTGGCCGAGATTGGCGAAATTCTCATCGAATTGAGCCCCGCCGAAACGCTCGATGTATCCTATACGAGCCGGGAAATGATCACGGAATTGAGGCAGCTCGTTCCTCCTATCCCCGAAGCCGAACAGTTGAACTTTTCCTATTCCCGTTTCGATTCCGGCGCAGCCATGACGTTTGAACTCATCCATCCCGACGTCGACCTCCTCAAGGAAGCGTCAGCGGATTTGCAGCGAAAGTTGGCTACTTATGACGGGGTATACGACATAGAGGACTCCTACGAACGCGCCGCCGAAGAGTATGAACTGGATCTGAAACCCGAGGCCGAATACCTCGGCGTGACCGCGGCCAACCTCGCCCAGCAGGTCAGATCCGCCTTTTTCGGAACCGAAGCCCAGCGCATACAGCGTGGACGGGATGAAGTCAGGGTGATGGTGCGCTACCCGGAAACAGAGCGCCGCTCGATCGGTTCCCTGCAATCGATGATGATCCGCACCGCCACCGGCGCCGAAGTGCCCTTCGAAACAGTAGCGGAAATCGTTCCCGGCAAAAGCCTGCCCTCCATTCGGCGAGTGGACCGGAAACGCATCATCCAGGTCAGCGCGGATGCGGACAGCCTGGTAACGGACACCGATGCTATTCAGTTCGAAATTCTCGACGAGTATTTGCCCCAAATTGTCGCCACCAAGTATCACGGCATGGAATACCAATTGAGGGGATTTGCCGCCGATGCACGGGAAAACCAAAGGGAATTGTTCCTGGGCATTTATTTCATTCTCGGGGTCATCTATGCCTTGTTGGCCATTCCCTTCAGGAGTTACGTGCAGCCGCTGGTGGTCATGTCGGCCATTCCCTTCGGGGTGGTGGGAGCCCTGATCGGGCACTGGATCATGGCCACCGTCTTTGGGTGGAATAACGGCGCTCCCATCATCACTTTGCAGTCCATTTTCGGGATGATGGCGTTGTCGGGAGTTGTGGTGAACGACAGCCTGGTCATGGTCCATTTCATGAATAGAAAAGTTAAGGAGGGCATGCCGCTCGGGGAGGCGGTCCGCTTGGCCGGAGTGCGTCGTTTCCGTCCCATCATGCTAACCTCTGCCACCACCTTCTTCGGTCTGGGACCTTTGATGTTCGAAGACAGCCCGCAAGCGGCCTTTCTGGTGCCCATGGCCATCTCATTGGCTTGGGGAATTGTCTTCGCCACCGCCATTACCCTGGTGCTCGTTCCGGTGCTCGTGCTCATTCACAACGACCTCAAGCAATTCTTCTGCAGGCTGTATAACATCGATCCCAATGCCCACCGGGTTGAAGAACGGGTTGAAGCACAGAGCCCGGTTTAAAACTAAAAACAATCGCCGATTTGCCCGATAGGGGGCGGCCACGGTTCAGTATCATCCTTTACCGGGATTTATCCCATTTCAATTTCAGCCGTCATCGGTTCCCTGATTAAGGTGCACAATTTCATTGCAGGGGATTATTAATCCTCTATTTATTTTCAATTAATTCGTTTTTGCTGGCATTAATCCCCGTGTATCCCACTTCCCCCCCCCCCAATACTGAAGGCTATATCAAGTGACCTCCGGAGTTGAATTGGTTGCCAATTTTTTCGACTTCCTTTGGATGTCATTTTTGTTGCTGGCGCCCATGCTTTTGCTCGGGCTGTTTCTTTCCGGCCTGATCCATGTATTCATCTCCCGCCAGGCCATACTCCGGTGGCTCCGGGAGGACAGCCTGAAATCCGTTTCCACCAGCGCTGCCGTCGGCGTACCCGTTCCCCTCTGCAGTTGTTCCGTAGTCCCCGTGGTTGCGGAGATGCGCAGAAAAGGAGCCTCCCGTTCCTCCTGCATGTCCTTTCTCATTACAGCCCCCGAAACGGGAGCGGATTCGATCCTGGTCACCAATGCCTTCTTCGGTCCCATCGTGGCCATTATCAGGCCCGTCATCAGTTTCCTCACCGCGGTTGTGGCGGGAATCTTCTGTATCGGACTCATCAGAAGCGACCACGATCACGACCATGATCACGACCATGACCACGACCACGATCACGACCATGATCACGACCATGACCACGACCATGATCACGATCATGATCACGACCACGGCCACGACCATGACCACGGCCATGATCACGGCCACCAACCCCTCATCTCGGAGAGTAACGATTGCTACGTCAGCCCCACTCAACTGAAGACACTACTGTTCGAATGGTTGAAGAGGCTGGCTACCGCTGCCAGCAGGTGGAAATTCGGATCCTGGGTGAAACCCGAATTCTATTTCCGCTCGGAGGATGTGGAAGAACAATCCGATGAGGATACTCCTTCGGGCAGCTTAACGACGGATGGGCAACGCCTGGACTTCAAAAAACTTACCAAGCACATCTTTCGCTACGGTTTCGTCGAGATTGCGGACGACATTCTCTTCGCCTTGCTGGTGGGGATAATTTTGGGGGGATTTCTTTATCTCGCCATACCCAGTGATCTGATGTCGAACGAGTATGCCCGGTGGTTATCCTATCCCATCATGGTGTTGGTCGGGATTCCCCTCTACATCTGTGCGTCTGCCAGTACCCCGATCGCCGCCGCCCTGGTGGCCAAGGGATTCAGCCCTGGCGCCGCACTGATCTTCCTCATGACCGGCCCTGCAACCAATACGGGTACCATCGCCATTATCATCAGTCAGTTTGGCGTCCGCTTCGCCTCCGTCTACGTCGGCGCGGTCATCGCCGTAACCGTCGTCTTGGGTATCGCGGTCGATATGCTGGTTTTGGCCTTCGGTCTGTCCATTTCCGTGAACCTCACCGCCTCTCACTCCCCTGCCATCATGTTTCTGCAGTGGGGAGGCGCCATAATTCTGTTCGCCCTGGTCATTTGGCGGTTCCGGGCCGGGGCCATGCAGAGTGGCTACGAGGATTTGATAAGCAATTTCCGCCCCTTGTCCAGGCGCTGGAGAAAGGTGTGGGGACGTCTGACCCGCAGTCGTTCCTTCCGGGGCGCCATCTCTCCCACCACGCCCATGGGCCTGATGCTTTGGATATTGGCCATCGTCCTGTTTCTTGCCAGTGGTTTCACGATAGTGCCTCCCGGTAACGTCGGTTACGGTCGGCTGCTCGGCAAGGTCTACTGGCGCGATCTGCAACCCGGGCTGCATTACCTTGCCCCCCGACCCTTGGTAAAAACCGACAATTGGCCCGTGAGGGAAGTGAAGTCCATCATGTCCAACGACCCCCACGAGTATGTCTCGGGCGACCTCAACCTCTTATCCGTGACCGTCAATGTGCAATATCGGGTCAAAGACCCCTATACCTACCATTACCGGACGACAAATGCGCCAGAGATGATCGACAGCATGGTCCGGGACCATCTGCGTTCCTTTGTCTCCGCCAGAGATTTGGAGCAGTTGCTCAACGTATATCGGGTAACCATTGAACAGCATGTCATCGACTTGTTCCAAAGCGGTGAGGAGGGAAAAGGAACCGTGCTAGAAGCGGTGGATCTGGTCAAGGTAAGCTTGTTGGAGATCAAACCCGTAACGGAAACCATGAACGCCTTCCGCAATGTATCGAGCGCTCAGGAGGATCGGGAGCGGATCATTGTCAATGCGCAAAAATACCTGGTTTCATTGGCGCCCCAGGCCCATGGCAATGCGGAGTGGGAGACCAAGCAGGCGGAAGGAGAGGCCTACAGGAAGGTGACAACGGCCGAAGCTGAAGCCGAAGCCATCTCCAAGGTGTCCTCGGCGGTTCGCAACGCGCCTAAAGTCTTGAGGAACATGCTGTGGAGGGAAAAGTTGGAGACCGCTTTATCCGGCAATGCCAAAATCATAGTGCCCAGTAGAGAAAGCCTCGATAAGATCGCGTTGTGGAAGAGAAATGCAAATGGAGCGGGCGCCGAGGCCCGACCTCATCATGAGAGGGGAAAAGAATGACCTGCAAGAGAAAGATAATCATCCTGGCCACGGCCTTGATCGGCGGGGTAATCGCCTACGACTGCGTTTACACCATTAATGAAACCGAACAGGGCGTGTTGACCCACTTCGGTAAGATATCCCCGCCCGCCAAGCAGCCCGGGTTCCACCTGAAATGGCCGCGTCCCATTTCGAAAATTTACAAGATCGATCGCCGTATTAACACCATGACGGGCTATCCCCAGGAGCTTATCACTGAAGACCAGAAGAGCATCCTCGTGGACGGATACCTGCTTTGGCGTGTAGTGGACCCCATTCTCTTTGTAGAGGCAATTCGCACCGGTGAGAATGCCATCGACAGGCTGCTCGATCTCTACCATTCCAGCGCCGGCGTCATCATCAGTAACAAGTCCCGCGATGCCTTTATAAGCCTGGGTTTGGAACACGAAGACCTGGATGTGCCCTCGCATGAGTTGCTCGACCGAATTGCGCCCATCGCCCTTGCCAATTACGGAATAGAGGTGCTCAAAGCCGGAATTGTCGAATACACCCTGCCGATGGAAAACCGGCCCAGCGTCATCCAGCGCATGATCGCGGAACGAGCCCGTATCGCCGCCCGGTATCGCAGCGAGGGAGAGGAAGTGGCCATGCGCATCGAGGCCCTGGCTCTCAACGAACATGAGAAGATCATTGCCCAAGCCCATGCCGAGGCCACGACCATTCTCGGTCAGGCCGAGGCAGAATCCATGGCATTGTTGGCCAAAGCTTATCAGGAGGATCCGGAATTCTACATGTTCATTCGCGCCCTCGACAGTTACGACCTGATCATCGACAAGAACACGACACTCATGCTGCCGGCCGACAACGAGCTGTTCAAATACCTCGACAGCAAGGAAATACCGGAATGAATTTCGATCGAAGCCGATGAGCGACCAACCAAAATTACCTCCCAGTACGCGCGTCATTTACGCTCTGTTCGACGTATTTCCAAAGTGCCGCCGATGGATCGTTGCCGGGATTGCGGTCGCCCTTTTTGCCGGGGTATTGGTCAAGGGACTCTACATCGTCAAAAAGGAGGAGCAAGGCGTTCTTACTCGATTTGGAAAAGTGGTCGATGCGGAGGTGGGACCTGGCGTTCACTACCGCATCCCCATCATCGAAAAGGCGCATATCCGCCAAGTCCTGCGGATCGTCCGTCATCAGATTTCCAGCAATGAGGGCGGAAAGATCAACTTCACCATACTGTCGGGAGACACCAATTTGTTCGAAGTGGATGTCGCCATCCAATACAAGATCGACCACCTGAGACATTATCTCTTCGCCGCCTCCGACCCCATCGAGGTAGTCACCATGCTGGTCAGACAGGAGATGGTAAATATCCTGGGCCAGAACTTCATCGACATGATCTTTACCACGAACCGAAATATCATCCAGGACCGCCTCTTCGACCGGGTTACCGAGAGTCTGGAGACCATCGACATCGGTATAGAAGTCGTCTCCCTCGACATCATCGACTTACGGCCGATCGAAGAGACAATCGATGCATTTCGTGACGTGAGCGACGCGGTGGCCGAGATCGTGCAGGTAGAGAGCAACGCGAATCGCAAGAGGGAAAGGTTGCTCGCCCACAGCAGGGGACAGGCCGACGCATTGGTAACGGACGCCGAGGCCAAGGCCAATGAACGAAGGGTGCAGGCCCAAAGTAGCGCCGATGCCTTTTTGGCCTTGCTGGCTGAATACAGGAGAACCCCTGAACACGTGAGCATCACCCGCTATTGGGAACGGATGCGCAAAATCTTTACCGAGGCCAGCCTGTCGGCGGTCAATCCGGACGAAGCCTCGACCATTGATATCAACATGATCGACGGCAACGCGGGATTCGCCCCTCCTGTTCCGACGACCCTGTTGACGGATGCTACTCTCGCCGTCGATCCCGAAAAACCCGAAAGACCTCTCCTGGCATCCATAATGAAGGAGAACGAGCATTCCATTGAAACCATCGATGCGGACAACCTCCTGTTGGACGGTCAATTCCACAACAGGCGGTCTGAACGCGATCACATGTCCAGCGCCACCCCCCGTTCCCTCATATTCGACACCCCATCCATTTTCTCGCACCGTCACGTAACCCCAACCGCTGCGGTGGCAGAGCAACAGGCCATGGAAAAACCTATGGTTGAGGTTTTAACTGAGGAAAAAGAGAAAGGAGAGTCCGGTGATGGGAAACCGTAGCGTGCGCCTGTGGTTGAATTTACTGGCGGCCTTCTGCCTGATTGCTACGATTGACCGCTCGACCCTCCCGGCCGCCCAGGGTGTGACCTCGGATACAATCAGATTTGGGCAGAGCGCCTGCTTCACAGGCCCGAACAGGAAGCTTGGCATACACTACAAGGCGGGTATTGAAGCGGCCTTCGCCGTAAGGAACGATCGAGGTGGGGTCAAAGGGAGGTCCTTGGAACTCAATTCCTTCGATGACGCCTATGAACCGGACCGAGCAGGCGCAAACGCGGAAATGTTTGTCTCGGAAGACAACGTGCTGGCTGTGATCGGAGGGGTGGGAACTCCAACCGCGAGACGCATCGTCCCAGTGCTGAAGACGGCAAAGATTCCTTTTGTCGGCCCCTTTACCGGAGCAGATTTTCTGCGCAATGCCGGGCAATATCCCAACGTGGTCAATTTGAGGGCAAGCTATTTCGACGAGACCCGAAAGCTGGTCGAACACATCATCCAAGACCGTGGCAAGAATCGGATGGGCATCATCTATCAGGAAGACGCGTTTGGCCGTGCTGTCCTGAGGGATTTCAAAACAGTCCTCGATTCCTACAATATTCCCATACTGGGGAAAACCTTCTTCTCGCGTAATACCCATGCCGTCCACGCCAGCCTCTTTGCTCTGGCCAAGGCCGATTTGGACGCCATTCTGATCGTCGGCTCCTATGCCGCCAATTCGACCATCATCAATTTGGCCAACTCTCTGGGCCATGATTACATCATGGGCTGCTTGTCCTTCGTCCTGTTCCAGGAATTAAAGGCGAGAGTCAGTGAGCCAAACGACAGAATTTTGGTGACCCAGGTGGTGCCGGACCCACGAGACGAGACCCTTGGCCTGGTGAGGCAATTCCAGCAAGCCATCCGATCGTTGGATTCCGAGATGGAGGAATATCAGGAATTAATCAACGAGGTATGTCTGGAGGGTTACATCCTGGGCCGCTTCGTCATTAGCGTGTTGGAACGCATGGGGGATGAATTGACCAGGGATAACTTCATTAAACAGGCCCTGTCTTCCGATCCGATACCGATTGACGATTGGATCATTCAATTCGAACCGGGGAACAATGCGGGTTCACGCTACGTCAGGCTTACCGATCTGGGTGAGGACGGATCCCACGATATGGAGGGTAGCCATTGAAAAAGTTAGATGATTTTTCCGCCGAAGAAGTTGGCGAGGAATGGTTGCGCGAGCTCTACAAGGTTGTCGCCATGCGGCGCCGGACCATGTTCAGGTTGATTACCGAGTCTACGCGCTTGTTGCTGTTCGGCAATGGGGGTGGAACGGCCTTGATCGTTGGCTTCATGAGCGCGGCCACCGGCCCTGAGGACTCGGCTTATCATTGGCTGGCATTATTGACCCTGCTCGTGTTTGCCGTTGGCACCATTGCCTCGGCCCTGACCATGATTTTGGTGGCCCTGGTTGCGATAAAGGAGGCTCACGGGGCTGAAACGGGTTTGAAGCGATTTGTCGATGGTGAGATAGACCGTGATCAGGTGCTCTTCATTATCGAAAAGCAGACGCTTCGCCTCGCTGACCTTGCCACCGGGGCGGGGGTGGTCAGCGCAGTGGGTTTCTTGCTTGGAGGACTGATCAGCTTGGTCCTGTTAACTATTTTCTTCTGAAGTAGAATGGCCCTTCCCTTCAGCTGCTGTCCGGGCGGAGTCCATTGCGAAGTTTCTTATTTTTCTTCTCCCTTTTCCCTCTGTCTGAGGGCCTCTACCTTATGGACTTAAGTCCCATTTTGTTTTTGGCGGCCTACTCGGTCATCATTTTTTCCGCCTCCTTGATCGGCGGGAAGCTATCGGACGTAGGCGCCATGACCCACACCCGCATCCAAGTCGTGATGAGCCTGGTGGCGGGGTTTATTCTGGGCATTTCCATCTTTCACCTTCTCCCCCACGGCCTCGAGCGCATTCCTGGTCCTCACGCTGGGGAAAAAGCCGTGATATGGATGATGGTGGGTATAGTCGTGATGATCTTTTTGCTGCACATTTTTCACTTTCATCAGCACGACTTCAGCGATGAAGCGAGCGATCACCACCATCGGCACCATCACCGTCACGGTGGTTCCAAGGAACATTCGGGAAGTGTGTTGAGCGTCGCTCTCGGGTTGGGATTGCATACCATAACCGAAGGGGTCGCCCTAGGTACCAGTATTCAGGTTGCTCTGTTGGATGAACACTTGGCCGTATTGCCCGGGATGGCCGTATTCTTCGCCATTCTCCTGCACAAGCCGCTCGATGCCTATTCCATTCTCAGCTTGATGAAGTCCGACGGACACAGCCGCCGTTCCCGCAAGGCTGCCAATATCGCATTTGCTCTGCTTTGCCCCATCGTAGCCTTAGCCACCTTTTGGGGTGTGGGAGCTTTTGCCTGGGGAGAAGGAAACGCGATCGGTTATATTCTGGCCTTCGCAGCCGGCGCCTTCCTCTGCATTGCCTTGAGCGATCTGTTGCCGGAGATACATTTCCATAGCCACGACCGGGGAAAGCTTATCTTAGCGCTCCTGATCGGGATCGGCCTCTCCTATGCCCTGTTCTATATTGAATCCGCCGCCTCGCATGGGATGGAGATGCTGGATGGGCATTAAATGCTACCCGCACCCCTTGCCTGCCAAACCACGGTTGGGCACAAAGGCGCCCGATGGCGCCAATGAGGAATGAGGGAGTGATGGAGTGGCGAGAGGCGCGCTATGAGGAATTTTGTGTTTTTGTGCGTATTGTGGCCATTTACCCAAATTGGAAGCCCCGCCTTCCGGCGTGGTGGGGGACTGGAAAGTCCCCCCTCCGTTAGTACATCCGTGCTCATCCGTGTAATCCGTGGTTAATTTACCCCTAAATTCCTAATTCCTCATTCCTAATTCTTAATTCGTGAGCTTTGCGAACTTGTCCCCCCCTCCGTTATTAAATCCCGTCCATCCCTGTTCAATTCCTACTTCCGGATCAATCCTCCTTTACCGATTGCGGTTCCGCCATCGCAAAGCAGGGTCTGTCCGGTCACGAGATCGGAACCGGTTATTAGGCTCAGAATGGCATCAGCCACGTCCTCCGGTGCGCAGACCTTGTCGAGCACGGCCAAGTTCGCCTGGTCGGCAAGTTTTTCTTCGTAATCACGGCCAAGGCCTTTCCTGAGCCAGTCCCCCTCAATGACCCCGGGAGCCACAGCGTTTACCCTGATCTTCGGGCCAAACACCCGGGCCAGGGAAATCGTCATATTGACCACGGCCGCCTTGGAACAGGAGTAGGGGATGCAACTTCCCGCCGCGTTGTAGGCCGCGGCGCTTGCTACCGAAACAATTTCCCCATTCCCAACGGCGTCCAAAAACGGTTTGGCCGCTCTTGCACACTGAAAAGGTCCTTTCAGGTTTACATCCATGATGCGCGACCAGACTTCCTCGGTCACGGCCTCCAGATCGGTATGCGCGATAAATTGGGTGTAGCCCGCGTTATTGATCAGGATATCCAACCGGCCGAAGGTGGAAGCCGCAGTTTGCATCATACCCCTGCAGATTGCATCCTCGGCCACGTCTCCCCCATAGGTAATGGCCTGAACCCCGCCGCTTTCCGCCTCGGCGCAAACTTCCTCAGCCGCCTCCCTGGAATGGTTGTAATTTATCAGAACGGAACACCCGCCTTTGGCCAGAGCGAGGGCCGTCGCCGCGCCGACCCCTCTGCTGGCCCCCGTTACTACCGCTGCCTTGCCTCGAATATCCATGGTTTTTTTAAGGCCATAAATATCGACCGACAGCGGTCCACTGGCGACTAAGAAAGCTTAAATTGGCAGAGTTATTGCGTATTTTGATGTTTGGCGCCTTTTGTAGATCTCTCTGTGGAATTTCCAACCTTGACAGGATGCCTGAAAGGCACACTATCGTTGCGTGCGATTTGATTGGAATCCGGAAAAAAATGAACAAATCAAGAAAGAGCGAGGCGTATCGTTTGAAGAGATTTCCCTACTCCTGGCAAATGGACAGGTATGGGCAGTTGCCAGGCATTGGAATGAAGAAAGGTATCCCGGCCAAAGTATTTTTTTAGCTCCCTTAGACGGATACATTTTCGCCATACCTTATGTGAAAGATGGAGACATCTTTTTCCTCAAAACAGCATTTCCCAGCAGGAAGTTGACGGAACAATACAAAAGAGAATTCGGAAGCGAAAATGAAAATGCGTGAAGAAAAAGAAATATTGGAATCACTTGAAAGTGGAGAGATTGAGTTAAAACGGCCTTCCAAAGCATTACTGGCGGATCTGGTTGAAGCCGGCGCAAACACCTTCAAAAAAGACAAGCGCATCAATATCCGATTAAGCAGCCACGATCTCATGGGAATTCAACGCAAGGCTGTTCAGAAGGGTATTCCCTACCAGACATTGATCTCCGGATTAATTCACCAATACGTGGAAGGTGACTTGCTTGTAAAAGAGGACAATCATTGATCGTGAGGTTCTATCAATTCCCTTTCGATCTCTTCCCCTTTTTCAAGGGATTTGATCGCCTCCAGGAGACGGCGTGCGTTGCCAGGTGACCGCAGCAAATAGGCCGCCTCTTCGAGCGATTCGTAGTCTGCGAGCGATAGCATTACCACGGATTTATCGCCTTTACGCGTTATAATGACCGGGTCGCAATCGTTGCAGACCCGATCCATGGTGGATGTGAGATTCTCACGGGCCGCCGTGTAACTGATTGCTTTCATATTTTACTGCCTAAGCCTCGTCGATAACCGGATTGGTCAGTTGGCCGATCTTTTCGATCTCGATGGTCACGGTGTCCCCGGCCTTTAAAAACAAGGGAGGTTTTCGCGCCGCTCCCACTCCCTGGGGGGTGCCGGTCAGGATGACGGTTCCCGGCAGCAGGGTGGTGCTCCCGCTCAGAAACGCGATCAACCGGCGCACGTTGAAAATCATGTCGTTGGTATTCCAATCCTGAACCGCTTCGCCGTTAAGGATGGTTTTGATGGCCAGGGAGTTGGGATCTTGGATCTCGTCTGCCGTAACCAGGCAGGGTCCCATCGGGGCAAAGGTGTCGAAGGTTTTGCCACGGCACCATTGGCCCCCGCCGAATTCGATCTGCCAGTCGCGGGCGCTCACGTCGTTTGCGCAGGTATAACCCAGCACGTAATCGAGGGCGTTTTCCTCGGTGGCGTTTTTGCAGGCCTTGCCCATGACCACGGCCAACTCGCATTCGTAATCGACTTTGTGGCTGGCCAGAACGGTGGGGAGTTCCACCGGGTCGCCAGGGTTTTGCAGGGCGTTGCGGCCCTTTATGAACAATATCGGGAAATCGGGAGCGGGCATGCCGCTTTCCTCGGCGTGAAATTTATAGTTGAGCCCAATGCACAGAATGATTTCCGGATCCACCGGGGCCAATAATTTGGCCACTTCGGCCGGATGTGTCGTGACGGAAAAATCGCCGAAAATATCTCCTTCGACTTTCCTGTATTCTCCATCCACTTCGGCGGCGTAATGCGTTTGTGCGGAGGAATCCCGATAACGAATAAGTTTCATAAGAACATATGGTTTTTGATTTAATAGGTGGCCCGGCCTCCGGAGAGGTCGAAACAGAAGCCGGTGGTAAAACTGGATTCCGGTGAGAGAATGAACGTCGCCATTGCCACGACTTCCGGCAAGGTTCCACACCGGCCCATGGGGATTTTTGCCGTCATGTAATCGATTTGTTCCTGGGGCATGGTTTCGAGAATGGGAGTCCGAATAACGGCTGGTGCGAGTGAATTAACGGTTATTCCCGTATCCGCATAGTCCTTGCCCAGAGTTTTGGTGAGTCCGATGACGCCGGCTTTGGTGGTTGAATAAGCCGTCATCCCTGCATTGCCTTCCTTTCCCGCCATGGAAGCAACCAGCAGGATTCTACCGTAGTCGCGCTTCAGCATGTGAGGGATAATCGCCTTGCACATGAGGAAAGAACCCTTGAGGTTGACCCGGTAGACCTGATCGAAATCATCGGCATCCGCCTCGTGGCCTTTCAGATTGGTTTGTCCCACAATTCCCGCACTGTTGAACAGGATATCGATGCGGGAAAATTTTTGCACCGCCTCTCTGACGGCGGACTTGACGGAAACCTCTTCCCCGACGTCTGTAGGGATGATCAGGGGTTGGCTTTCGAGCATTGACTTGGCTTTCTCCAGCGCCTCGACGTTCCAGTCCAAGAGGACCGTTTGCACGCCGAGGGAATGCAATTTTGAGGCCACGGCAAATCCGATCCCGGACGCCCCGCCCGTAACGATGGCTACCTGGTCTTTCCAATCAGGTGTCATACGGTGGGAAATAAAGGTTTGGGGAGTCCGGGCAATTCTTTATTTTTCGTAGCGCATGCTGATCCAGGCGTTGAGGGGTACGGCCTGGGTGATGATTCCACTGCTGGCGATGGCGGTGACGATTTCCCTATCGAACACGTTATCCACCTGTGCCCGCACAGACCAGTTCGAGTTGGGTAATTCATAGAATGCCCCCAGATTGACCAGAGTCGCGCTGGCGATGGGGCGGGTATTCAACACGTTGTCGAATTGCCCGCTACGATACTGGATCTGGCCCAGAATTGTGAGTTCCTCCTTGGGCCGCCAAGCCAATTGACCGGATATTTTATGTTTGGGAGCCAGCGGGTATGACTTGCCCAACAGAAGCGGCTGAGCCGTCGATTCGGTGAATTCCGTGTCGCTTAGGAGATAATTGAACAAAATCTCGATTCCCGTTGCCGCATCCCACTTCCAGGCCATTTCCAAGCCCTGGTCTTCGCTGTCCCCGACGTTCTGACGTTGATTGCAGGAGCCTCCTCCGGGTACGAAACCGCAGAGCGGATCGAATCCCAAATCGCCGTGCAGAAATACATTGGTTATCATATCGCCCATGAGGTATTTGAAGCCGCTAAACATCAACGAGTTGGCTTCGTCCCGGTAGAAAAGGCCGATTTCCCCTCCGGTTGTGGATTCGTTGACCAATAAGGGATTGGATTCGGTGATGTCGTTGCGCACCCGAAAAGGACGATAAAGTTCATTCAGGGTTGGGGCTCTGAATCCGGTAAAGACCAGTGCGTTGAAGCTCCAATTGTGATCCAACCTCCGGGTGTATTTGATGTTTGCCGAGGGTTCATTACCGGACCGACCGGGGTAAATGGTATCCCGGGTCTGGGTGTTTGTTTCCAGGTCGAATTGGTTGCGGAACCCGTTAAACTGTCTCCAACGGTCTACCCGAAGCGTGCTCTCGAGGGAGCTGAATTCATCCAACTCCGCTTGAACCGTCACGAATGCTCCCAGAAACGATTGTTCCCCTCCCTCGTTCCGCTCGCGGGTGAATCCTGCGCCGAGATTGCGAAAGCGTTCGCTGGCGCTTCCCTCCACGCTACGAAAGTCGGCCCCGACTAAAAAATTGGTATTGACGTTTTCCCAGTAGGCCGTGGCCTGGGCCCCGAGTGACTGGGCGGGCACGGAAAACTGGTCCAGAACGGGACGCTCCGAGGTGCGCTCCGCATTCACCGATGTAAATACATTTTGGAAATCCCTGTCCTGAAAGAAGGTCACGAATTCGAAATCGAGTCCGGTCGTGTCGGAGCGGGACAGAGTCCAGGAAAGGTCGGTAGATTCGGTTGAATTGGGCGATAACGGGGTTCCGTTGATGCGGTCCTCCTCAAAGATTTGCCCCATTAAGGTCCATTGCCAGTAATTCTCCAAGAGTTGGGCGATCTGTAATCTCAAGTAAGTGTAATCCGATTGTGAGGATTCATCGATCGGACCCTGCTGGCTCTCCTTGACGACCTTGTAACCATTCGTCTCAAACAATCGACCTTCCAGGGAAAGGCTCATGTTATCCGAGACAGCTTTGGTGTGAGCCAGAGAGGTCAGGACGGTGTCGAACAGACCGCCTTGAATCTGCAGGTTGCTGTGGGGAGTGAAGGGGGATCGGGTTCGGAAATAGAGCGTTCCGCCGGAACTGTAATTTCCCCAGGCCGGAACCGTGCCCATGGGGAAGAGGTCCATGGATTGAAGGCTGGCGGTGGGCATTTTGTTCCAGTAGATCCAGCCTCCGAAGGGATCGTTTTGTGGAACCCCGTCCACCAGTAACAAAGCGCGCGAAGTGGCATTGGTGGCGGCGTTTCGGAACCTTACACCCTGTGTTGTGGGATGGGCCGTAAACGAATCGACTCCCCGAAAAGTATCGACCGCGGCCAACTTGCGCAGCGCCTGGTCGAGGGACAAGGTGGTATCGAATCCGCCCATCAGTTCTTCGTGAGGTATGGTAAAGGGAGCGGAAATATTTCGATCTGCCACCACGTGGAGTTTTTCCAGCTCCACGATTTCCCCTTGCCCCGGCAAAGCCGACGGGATTGAGACCAAACACATGAAGCTAATGAGGAGCCCTTTTGAATTCACAGTTGGGTTGGTTATGGTCATGGATTGCCCTGCAGGCAAAGAGGGTGGGGCGGAGAAGGTTGTTTAACATATGCCGCTGTGCTTCAATGCCAATTTCAAACAACTCTTTCTTGTCCATCCGTGTAATCGATGTTCATTTCCAGATTTTTTCTCCTTACCTCTCATTTATGAAATACAGACGACTGGGCAAATCCGATATCGAGGTTTCCGAAATGAGCCTCGGATGTTGGACCATGGGTGGATTGAACTGGGTGGAGGGAAGGGCCAGTGGTTGGGCTAACGTGGACGAGGATGAAATCACGCGAGCCGTCAAGCTGGCCATTGACAATGGAGTCAACCACTTCGACAACGCCGATGTCTATGGCAATGGCCGGGCCGAGCGCATGCTTGCCCGCGTCTTGAAGCGGCTCGGGCTCAAGAGCGAAGATTATGTGATCGCCACCAAGGTGGGTCATTTCAAGGGAACGGCGGCGCATGCCTACGATCCGTTGCACATCCGCCACCAATGCGAGCAGTCGCTAAGAAACCTGCGTCGCGATTACATCGATATCTACTACCTGCATCACGGGGATTTCGGCGCCGACAACCGGTACTTGGCCGGGGCGGCGGAAACTTTGGACGCGCTCAGGGAGGAAGGGAAAATTCGCATCAAGGGGCAATCCGCCTATACGGCGGCGCATTTCAAGACCGCCGTTCCGGTCGTGCGCCCCGAGGTTTTGCAGAGTTGGGCCCATGCCCTGGATACGCGTTTTATCGAACCCAAGGGTCCGGTGGGGAGGTTAATGGTTGAGAACGAGCTATCCTTTGTAGCCTTCAGTCCACTAAGCCAAGGGTTGCTCCTGGACAAATTCGATCCGGACAACCTGCCTGTCTTTGAAGAAGGAGATCATCGCAAGGCCTCACCGAAATTCACTGTGGATAACTTGCGGCGGCTTAAACGGAGGATGGCCCCGATAAAGGAGCGTTTTGGGGGGTCCATTGCCGATTTGGCCGCCGTTGCCCTGCGGTTCGTTCTCACTTTCCCCAGGGTTGCCTGTGTCATTCCGGGATTTCGCAACCAGCGACAAATAGCGTCCAATCTGTCCGTAACCGGACTCGAGTTGGGTTCGGCAGAGGTGGCTTTTATCAAGGGTCTGTTGCAAAGGCCGCCTTGATGGTCCCGTTGGCCCGGAGCGCCATCATCCTGACCACGATACCCTAATTCCCGATTCTTGCATCTTCTTTGATTTCACCTATCAACCGATCAAGGGAAAGATCTTCGGGCGGAAGATCGTTTTCGGTCAGCCATTGCTCATTGAAGATACGCGACATGTATCGCTGGGCCCCGTCGCACAGGACCGTGACGATGGTTTGGCCAGCCCCACCGGCCACTGCCAGCTTCACGGCTCCACCCACGTTGATGCCGGATGAGGGGCCCAGGAATAACCCTTCTTCCAGGGTCAGGTGATTGAGCAGGGCCATCATGTGCCGGTCGTGAACGCGGTAGGCCTCGTCGATTTGAGCTCTGGCCACATTGTCCGTCACGCGTCCCTGACCGATGCCTTCGGCAATCGAATCGCCGTCATCGAAATCGAGGTGGCCATGCTTGAACCAGGACCACATGGCCGCTCCGTAAGGGTCGCAGCAAGCCGTTAAAATATTCTTGTTCTGTTCCTTCAAAAAGCTGGAAACCCCGGCCAGCGTTCCTCCGGTTCCAATGGCGGCTACAAAGGCAGTAACCTTTCCATCGGTCTGGCGCCAGATTTCCGGTCCGGTGGTGGCATAGTGGAATTCGGTGTTGGCCACATTGTCGAACTGGTTGGCCCAGAAGGCATTATCGGTTTCCTCGGCCAGCCGCTTGGCAATGTGGTTGTAATTGCCCGGATCGCTGTAGGGCGCGGCCGGTACGGGTCTCACTTCCGCTCCCATGGCCCGGAGCAAATCCATCTTTTCCGGGGATTGGGTGTCGGGGATGATGATGATGGTGCGGTAGCCCGAGGCGTTCCCCACCAGGGCCAGGCCTATGCCCGTATTGCCCGCCGTGCCCTCCACGATGGTTCCTCCCGGTTGCAGGAGCCCCCGCCGTTCCGCGTCTTCCACAATTCCGAGAGCGGCGCGGTCTTTTACCGAACCACCCGGATTCAGGAACTCGGCTTTACCCAGGATTTCGCAGCCGGTGGCCTGGGAAAGTCTGTTCAACCTTATGAGCGGCGTGTTGCCGATGGTGTCGCAAAATCCGGAAGAAGATATCATCCATTCACAGATGAACCATGGGCGATCGGCTCACAAGGAAGAAGATCAGCGCCCAAGGGCGCAATTAGGAATTAGGAATGAGGAATTAGGAATTGGGGAGAAATTAACCACGGATTACACGGATAAGCACGGATGTACTAACGGAGGGGGGACGGAGGCGCCCAAGGGCGCCAATTAAGAATTAGGAATTAAGAATGAAAAGGCACAAGGGGACTGAGCTTTATCGTGATCTTGATCGAAAAATGAGGACAAAAATAGCCACCAAAAAGCACAAAAGGCGCAAAGGGATCCGGCTCTGCCGGAACAGGAGTTAACGGAGGGGGGACTTTCCAGTCCCCCACCACGCAGGGAGGCGGGTCCCCCAACAATTTGGGTAAATAGCCACGAAAAAGCACAAAAGGCGCAAAGAGGTGGAAATATTCTTCTTAACACCGAGACGAAGATTCACAATAAACACTCCCTTTCCCATGAAGTCTTATCGTGCGATTATCTTTGTTCTTTCGTCATTTTGCCTGACGGTTTCGGCTGCTACGGTCGATTGGCCGCAGTTTCGAGGGCCGACCGGCCAGGGAATCTCCCAGGCCATCAATCCTCCCCTGCATTGGGGACCTGAGACGAACGTGGTGTGGAAAACAGAGATTCCGGGCCGAGGCTGGTCATCGCCGGTAGTCTTCGACGGTAAAATTGTCCTCACTTCCGGCCTGGATGGGGCGGTGGATGGATTTCACGAGCTCAAGGTCATTCAGGTGGATGCGGAAACGGGGATGATCGTCTGGGACAAAACGGTGTTACGGGCCAGTAAAGTGGAAGGCGCCGATAAACACTCCAAAAACAGCCTGGCAAGTGCGACCGCTCTCATCGATGGAGGTGTGATCTATGCGCATTTCGGCCCCATGGGCACCGTCGCACTCAACTTTGAGGATGGGGAAATGTTGTGGAAACAGAAAGTTGCATATAAATCCCAACATGGTACCGGGTCATCGCCCGTGCTGGTCGATGGCTTCCTCGTATTCAACACCGATGGTGTCAAAGCGCCCAAGGTAACCGCACTCCATGCAGATACGGGCAAAATCGCCTGGCAAACGGATCGGAGCCATAGGGTAAATAGAAATTTCTCCTTTTCAACGCCTCTGGTCATCGACAATGGTGGCCGCAGGGAAATCATCAGCCCCGGCAGCGGCATGGTTGGGGCCTATCGACCCAGCGACGGCAAGGAACTTTGGCGCGTTACTTACCCGGTGGGCTTTTCCCTGACCCCGCGTCCAATTTTCGTAGAAGATAGAGTGTATTTGAGCACGGGTTTTATGAGACCAAGCCTTTACGCCATTCGCGTCGATGGAGCCACGGGGGACCTGACCGAGAGCCACGTGGAGTGGAAATACCACAGAAGTATGCCCAAGACACCGTCCCCCGTATTTGCCATGGGTAGTGTTTTGACCCTGGAGGACGACGGCCGTCTGCAATGCCTGGATGGGCAAACGGGTGAGTTGCGCTGGAGGCAGCCTTTAAAAGGTAAATTCTCCGCATCGCCGGTTTTGGCCGGCGACCTGCTCTATTGCATAAGTGAAGAGGGCCTTTGTGTGGTGATCCGCTTGAGGCAGGACGGGTGCGAAATCTTATCGGAAATTGATTTGGGCGAACGGGCCCTCGCCTCTCCTGCATTGGTGGACAATGCATTGTATATTCGCACCCATCCTCACCTCTGGAAGATTTCGCAGTAGGGGACACAAGTTCCCAAAGCTCACGAATTAAGAATCAGGAATGAGGAATTGGGGGGAGATTAACCACAGAGGACACAGAGAGCACAGAGATTAATCGTGATCATGATCGTGATCGTGATCGAAAAAAACCTCTCGCAAAGCTCGCCAAGAACGTTAAGAGGGAAGCACTCAAGGGCGGCTTAGCGTTCTTGGCGAGCTTTGCGAGAGTCCTTCTTAAATGAGGGCAAAGGACCGCATCCTTTTGGCTAAAATAACCAGGGCCGCGCTTGTTTGATGGCAAGGTTGCCCTCGGCTGTAACCTTGTATTCTATCTCCATGGCAAATCGCTCTTCAACGGGAGGATTATACAAGAGCTTGAACTCCTCATGGATCGTTTGCAGATGGGATCTCAGTTGATTTAGGTGTTGCTGGCTCATCAACAACTGGCCTGCGGGAACCTGATTGGAAAAGCGAACCACGGTATAGTTGTTGGCGTTGTCGGCATTGAGAAGAATCTCTTCCGGGATAGACTGGGCCTCCGGATTGGTTACGAGGTCCTCCCCAATTTGGGTATTGAGATAATAATTACCGGTAGTCTGATAGATGGGATCATCGCTCACCGCGACACCGTTAGCCTGTTCGTAGCTGAAATTCGGGTGAAGCAGAACTCCCATGGCCGCCGCAAACTGGTCAATGCGATAAAAATCCCGTTCCTCAAAAGCGCGAAAGTTCCAGAGACTGGCGTAGACCTGCTTGATGGATTTTGAAAGGTGGCCCTCGTGAGGATGATGCGTATAGGAATCGTAGAGACCGGCGCCGCTAAAACCGGGAAGGTCTTCGTTGTTGGTACTGGAACGACAACGAATGGATGTCCCTTCCGGAAATGAGAGTTGAAGGTCGGTCAGCTCATCCATCATCCACTCGGGCATGAGCCCGTCTTCGACGGTCTCGCGAAAGTCATCCAGCATTGCGATACGCGTATCCGCATTGGCAATGAAGTCCGGATCTTCCAGCATGTCGGCCACCGCCGTGTAGAAGTCGTTGAACTTCATGAACTCATCGAAGAAGTAGAAGGGCAGGCCGAAACCATCCGGAATGAGGCCCTCCGGAAATCCAAACGTCCTCATGGTTGCCAGGTTGGCGGCTTTTACTCCAAAAGCATCGGAATCGTTGAAACCAAATCCCGATAGGGCCCGAAACCCGGTTATGGACAGGTTTCGATCGGGGATTTGTGGATCGGTCGGTCGGAGGTCCTCAAAGTGGGCATTTACTTCCTCCAGGGTTGCCTCGCGGATATCGTAGCCATCCGCGCGAACTTTGAAGTAAACATATTTGCCGATGAGGCCTGCAATGACTTCGTCCTCGAGCGCGCCCGGAATGTAGGCATTGGGAACGCCATCCTGGATAGCCCGGAGATTGACGTGGGAGAGAGGGGTTTGGGCAACCGTGGTAATTACACCGGCTACCCTCGATAGCTCATTGGGCAAGGTATCGTAGATAACGAGATCTCTCGTGTTTGGCCGGTCATTCAGGTCCATCCTTCTCAACAGGCCATAGCCCTCGGCAATATTGAGCGGGATATATTCCACGCCCGCAAACAGGTCTCCTTCCAACAGGATGGGGATACGTGAATTATCGTAGAGTTCTTTCTCCCCCCAATAGAGGGGGAGCGCTGCGTTGGGCATTGGATAATAATAGAGATTGTTCTCCACCACGGGCATATTCTTTGCCAGCAATTCGTGGCCCATTTGTACGGCCTCAAAAGAATAGGAATCGTTGGGTTCGAATTCGAAACGATAGACGCCCGTTCCTCCACCCGGCTTGGCCAGATGCGGGTGATAAATTATTTCACCCCGCATTTGACCGGGCGCCTGCGGACCCATAACACCGGTTGGTAGACCTACAGCCGTGGCAAATCGGCGGTGGGCCCGGTGTGTTACCGTATTCATGAAAAGCGCAAAAGGATTATCTGTGTCGACATCTACCAGGTAGAATTTAACGAACTCCAAATCCTCCAAATGAGTGTCTCTTAGAACATCCGGGCCCTGGTAGGATAGCAGCGCGAAGGTTTCATGATCCGGTATCGAGTTCGTGCCATCTTCGATGCTGACCGGAAACGCTGGATTGAGTGGCGCTCTCAAACCATTTTCCTGTTCCAACAATTCCCTCAGGTCGTCGACACCATCCCGATCGGTATCTCCGGGCTCGCTCCTCAGGTATTGAGCTACCCGGTAGTAGGAGCCTAGCGGGTGAATGCCCAGCGGTTCCGTTATCAAGGTGGAACCCGGCTGCCCCAGATGCATGGACACCGGGACCTCGTTTTGGAGATGGTCCAGAGAGCTACTCAGGTAGAGCACATAATAATACGCTTCGCTCGAACGTACCTCCAGGCGAATGCGGTTATCATTGCCAAGAGAATGGCGCTCAATGACAAGTAGTTCAGGGTCCTGAGCGGAGACGACTGAAAAAGCAAACAGGATGAACCCGATCCAGAAGAAGGGTGGAATAGGGGAGGCGCCGATGGCGCCAATTAAGAATGAGGAATTAGGAATGAGGAATTAGGAATGGGGAATTGAACATGGATGGACAGGATGGACAGGATTTAAAAACGGAGGGGGGACATTCCTGTCCCCCACCACGCCGGATGGCGGGTCCCCCAAGGAATGATGGAGAGATTAGCGGAAGATTTATCGTGATCGTGATCGTGATCGAAAGGAAAGGAGTGGCGAAATGGTGGAATAATGGAATGGTGGAGGGAGAGGCGCCGATGGCGCCAATTAAGAATGGGTGCTGAGATGCTGAGAAGGAGAGGGAGAAAGACTGAAGGAGGAAGGCTGAAGGTGCTGAGATTTATCGTGATCGAAAGGAGTGGTGGATTGGTGGCTATTTTGCCGCTTCTGAAATCTTCAAGTTAAAATTACTGTTGGCGAAGCGACTCTGTTCCGGCATATTCGTATCAAGCTGAGACATACCGTTCGAGGAGTAATGACGCATGGTTTTTCTTTAACGTAGAAATCTGTAGCTTGGTTTCATCAAGAACCGTTTAATCGGAAACGCATGATGGGAGACACTTACCAAAGATGAATATGAATTCATTGAATGATGAAATTAAGAAACTAACGAGCTTGGTGACGGTCCTGGCCGGGTTCCTGGGTTTCTCGCAACCGACCTCGGCGGCCGATGGCCGGGTCGTCAATCTCTCCACCCGCGCCTTAGTGGAAACAGGAGAGGAGGTCATGATAGGGGGTTTTATCATCGAAGAGGGAACCCGGCAGGTGTTGATTCAAGCAGTCGGCCCGGAACTGGCCAATTTTGGTATAACCAATGCGCTGGCCGATCCGGTTCTCACGGTCATTCAAACCAGTGAGGGCGAACCTCCTCGTGTTGAACTCGGTACACCCATCGAACTCATGGTCAACGACAACTGGGAGGACAGTCAGAAGCAGTTGGTATCCGACATTTGGGGTGGCAGTCCAAACCTGACGGGTGGCAGCCTGAGCTCCGCGGCCGTTCTCACCCTCGATTCCGGGGGGTATACGGCCAGAGTTGAAGGAAAGGACGGAACTACCGGAGTTGCCATTGTCGAGGTGTATGATATCGAATCTGCTGGAAGCGATGGCCAAGTCGTTAATCTCTCCACCCGCGCCTTGGTGAATTTGGGAGAAGAGGTCATGATAGGGGGTTTTATCATCGAAGAGGGAACCCGGCGGGTGTTGATTCAAGCACTTGGACCGGAACTGGCCAATTTTGGTATAACCAATGCGCTGGCCGATCCTGTTCTCACGGTAATCAAAACCAGTGAGGGCGAACCTCCTCGCACTGGTCTCGATCCTCCCATCGAACTCATGATCAACGACAACTGGGAGGACAGTCAGGGGCAGTTGGTATCCCACATTTGGGGTGGCAGTCCAAACCTGACGGGCGGCAGCCTGAGTTCCGCGGCCGTTCTCACCCTCGGTCCCGGGGGGTATACCGCCAAAGTTGAAGGAAAGGACGGAACTACCGGAATTGCCATTGTCGAGGTGTATGGGATAGATGCTAATCCGGACCGGGTGGCATTAACAGCGTTATTCAATGCGGCGGATGGCGCAAATTGGACCAACCGGACGAACTGGCTGAGTGACGCGTCGCTGGATCAGTGGCATGGGGTCGAGGTAGACGAATTAGGCCGGGTCATCCACCTTGATCTTTCCGCAAACCAACTAAGCGGACCTATTCCACCCGAACTGGGCAACTTGACCAGCTTGGAATCGTTGAGTCTCCATACCAACGAACTCAGCGGAACCATTCCGGCCGAATTGGGCAACTTGGCCAACTTGCAAATCCTGTGGCTCCAGCAAAACCAACTAAGCGGATCTATTCCAGCCGAACTGGGCAACCTGACCGGTTTGCAAGAATTGAGTCTGCGTACAAACGAACTCACAGGACCTATTCCGGCTCAGTTGGGCAATCTGACCCGCTTGCAAGGCCTGTGGCTCCAGCGAAACCAACTAAGCGGATCTATCCCAATGGAACTGGGCAATCTGGCCAGCTTGGAAACCCTGAGTCTCCACACCAACGAACTCAGCGGAACCATTCCGGCCGAGCTGGGCGATCTGACCAACTTGCAAATCCTGTGGCTCCAACGAAACCAGTTGCGCGGAAATATCCCATCCGAATTGGGTAACCTTACCGGTTTGCAGGAATTGAGTCTCCACACCAACGAGCTGAGCGGAACTATTCCGGCAGGGTTGGGTAATCTCACCAGCTTACAGGTCCTGTCGCTTCAACGAAACGAACTGAGGGGAGCAATTCCAGCCGAACTGGGCAACCTGACCAGCTTGCAAACCCTCAGTCTCCACACCAACCAACTGGGTGGGTCGATACCGCTGTCTTTCAAGGAATTGCCGGTCGGAATTTTCAGATACGACAACACCGACGTTTGCGTTCCGGCCGACATGGCGCTACGGGAATGGCTGAATTCCATTCAGACC
>JAJDZZ010000014.1 GCA_022824405.1 Opitutales bacterium
CTTCGCGCTCTCTGCGAGATTCCTCTCTCAAGTCCCTTCCCTTCGATCACGATCACGATAATCCGTGCTTATCCGTGTAATCCGTGGTCCATCTTTCTCCCAATTCCTCATTCCTCATTCCTCATTCCTCATTGGCGCCCCCGGCGCCTTTCTCCCTCTCCCCAATTCCTCATTCCTCATTCCTCATTGGCGCCCCCGGCGCCTCTCCCCCCTCTTCCCTCTTCCCTCTCCCCTCTTCCCTCTTCCCCCTTGGCGCGCCCCAGCGCGCCTTCAGCTGTGGGCCTTGAAGAATTCGCCAATCCGGTCGATAGCCGCATGTACTTCCGGAATTCCAGGCACGAGATGGTCGCTGTTATGCCAGGCATGCGGCACGTGGTCGTAGCCTTCGAACTCCACCGGAACCCCTGCCCTACCCGCTTTTTCGGCGTAGGCCTCGGCATCCCCATACATGGTTTCCAGTTTCCCGACCTGGATCAGCATTGGAGGCAATCCGGAAAGGTTGGTAAACACCGGGGAAGCCAGCGGATGCTTCGGATCGGCCCCGTCCAGGTATTGTCTGGCCATTCGGTCCAGGTGTTCCTTGGAAATAGAACAGTCGGAATCGGCGTTGGTGCGGTAGGTGGAGGCGCTTTGGGTCAGATCGGTCCAGGGCGATATGAAAACCGCCGCGGCCGGTTGACGGTGACCGGATTGTTTGAGTTTTGTCAACAAAGAGGCCGTCAATCCTCCTCCGGCGGAACTCCCGCCCACCACGATTCGTTCCGGCGGGATTCCCTGCTTCCGGAGCCATCGGTAGGCCGTATAGGTATCGTCAATGGCGGCTGGAAAGGTATGCTCGGGGGCCAGGCGGTAGTCCACGGTGAAACAGCGGCAGCCGCAAGCCGCGCTCAGATTGGAAGCGATCCTCCGGCTGGCCGGGCCCGAACTCCGGCAAAATCCGCCGCCGTGCAGAAAGAGGAAGATACTCTCCGATCCCGGAGTTCCGTAAACCACCCACTCCCCGGGGACACCGTCCGCATCGGCCGACTCGACCTTCGTCCCGGGTCGCGGTTCAAACCCGCCGTCCGAACGTCCGCCACGCAACGTTTTTATGGATTGGTTGGAAGTGGGCTTGCTGGCCCACCTGAGCGCGATCAGGGCTTTAAGTCGTTCACTGGCCATAAAGGAAAGGCTGAAGGATGAAGGCTGAAAAGGGAAGCTGAAGATTATTAAATGTGATCCGGAGGAAGGGGTCAGCTCCTTGATTTTTGACATGTCCCCATGTTGAAAATCCAGGACTGACCCCTTGGCGAATGTAGCATCGAGAAAGAGAACTCTCGCAAAGAGCGCAAAGAGGTCCGGCTTCGCCGGAACCAGAGTTAACGGAGGGGGGACATTCCTGTCCTCCGCCACACCAGATCCCCCTGGGCATAGCCCAGACACTTTTCTAAACTGTAGGAGCGGCTTTACGCCGCGATTGCGCCGGGAGCGCCAATCAGGAATGGAACATGGATGAACAGGATGGACGGGATAAATAGCCACAAAAAAGCACAAAAAACACAAAATTCCTCATTGGCGCCCCAGCGCGCCTCTGCGCCCCCGGCGCCTTCTCCCTCTCTCCTCTTTGCGCCCTTCGCGCTCTCTGCGAGATTCCTCTCTCAAGTCCCTTCGATCACGATCACGATCACGATAATCCGTGCTTATCCGTGTAATCCGTGGTCCATCTTTCTCCCCAATTCCTCATTCCTCATTCCTAATTCCTAATTGGCGCGCCCCAGCGCGCCTTCTTCCCCCGTTGACAACGAGGCGGCGGCAGGACTGAATGAACCGCATGCGCAGGTATTCCCGTCGCGACTTTCTCGCCGCCCTCGGATCGTTAGGGGCAATGGGAACCGTCCAACTGGGGTTTGGCCGCGCCTATGCCGCGACTTCCCCCTCGGCGGCAAGACAGCAAATTACAGGGTTCGAAGTGATTCCGGTGCGGGTGCCCATGCACGAACGGATACGGGAGGTCTTTGCCGAAGTCTACAGGAAGCAGGGAATCGACCGCGACTACTACGACTCCACCCTGGTCAAACTCTACACGGATGAAGGGTTGGTGGGCCTGGGTGACGCTCTCCTGGACGTGGAAGATTCCTTGGGCAGCGTTCCGCGGGCAGAAGCCATTTGCCGGAAACTTGTGGGTCGTTCCCCATGGGAATTTTTGCTCGACGAGAGCCTGGGCGGTATCCTCATGGCGGTTTATGATCTGATCGGCCAAGCGGCCGGTCTGCCGGTTTCGCGCCTTTTCGCGGCGGAGCCCAAAAAGAAGATTGCCCAGACCTGGTGGTGCCAATGCTATCCCCCCGAATTGATGGCATCGGAAGCCAAACTGGGATATGACCGGGGCTACCGGATTCACAAGGTGAAAGCCCGCCCCTTCGAAGACCCGGTTGAACAGGCGGAAGCCATCACTTCGGCCATACCAACGGACGTTCGCATTTGGGCCGACACGAACGGCACCTGGGAAACGTTGGAATATTCCCTGAAAATGGGCCGCCGACTGGCCCGATTTCCCCAATATTTCGCAATCGAGACCCCTTGCGATCCCCGCAGCCCCGAATCCTTTCGTCGGTTGAAAGGACGGTTTCCCCTGGATCTGGCCGAACATATTCCCTCGGACCCCATGCCCTTCATCCGTGAGAACCTGGTGCAAGCCCTGGTGGTGGGAGGTCCCATTGGCAAGACGCTCACCCAAAGGGCTCTCATGGCCGAGGTGACCGGAATTCCCTTATGGATTCAACATGGCATTTTTACCGGCGTGGCCCAGGTGTTCCAGGCCCACCAGGCGGCGGCTTTTCCGGGAATTCAGTACGCCGTCAGCATTACCCACGTCATCCAGGACGATTTGACGGTCCAGCCGTTCAATATGAAAGAAGGCCTCTACCGGATACCGACCGAGCCGGGTCTTGGCGTCACCCTCGATGAAAATGCAGTGGACAAATTTCGGCGAGGGTAGGAAAAGCCTGTTAAATGGAAAATTTTATGGCCGAAAGTAACCAAAAGATGAACCTTCCGACGGTCTCAGAAGCGGAAAGCCTCCTTCGGCAATACGTTCGGGATGACTACCAACGACTCCATGCCTCTATGGTAGCCAGGGCCATGGAGGGCTATGCGGAACGCTTGGGCGAGGATGCCCACCTGTGGTGGACCACCGGATGCTTGCACGACATCGACTTTGAAAGACACCCGGAAACCCACCCGGCCGAGTCGATCCGCTGGTTTTCAGAGTGGGGTTATCCGGAAGATCTCATACACGCTGTGGAAGCCCATGCTTACGGATACAACGGATTCGATACTCTGCCTCAAACCAAGCTAGCCGCCGGCCTTCTCGCCTGCGATGAAATCTGCGGCATCTTTTACGCCTACCGGAAGATGAATCCCGTGCCGTATGGCCAAATGAAAGTGAAATCGATCCGCAAGAAAATTAAAGACAAGTCCTTTGCCGCCAAGGTCGACCGCTCCACCATCTACCTGGGTTGCGAACGCCTGGGAATTCAAATCAATCAACACATCGAAAACCTGATCCGCTTCCTGGGGAAGCTTCCTTAAAGAAAAGGAAGAAGGCGCTGGAGAATAATCGTGATCCGGAGGAAGGGGTCAGCTCCTTGATTTTTGACATGTCCCCATGTTGAAAATCCAGGACTGACACCTTGGCGCATCGAGAAAAGGCCTCTCGCCAAGATCGCAAAGTTCGCAAAGAGGTCCGGCTTCGCCGGAACAAGAGTTAACGGAGGGGGGACATTCCTGCCTGCCACGCCGTAGACCTCTGGCGAAGGCCGGCCTGCCACGCCGGGAGGCGGGTCCCCCGCCACACCAGATCCCCCTGGGCATAGCCCAGACACTTTTCTAAAATGTAGGAGCGGGTTTATCCCGCGATTGCGCCGGGAGCGCCAATCAGGAATGGAACATGGATGAACAGGATGGACGAGATAAATAGCCAAAAAAAGCACAAAAAACACAAAATTCCTCATTGGCGCGCCCAGCACGCCTATCTTTGCGCTCTTAGGCGCTTTGCGAGAGTCCTCTCTCAAGTCCGTTCCTTTCGATCACGATCACGATTATTCAGCCTTCAGCCTTTCCCCTCTCTCCCTTCTCCCCGTTCGATCACTGACCGCTAATGAAATGAGTTCCAAGGATTTCGCCGGCATGCAATTTCTTTAGAAAACGGGTAACGGGAAGTACCCAGGTATCTTCAATTCGTAGTTCTTTTTCGCCGGGGTAGACGACATAGCTGGCCCTGAATGATTTGTGTTTCGATAAGGACCGAATGCTTTTTACAACAGAAGGTCTGATTTCCTTGGACGATTTCACTTCGATGGGCACAATGTCGTCGCCGTACCACCACACGAAATCTATCTCGGCGCCGCTTGGCGTTCGCCAAAATCCTAAGGATCCTCGTGATCGTGAATAATCCAGATAGGATCTGATTTCATGATGAATCCAATGTTCGAACAGGACGCCTTTCCAGTCGCTTGGCATGGGCTGTCGGAATGCGCCGGCGGCCGCATTGAGAACACCGGAATCAAACCAGTAGAATTTCGGACTGGCCACCTCCTTCACTTTTGCCCGCGGACGATAAGCCGGAAGCCAGGACCCCAATAGCGTATCCTCGAAGATGGAAAAATATCCGCGTACCGTATCCCTGCCTATTCCCGCGTCGCGAGCCAATCCGGTCATATTGATTTGGGTTCCCGCGACCAATGCAGCCACGTCCAGAAATCGTGCAAAACTGCCGATATTTCTTACCAGACCTTCACTTTTTACTTCTTCCGATAGGTAAGTGTCGACATAGGCGGTCAGGAAATCCTCGAATTGTTCCTTCTCATGGAGGTTGATCCTTCCGGGCAGGTTGCCGTATTGGATCATCTGCCCGGCCGGCCTGGAAAAGGCAACTTCAGCTCCATTCAAAGGAAAGAGGCGCCGTGTAATCGCTCGCCCGGCCAACAGGTTCGAGGCTCCTCGCTTCAGCTTCCGAGCCGAGGACCCCGTCAGGACGAATCGTCGGTACCCATGATTTTCCATCAGGAAGTGGACATCATCCAGGAGTTCAGGCACCCTTTGGATTTCATCCAGCACCACCCATCTGTCTTTTTTCAGAGCAAGGACTTCCCGAATTATTTGGCCCGGGTTTCGCTGATAGGAAAGAGCCGTTTTCGTAGGTAGGAGATCGATGAAATAGGCCTCCGGGTAGTGGTTTCGGACCCAAGTGCTTTTTCCGGTCCCTCGCGGGCCGAACAGGAAATAGGCGGAAGTTGGCGGCACAAACTTTCTGTCGAACATACCCCCATATTTACGGTAAATTTGGGTATGAGCAAGGCTGAAGGCGCGCCAATTAGGAATGGGATCTCGCCGAGGCGAGATCCCATTCCTAGTTTAGAAAGTCAAGCCGACCGACAGAATATAGGTCCGGGGCGGCTTGAAGGTGTAAACGGCGATGGAACCGTCCGTTCGGGCTCTTTGCGGGATCACGTCCGTATCGTTAAACGCATTGCGAATATTCAGGCGGACATAATAGTCCATGTTGTCGGTCAATTTACCCCGGTAACTGCCAAAGAGATCGAAGTCCTTACGGTTTGGCGCTACCACGGGATCAGACAAACTCGGTGCGGTAAATTGAGCCGGTTGCCCGGGCCAGGATGAAAACGGAGTGTCGGACGGAAGGCTCAAATATCCAATCACCGGCGCTTCCCTGAAGCGATAGATGGCCCCCACATTTGCTCCTTTCATAAAGCCCTCCCGGATGGTGTATCTGCCGATCAGGTTCATGCGCCATCCGGCATTCTGGTTAACCCGGACACCATCGGAATTGGAGATGGTGACGTAGGCGGGAGCCAGGATATTGAATTGATTCGTAACCGAACCTCCGCCCTCGCTCAACGGTTGTGTTCCCTCGTCCAGGTAGGCGTTTTGCTCCCATCGGGCCCAACTGAGCCAATAATCGTAACGGTCGTTGATCCAGGTGTCCCAACCCTTCAACCCGTTCACATCGGTCGCTTCATTATTTGCCGCGGTGAACCGAAAGGTAAGGTTTTCCGTCGGATTGGCCCAGGCTTCAATTTCCAAACCTTCAGACGTCCGGTCAGCCGTCATGTGCCAATAGGACAAGACTTGGCCTACGGCAAAAGTGCTGGAATTGAAGGGAACCGGGGCGGATAACGGATTTCCATCGCCATCGGTGATCCGACCCGCGTCAAGTAGCTCATTGTATGGATTCTCAGCCTGGGAAACCTCGACGCCGGGAGATCCTATTCTCCTTTCGATATTAACGACTCTATTGCGAATTTGTTGGCACCAGCCGCAGTTGTTGACATTGGCGCTTTCGGTATTATAAAAGTTGACCCGGGCGCCTATTCTGGAATCGAAACCCGACCAGATGATCCCGAAATCGTAACTCTCCCCAATGGCGGCGGGAATGCCCCTGTCGTCGGGATAGTGACTGGGAGTGGGAGAATTGAATATATCGGCAAAATTATAAAACAGGCTCCAAGCTCCAAAACTACTGTCTTCCTCTGTCAAATGCAGCACCGCCCCATAGTTGATGGCATCTTCAGTGGTTTCATCGCCATAGTTGTCCTTGGACCGGTCGACGTCCCGGATATTTTGGAACCCCCACTGGACGTCCGGGGTGTTCCTGAGGACATCGACGGTAGCTCCACCGCTTTGAAACCAACCATAACGATAGCCAAGGGTCGTAACCAGGCGGTCATCCCACCAAAAACTTTGAATGGCGGCCGTTGCACCCTCTCGTTTGTTCAGGCTGCTCCAAGTGAACCCTGCCGCCGGCGCATTGCCTCGGGCAAAAACAAAGGTGCCGTCCTGTTGCGGACCGCCTTCCAACGGATCGAATGGATTTACCATTTCATAGGTTTTCGGATCGATATACCAACGGTACATCGTTTGCCCCTGGCCGCGTCCCGACCCGGCATTGAAGACATAGGAACCGACCCGATCGGCTGGAATGGTCCTGGTGCGCATCCAACTCCAGAAGCGGTCATAATAATCGTCCGTATACAACGCCATTATATTATGGCGCCCCAGCCACTTGCTCACATCGGTCAGGTCCAGGTTGTAACTCACCGTGGTTCGAAAACCGGCCATCTCATTATAGTCGGTGGTACTCTGTCCCCAGTGATCCACGTACATGTATCCTCTCCAGGGATTGGGAGTCTCTCCATCGGGCAGAAACAGGTTGGGATCGACCCGGACAACCGCCGCACTGGGCTGGGCCATGTTCCAAAAATCCGTAAAACCGGACTCGGAATTATAACCCACTTCAACCGCCAGGTCCTCGGTGATGCTTTGGCTGAAAATCAACCCTTTTATGTCACCATACATATGACGCCCGGAGGTCAACCCATGCAGGTTGTGTTCGAGGGAAACGAGCGGACTGTCCATTGGAAGGCTCCACCTGAAGCGGTCGGACGGTTGCGGCGCCTGGGAACTGGGATCGATGGTTCGCACCGAATTCAACCCTGCGCCCGAAGCGGGACCTATGTTCGTAACCGTATTGTTGGGTTGTAACACCCAATGATCCCGGTTATTATTATATTTCTGGACCAGTCCCTCCCATCCGGGAAGGATTGCCGTTCCCTGCGAATTATCATAAAAGCGATCTCCGCCGGCTGCCACGTGTTCCATGTAGGCAGTTACCCCGCCATCATAGGCGACCACGTTTCGCGGAAGGGATTTCCTGATGTTTACGTCCTCATAGTAGGCTTGTATGTTGGCTCCATTCCAGGGCCGGGCAGTGAGGGTAAAGAAATACCGATCCTGTTCCCCCGCACTGGAATTGCGGTAGGTATTGAAATCGTCCCACAATCCGATAATCCTTATTGCCAACCTGTCCTCTATGAGGACCTTGTTCACGTCCAAGGTCGAGCGAATGGAACCTTCCGAATCTCCTCGCACCTCCATGGTGTAGGCATCATTGCCAACCAAGGCCCTCTTGAATGAGGTATTGATGATGCCCCCGGTTCCACCGAGACCGTAAATTACCGCGTTCGGACCACTGGAGACAGTTATTTGTTCAAGGTTGTAAGTATCTCCCTGGAGGTTTGTTTCAAAAAAGTCCCGCATTCTGCCCGCATCCGATACTCCCCTTACCCGGCCCGAGAAATTGTTAAAATTGATCCCGCGATTGAAATTCGATCCCGCGGGGTCGGAAAACTCATCGAGGTTTTCCACGTTCAAGGAATAGAGCATCGCATCCTGGGGAGATGTAGCGGCGATGTCGTCCAAAAATTCCCTCGTCAAAACCGAAATTTGCTGCGGCACATCGATTAATTCCGAGTTGAGCCGGGTTCCCGACAATGTCCGTTGGGCAACGTAGCCAGAACTGGGTTGGACTTCAAAAGGACTCAATTCGTAAATCTCTTCATCATCTTCCTCCTGAGCCGCTAGATCGGCCCAAGAAAAAAGCAGGGGCAAGAGACAGAACCACTTGAAATAGTCATGGCGAAACGTGTTGCGGATTATGCGCTTATTCATCAGTTTGGGGAGTTCAGGGTTGTTGTAATTCGGCCGTTTAGCGTTTGAGAGAAATTAGTCAACCATCTACCAGCAGTTCAAAATCCGTATCGGCAAACGGGGATCGGGCCCGGCGCCAAGGCAGCGCCAACGAAGTATTATACGGTTTCCATAGCCCACGTGTCAGCATTCCCGCTTTACCTTGCCAATTTGTGTACCGTTGCGTTGTAGACAATAGACAGTATTACGTTCGGCCCTTGCCATGTCAAAAAAAAAATTAACCTTTCTCCTCCTTTTATCAGCCTTTTCCTTTCTCCGTTTCATTAGTGATCAGTGGTTGGTGGTCACTGAAATTTGTCTTCCGGTTTTTAGTTTCTCTTCTCCCAATTCCTCATTGGCGCCCCCCAGCGCGCCTAAAGCCTCCCCCCAATCGCGGGATAAACCCGCTCCTACGGTTCTCCAAATCACCATCTCAGAAAAATTTCATCCTTCTTCCTTCTCCCCAATTCCTCATTCCTCATTCCTCATTCCTCATTGGCGCGCCCGGCGCGCCTATAGCCTCCCCGCAATCGCGGGATAAACCCGCTCCTGCAATTTAGAAAAGTGTCTGGGCCATGCCCAGGGGTTTCCGGTGTGGCGGGGGACAGGAATGTCCCCCCTCCGTTAACTCTTGTTCCGGCGAAGCCGGACCCCTTTGCGCCCTTCGCGCTCTTTGCGAGAGTCCCCTCTCAAGTCCGTTCCTTTCGATCAAGATCACGATCGCATAGAGAATATTAGCCTGACCCTTTTAATTTCCTAAAAGCAAATCTCGTCCCTTTTCGGTTAGCCGCATCCGCCAGCCTATTGTCCCAAAAGTTGAAAGCTAAATTTGCCAATGTGAATTCAACTGAAAACGCCTTTTCTCAGATCACGCATCACCATCAACCCCGGGCATAGTAATTTCAGCCTGTCCCTTTTAATTGGCACCATGGGTGTCCACCTTTGATCTGAAACCATGGCCATAGCTGGCCCTTTGAGACCTCTGATAGGGCTTCAGGGAAGTTGGCTTCCCCGGGAATACAGAGAACCTCCCCATTGCCTGTTTAATCGAATATAAAGTAGCATTA
>JAJDZZ010000076.1 GCA_022824405.1 Opitutales bacterium
GTGGAAAGATTAAAAGCCAAAGGCAAACCCTACAAATGCGCCATTGTTGCGGCGATGAGGAAGTTGCTCATCCACCTCCACATCCTTATGAAAAATCATCAATTAAGCCTTGCTTCGTGACACAGTTGCTTGGCGAGAGGCTTTTCTCAATTCGATTACGATCACGATTCTTCCTTCTTCCGCGCGCCCGGCGCATTGGGATTGACCAGGATAGGCCGGCTTCCATGATTAAGCGCTTTTTTATTTCCAACAATTGCCCATAGGCCCGTGAGGATACAAGTAGAGGACATTAACAGTACCCGGAAGAAGGTGACGGTTTCGGTGGAGGAATCGGCAATCGAACGAACCCAGAAACAGGTGGTTGGAGAATTCTCCCGACAGGTCCGCATACCCGGGTTTCGCCCCGGGAAAGCTCCCCCCAATATCATCTTAAGGAAGTACGCCCGGGACGTGGCCGGGGAGTTGGAGCGAAAATCCATTGCAGAAGCCTATGAGGAGATGGTGGAAAATGGCCGTTTGCAGATATGTTCGGTGGTCGAACTCGAGCCCGGGGAAATTAAGGTGGGTCAACCGGCTGAAATCACCTTCCTGGTAGACGTCGAACCCGAATTTACCCTGCCCGAATACAAGGGAATTTCGGTGATGGTTCCCCCTTCCCAAGTATCAGAGGAGGAAGTGGATAGGATCCTTCACACGTTGCGGTCCCAGCGGGCTGAATTCAAAGAAAAGGACGGCCCGGCCGAAGACTCCGATTATGTTCAGGTCAGTTATGAAGGCAGGTTGGAGGGTCGTCCGCTGGAGGAAATAGCGCCGGATCAGCCTCTGTTTGCCCGGCAATCCCAGACCTGGGAAGAAGCGTCCGCCGAAAGGGGGGATTTCCCCGGCTTGGCCAAGCAGTTGATCGGGTTGGCCGCAGGGGATGAAAAGGAGATTACAGTGGATTTTGACGGCGACTTCGAGATTGAGGCCCTTCGGGGAAAGTCGGTCCAATACGACGTTAAAGTGACCGAGATCAGGGAAAAGGTCCTGCCTGAGTTGGATGAGGACTTCCTCGCGGCCTTCGAGGTCGAGTCGGTCGAGTTACTCAAGCATTCGATTCGGGCCGACCTGACCGACCGTAAGGAAAAGGAGAGGCGCCGCATAATGCGCGAACAGGTCTTGAATTTCCTGGGGGATAAGACCTCTTTCGATCTGCCCCAATCGGCTGTGGATGAAGAAAGCGAGTACCTGTTTCAGACCATGTTGGAGTTTCGCCATAACGCCCAGGAGGCGGAGGATGATCCGGCGGAGGTCGAGGCCGGTTTGCGGGAGGATGCCGTGGCGGAGGCCCGGCGGAGGGTAAAAATCAACCGGGTCTTGCGAAAAATCGCCGAAATCGAGCATATTCAGCCCGAGGAGAAAGATTATCAGAACTTCATTATCAAGGAGGCTATGCAGACCCGACAGATGCCCGAGAAAATCGCCAAGGCCATAAATAAGGATCGTTCCCGGTTGCGTGCCATGCAGGAATCCATCGTGTTCAACAAGACTCTTGATTTCCTGGTGGAACAATCTACCGTCGCGGAAAACTAAGTTATAGCGGAGTAAGGAGAAAAATCTTGTGAGTTTTTACGTTCCAAACGTCATCGAAAATACAGGCCGCGGAGAACGCAGCATGGATATTTACAGCCGGCTGCTGAAAGACCGCATTGTGTTTATCGGCACTCCCATTGACGATTTGATCGCCAATCTGGTCATCGCCCAACTCCTTTTTCTGGAGATGGAGGATCCCAAGAAGGACATCAATCTCTACATCAACTCTCCCGGGGGCGTGGTAACCGGGGGTATGGCCATTTACGATACCATGAACCTGCTCAGTTGCGACGTCGTCACCTACTGTGTGGGAATGGCCGCAAGCATGGCAACGGTTCTTCTCACTGCCGGAACGGAGGGTAAACGCTATGCCCTTCCCAATAGCCGGGTCATGATACACCAGCCTACGGGAGGGGCCGGGGGCCAAACTTCCGACATTTCCATAGCGGCGAAGGAAATCCTGCGTTGGAAGCGTACTTTAAACAAAATAATTGCCAAACACACCGGAAAACCGGAAGCCCAGGTTGAAAAGGATTCGGACCGCGATTATTATATGACCGCCGAGGAAGCAAAAGCCTACGGTATCGTCGATAACGTCATATCCATTCGCACCGAGGTGGAAAAAGCATCCTGATCCCTCATGGCCAAAGCCACCAAACTGACCTTTTGCTCATTTTGCGGAAAATCGCAAAACGAGGTCCGCAAAATGATTGCGGGGCCCGGTAACGTTTATATCTGCGATTCATGCGTGACGGTGTGCAAAACGGTCATCGACCGCGAAGTAAAGGCGACGATTCCCCCGGGAGTCGTCCCCTTCAAACTGCTCAAACCCAATCGGATCAAGGCCGGGTTGGACTTGCACATTATCGGCCAGGAGCACGCCAAAAAAGTCCTGTCCGTGGCGGTGTACAATCACTACAAGCGCATTATTTACCGCAACCAGGTTCACCAGCACACCATCGACGAATCGCTCATCGATGTTGAAATCGAAAAGAGCAATATCCTGATGATCGGACCCACCGGCAGCGGGAAAACCTATTTGGCCCGCACTTTGGCCGAAATGCTCGACGTGCCCTTTGCCATTGCCGATGCCACCACCCTGACCGAAGCCGGATACGTGGGCGAAGATGTGGAGAACATCGTCCTGAGGTTGCTGCAAGCGGCCAATTACGATGTAAAAAAAGCCGAATGCGGGATTATCTATGTGGATGAGATCGACAAGATCGGCCGAAAAACGGAGAACGTATCCATCACCCGCGACGTTTCGGGCGAAGGGGTGCAGCAGGCCCTCCTGAAGATTTTGGAGGGAACGGTCTGCAATGTTCCCCCCCAAGGTGGGCGGAAACATCCCAATCAGGAGTACATCCAAGTCAACACGGAGAATATCCTCTTCATTTGCGGGGGGGCATACGTCGGCATGGAGAAGATCATCAACAAGCGGATAGGACAACGTTACCTGGGTTACAACCAGTCGCATGTCGAGGAATTGCAGGTCCTGAGCGCTATCGTGGACAATTTGGAGCCGGAAGACCTCATCAAGTTCGGCATGATCCCCGAATTCATCGGACGCCTTCCCATTCTCACCGTATTGGAAGAACTCTCACCCCATGACCTGGAAAGGATTCTTCTCGAAACCAAGAACGCCCTGGTCAAACAGTATGAAAAATTGTTTGCCCTGGAGGGGGTCAAATTGAGGTTTGAACGGGAATCGATCAGAGCCATAGCCCTTCGGGCCAAAAAACTCAAAACCGGAGCCCGCGCTTTGCGCTCCATCATGGAGAAAATCATGCTCGATATCATGTACGACCTTCCTCACCAAAAAAATGTGAAGGAGATTCTGGTCACCCGGGCCGTGGTGGAAGGGAAGCATAAACCCAAGATCAAGTATTCCCCAAAGGAAGCAGGTAAGGACCGGATGAGAAAACCCGGGGAACATGCTCAGGACCCCGCCTCGGTCTCTTCCCCTTCAAAGGATGCCGCCTGAGTAGGCCATACGGTTGGGGAGAGCGAGTGAAAGGCCGAAGGCTAAAGGCTGAATTCCTGGCAACTTTCCACTCTCCACTTATTGCTAATCACTGAATTACCTCTCGCAAAGCACGCAGAGAAACGCCAAGAGGGAACCACAAAAGGCGCCGTTGGCGCCACTCTTCACTTTCCTTTTGGCGCTCTTGGGCGTTGACATGGTTCATAATATGGTTCATTAATGAATTATGAAATCAATCACTATCCATAAATTGGAAACGGAGCTTGCCAAACGCATCGAAATGCAGGCAAAGCGAGACGGTGTTTCCCTTAACCGGACCATAAAATCCATACTCAGGAGTTCATTGGGTCTGACCAAGCCGCCACCCGTCGATCACCGTGACGATTTTCTTGATCTTTTCGGCTCCTGGTCTGCGGAGGAGAGCGCCGAATTTGACGCCCGAATCTCCGAAGCTCGCCGGATTGAGCCAACCGACTGGCAGCGCTGATATGACGACCGTTACATTGGACAGCAACGCCTACAGCGCCTTCATGCGGGGCGATGAGAGGGTGCTACACACCCTTGCTGCGGTCCAAAGGGTTTACCTGCCCTTATTTGTAATTGGAGAACTTCACTACGGATTTCGAGGCGGTTCCAAACTCCGGGAAAACCTCCTCCAGCTTCAACGGTTCGTGGAAAAACCAACCGTTGAAGTCTGGCTACCCACCGAGGAGACCGCAGTGATTTACGGTGAGGTTATGGATAGGTTGAAACGAAACGGTAGCCTCATCCCCATTAACGACGTATGGATTGCCAGTTCTACCATCGAAAGCGGATCGAAATTGGTAACCTATGACCAGCACTTCATATCCATACCAGGCCTTCGCTTGTGGAACAATTTCTCCCCGTAAATCTGTCCTTCATCCTGCGATTCGATCACGATCATGATCAAGATTTACTCCTCTCCACTCTTCACTGAGCACTGAAAACTGGCGCCCATCTCTGTGTTTTTTGTGCCTTTTGTGGTTCCCTCTTTTTCCTTCTTCCGGGCGTTGCCAGAGCTCCGTCAAACCACGGCCCGATCACCCGACTTCAGTGACTTGATGTAGGCTACCAGGAGTTGCACACAGGCTTCGATGTCCTCCAAGTCCACCATTTCACTGGGCGTGTGCATGTAGCGCAGGGCCAGGCCGATAGTAGCGGTGGCCACACCGGGACCGGCCACCTGAATTGCACGGGAGTCGTTGGAAATGACGCCGCGTTCCGCTTCCAGTTGGTAGGCGATATTTTCCGCCTCGGCGGTGGCGATCAGTCCATCCGTTACCAGGGGATTGAGTTGAGGCCCGCGCGTTATGATGACGCCGCCACCCAGTTTGAACTCCCCGAACCGTTTATTATCCGCATCTGGGAAATCCGTAGCGTGACCCACGTCGATGGCGATTCCGTAATCCGGCGCCACTGCAAAGGTGGAGGTGGCGGCGCCGCGAAGCCCGATCTCTTCCTGGGCGGTGCCCACCGCCACTACTTTTGCGGCCAAGCCCGGTTCACCGGCCAACCGCCTCAGGGTTTCGCCGGCAATGTAGGCGCCGGTTTTGTTGTCAAAGGCACGGGCCGTACCCACCGAACCGTGCAATAGCTCGAATTCATGGTCGTAAGTGCCGGTATCTCCCACCCGCACCAGTTTTTCGGCCTCATCCTTGCCGGAAACGCCCAAATCGATCCACATGTTGTGAATCTTTGGCACTTTCTCCCGCTCCCGGGGATCCAATTGATGGATGGCGCGCTTGCCCGTGACCCCGGTCACGATTCCATGTCGGGTTTTCAGGCGGACCCGTCGGCCCGGTATCATGGAGCGATCGTGTCCGCCCACGGTGTCGAAAAACAGGTAGCCCCGTTTATCGATGTATTTGACGATGAATCCCAATTCGTCGAGATGGCCGGCCAGGAGAATGGAGGGATCGCCTTGCGGGTTCAGGGTAGCGATCCGGTTTCCCAACACATCCCTCTCATAGGCATCGGCCTTGGGGGCCACGAACTCATCGAATACCGCCTGTGCTTCCCCCTCGTGCCCCGATGGAGACCGGCTGGCCAACAGTTTGCTGAGAAATTTCGGAACCTGGTAATCGCTTTTTGCCATGAACGAGAGTCTGAAGGATCGGCCAAGCGCCTCAAGTCAGGAGTGATGAAGAATTATCATTGCCAGTTGGTCCAATCCCTTTAGCCCATTGGGAATGATCGTTTTTCCCGCTATCGATATCCACAAGGGTCGTTCGGTTCGCTTGCTGCAGGGCAGGGCAGACCTGGAGACCGTCTATTTCGACCGGCCCGTAGAGGCTGCCAAGGTCTGGCAGGAAGCCGGAACGACCTGGGTCCACGTGGTCGATCTTGACGGCGCCTTTTCCGGAATTCCCACCCATCTCCCTCACGTGGAGGAGATTGCCTCTTTGGGATTAAAGGTTCAGTTGGGTGGGGGCCTGCGGGATTTTCCCTCTGTTCGCAACGCATTCGCTTCCGGAGTCGAACGAGTGGTGATCGGGAGCAGGGCCTGTACCGACCCGGATTTCGTGGGAGCCCTGGTGGAGGAATTCGGGGATCGAATCGCGGTGGGAATCGACGCCAAGGACGGTCTGGTAGCTGTGGAGGGCTGGGTCCACACTTCCGGGGTTGATGCCCTCGAGTTGGCCGGCCGCGTTTGCCAATTGGGAGTGCGCACCATAATCTATACCGATATCCGCAGCGATGGCATGATGACCGGTCCGAACCTGAAAGCCCAGGAAGTCATGCTGAAAAATTGTGCGGCCGATCTCATAGCCAGCGGCGGGGTAGCCCGAATGGAAGATTTGGCAGCCTTGGCCGAGTTGGATCGAAAATATGCCAATTTCCACGGGGTGATTACCGGTAGGGCCATTTACGAGGGATCCATCGATCTACGGCGGGCCTTGCAGAAATTTCCCCATGGAAAAGGAAAATTAACCACAGAGGCCACAGAGAACACGGAGTAAGAAGAGGGAACCACAAAAAGCACCCACCTACGCCAAGGCCTACGGCGTGGCATGCAGAGGTTTAAAAGAAACCACGGATTACACGGATTATCACAGATGGCAATGTAGGAGCGGGTTTATCCCGCGATTGCCTTATCCCATAATCACACCGGCAGAAGCAAAATTCGAAGAGCGGGTTTTCCTACCCGGTGCCTAAACCTCACTTCTTCCTTAAGAGGGCGTCGGAAATTCAAGGGTGATAGCCGGCAATAACGCCGGAGAGGGGACTTTCCTTTCAGCGAAAACAAATCCAGCTTCCTCGTTTCTTCCCAATCTCCTTTTCGCACCATCGAAGTATTTTCGAAGTGATTTCCCAAGTCTCAAATTCACTTTGGGAAAAGAATGAATCTTCAGAGACATTCCGGCTCGTGTTCGGAGAAATCTTAAACTTGACCATGTAAAAAATTGTCCCAATAACCTGTTTCAACCTATGGATTCCAACCCCGACACGATAGAAGGCACCCCGAAAGTAGGGAAACCAGTTGATCAGCCAAAGCTGACGGCTTCTGAAAAGGCATTAACTATTTCATTATTAATATGTGCTGCCTTTCTCATTGTAAGTGGTTACTTGGTTCTGAGCTTAAAAGATGTGGATCGAGCCGAGAAACGAAAAGAATTGTTGAACAAAGAAAATGAAGAGTTAGTGGCTTCAATTGAATCAGCTTCCAGGGAAGAAGCGGAGAAATTGGAACAGCTTAAAATAAAAACAAACGAATTGGTAGGAATTGAAGAGCGTTTTATTGGAATTAAAGAACAGTATGAGAAGGCGCAAGATATGATAGGCGAAAGGAATCAAGCTTTGCAGGAATACATTGATCTCACAGAACGCATAACTGCCGCAAATAAAACGATTGATGAATTAATCGATGAAAGAAATGAACTCATTGCGGTAAATCAGGATTTGGTTCGAAAAAGGACTGAAGAACAAAGGGAACTTCTGGAACTTACGGAGAAAAAAAACCCTTTATCCAACACGGTTAGAGATCTGGAAGAGAAAAAAAGAAGCCTCGCTAAATTGACTGAGGAAGAGGAAAAACTGAACGCAAAAATTGCGGGATTAGTCGAAAAAGAGAAGCAGTTGAATCTACAAGCTGCAGCAGAAGAAGAGAGGATCAATAAAATTCAGGATCAAGCCCAGAGGTCCAGTATAAATCTCTCTACACTTGAAGCCGATAATCGTTTAAGAACTAGGGAAATAGGAGAATTAGAAAAAGAAATTGCCTCACTGACTGTTGAGTATGATTCCCTTCAAGAAAAGATCGCTGAAGGCCGAAAGGAAATAGCAGAAATTGAGTACAGTAGAAAAGAATACTTTGACCTCAAGGATTTAAACAGTCGTCTTGCTCAAGAAATAGCTAATAAACGCGGCCAAAATTCTTCTCTTGAGGGAATGATATTGGAGAAGCAAAACGATTTATCGGAGTTGCGGTCAAATATCAAAGTGATATCCGAGCAAGATAGAGCAGTGGCTTTAAACGAGGCAAAATTGGGAATGTTGGATGATCAAATTGTGTCTAAGGAATCAACTCTGAAAAATTTGGAAGGTCAGATTTCTGAAGCCCAAAACAATTATTCCGATATGGAAGCCGATATTCGTTCCAAGTTCAATGAAAAAGAAAATGCAGAAGAAAAAATCACTTTATTGACCGCTGAATATGATTCCCTTCAAGAAAAGATCGCTGAAGGCCGAAAGGAAATAGCAGAAATTGAGTACAGTAGAAAAGAATACTCTGACCTCAAGGATTTAAACGTTCGGCTTGCTCAAGAAATAGCTGGTAAACGCGGCGAACTTTCTTCTTTCAATGGAAGAGTATTGGAGAAACAAACTGAATTATCCGAGTTACGATCTAATATTGAGGGGATCTCTAATCGTGAAAGAGTTCTGGCTTTGAAGGAGACAAAATTCGAGGCCTTGAATGATGAGATTTTAATTAAAGAGGAAAGGTTGAAAAATTTGGATCGTCAGATTTCTGATGCTAAGAAGACCTTGGCCAATGTTGAGATTCGTTTGTCAGATATTATTGAACAGGAGGGCAAGATTATTGACCGAGATCCAGAACAACAAAGCAATGATACTGGGGCGCTCGACGATGAGTGAGGGAATAAATGGATAACATTCCTTTCACAGATAACCTTCCGTTCTCGATGCTCCTATTGTTATGGGGGATAGCATCCTTACTTAGCATGCTCGTAGTCCACCAGCGATGGGTGCTTAAAAGGAGAGAAGAAAAAATGCCCGAAGCGACCAAGTGGGAGGATTTGTCTGCTCGGGTAGCAATTCTTAAGGCAGAACACGATGATCTTACCCCTAAGGTTGAGCGAGCCCATAAACTGGCTGAAAAGGCTGACCAAGCAGAGGCTGAAATAAAAATAAGAGAACAGCGTATTCAGGAGTTGGAAGGGCGTAAAGCGGAGCTTGAGCCCTTGGAGGAGCGGCTTGCTCGATTAGAAGAGCAATTGGCGGCCAAGGCAGAGGACCTATTCGACCTTGAAACGAAGATAACCGATAAAAAGAAAGAAGTGGAATCGTGTTCCGGAAAACTAAATGGATTGGAAAGGGAACTCCGTCACAAGCAGGAGGAGTTGGAAAAAGCTGAAAATAATGTTTCAAAATTAACCCAGATAGAATCTGAAATAACCTCCTCGATTTCCAATAAACAAGAGCATTTAGCAGAACTGAAACGAGAAATTGAAGAAAATTCAGCTAATCTCCGCTATTTGAAACAGAAATTTTCAATTCAAAAATCCAAATTTGATGAAATTGAGAAAAAACGAAATGATGCCAGGAATCAATATTACGAGTTAAGTGGAAAATCCAAGGCGCTTGAAAAAGAGATAGATCATTATAATCGGTTATTAAAATCGCTTAAGGCAGACTACGCAACAGCGAGTGGAGACCAAAAAGACGACGAATCTTTGGCTGACCTTTGGGATCCCTTTTTCCAGAGACCGTGGACTATTGGCGGCAACAACGATGAAGAATCTCGCCTTAGTGAATTATCCAAGACTTTACAAAATCAAGGACTCATTTTCCCCGATAGAGTTGTTCATGCTTTTCACACATCTCTTAAAATTGCCGACATTTCGCCACTCGTTGTATTAGCAGGGATTTCAGGGACAGGAAAAAGCCTTTTACCTAGAGTTTACGCAGAAACAATGGGTATTCATTTTTTGGGGTTGGCTGTACAACCTCGATGGGATAGCCCGCAGGATATGTTTGGGTTTTACAATTACATGGAACGCAAATATAAGGCTACTGAATTGTCTCGAGCGATGGTTCAATTCGATGTTCATCCAAAAACAGGCTGGGAAAGGAAGGAGCAGCACAACCTCAGTGATAAAATGCTTCTGGTGTTATTGGATGAGATGAACTTGGCACGAGTTGAATACTACTTTAGCGAGTTCCTATCCAAGCTGGAAGTTAGAAGAGACATAAACCACCAGGATTCAGATAAGCGTCGAAAAGTAGAGATATCACTCGATGTGGGTCATGGAAAGGAGATCAGATTATATCCCGGTTCGAACATTGTATTTGCTGGGACGATGAACGAGGACGAATCCACCCAAAGCTTATCTGATAAGGTTTTGGACAGGTCCTGCGTCCTGAGATTCGGTAAACCCAATAAAGTCCGGACGAAAAAACCAGAAACCAAAGCAGGAACAAATGCTGATCCTTTAGCTCTCCCCATGACTGTATGGGAAAAATGGTGCGTCAAAGAAGCCTCAACCAATAGTCCTTTGGTAATTCAGACCATCAATCGGGCAGATCCGGTAACCGCGTATTTTTCAACTTTGATTGATAAAAGCGTTAAAAGCTAAGTTCTCTCACCCAGAGTTTCAGCAATTCTTATGGCCCTGCTGCCGGGGATAAGCATTTCGTATGCTTCTTGTGAATGCA
>JAJDZZ010000049.1 GCA_022824405.1 Opitutales bacterium
TGCATTCACAAGAAGCATACGAAATGCTTATCCCCGGCAGCAGGGCCATAAGAATTGCTGAAACTCTGGGTGAGAGAACTTAGCTTTTAACGCTTTTATCAATCAAAGTTGAAAAATACGCGGTTACCGGATCTGCCCGATAAACTTGTTTGCAACACTCTCTGCTGCCATGACCTTAGGGATTGCAGGCACGCTAACGGCCCAGGAAGTCGATGACGATGAGATCTTCGAATTGAGCCCCTTTACTATCGATGCCTCCGAAGATACCGGATACACGGCCACCGCCACCCTGGCCGGAACCCGGGTCCGTACAAACCTGAAGGACCTGGGCGCCGCCATCAGCGTCTACACTGAGGAATTTATGAACGACACTGCGGCCACGGACGCAGCCACTTTGTTGTCCTACACCTCCAACACCGAGGTGGGAGGCTTCCAGGGAAACTTTTCCGGAGCTGGACCCGACCTGAACAACGGGGGCCGTTTCATGCAGAGGGATGAAAGGACCAATCCACAATTCAATCAGAGGATTCGGGGGTTGGGACGTGCCGACTTGACCCGAGGTCTATTCCTGACCTCTATCCCTTTCGACCGTTACAATACCGAACGCGTAACCGTAAGCCGCGGCCCCAACTCTCTGCTCTTCGGTATTGGCAGTCCCGGTGGGGTTATTGACAATTCCACCAAGCAAGCGGTTCTCAACAATGATTTCGGCGAACTGGGCTTACGTTTCGACAACAACAGCAGTTGGCGGGCTGAACTGGATTACAACAAGAGCATTGTACAGGATCGGGTGTCCCTGCGGGTTGCGTTGTTGAACGAAAGCCAAAAGTACCAGCAGGAACCGACCTTCGATGACCAGGATCGTTACTACGTCGCTCTAAATGCAGTGCTATTCGATAATGCGGGGAGCGACATATTGGATGCTACGCGTTTTCGGGCCAATTTCGAACAAGGTGATCAAAGCGGATCTCCTGTGGAAATTATTCCACCTACGGTTGCTTACCACGGTTGGTTCGAACCGCTTCCCACGGGCATCGAGCAGTATTCCGGTGTAGCTCCTCCGGGGCGTGTGCTTTCTCCAGCCGATGGAGGAACCTGGGAATTCCAGACGACCTTCAATCCCTTCCTGATAAATTCTGAAGCAGGCATTAACACAAACACTCACCCGAACTGGTTCCGTTGGATTGCAGCGACCTGGAATGATGCCAGCAACCCGGCAGCCAACTTGGGGATTGGCGGGCTTCAGGGCTATCAGGGCCTGTTGACTTGGAGCGCCGGACGCGGTGATACACTGGAAAGCACGGGGTTATATAACAAACCTGGAACCATTGCCGCCTTTGGCCCGGATGCTCCACCCGACATGCGGATAAATCGAACCGTTTCCTACCACGCCAATAGCCCGTATTCCGAACCCTACGCAATAGGGTTCGCCCCGCCTACGATTCAGAATCGAGCGGTCTTCGATTACCGGAACAAAATTTATTCGGGCGGGATTGACCGCATAGAACGGGAGTTCGACGCCCAGAACATTGCCTTGGAGCAGAGTTTTTTCGACAATAAACTGGCTGTGGAATTTGCCTACGATAAACAGCGCTACGAAACCTACCAGGATTTCCTCTTCACAGGCAGTGGGGGGACGAGTACGACCGGGCCTTACGACCTCTATGTGAGCATCGTGGAATACCTGCCGGACGGAGAACCCAATCCGAATCTCGGCCGGGCCTACACTCGGGTGGGCCGACCGGAAACGCGCTTAAGTGAGGTCGACCGGGAAACCTTCCGTATAACCGCTTTTGGCGAAATAGACTTCACCGAAAAGGACGGTTGGCTCAAATGGCTCGGGCGGCATCGGATCGCCGGCCTCTACAACGATCATGCCCGGGACAACCACAGCATGAATTGGCGGGAAGCTTGGGTGAGCAATGAGTTTGATGTGCGGGCAGCCTTGCAGGGACCCAATCTGAACAGCGCCCGCAGCACCGCAAGTTATGTAATTTACACCAGTGATTCCTTATTGGGTGTGCAATCTCTGGACGATGTTCGCATTCAGCAGATTCAAATAGATCGCCCTCAGCCCGGGGACCAATACAACGTCATCTACACGGACACCAGTTCTGCAAACAGAGAAATTGCGGAACGCCGATTGAAGACAGGCAGGGTTCAAGTAGAACGCTATCTCTTTTCCGAAGGGATCAGTCGAACTGAAATCGAGGCCAATGCTTTCGCGTGGCAGACCTATTTGTTCAATGAAAATATCGTAGGTCTCTACGGTTACCGTGAGGATGATACCATAAATTTTGCCCGGGCAAGTGAAGCCGAGGTCGGCATGGATGATCGGGTAGAACTTGGACGTTGGAATCCCGAGTTTACACGGCTTTCGACAACCCCGAGCCTGGTGGAATCCGGAGATACCACAACCTGGAGCGTGGTGGCGAGGCTTCCGGATAATTTCCTTGGAGACCTTCCGGGTGGCATGGAAATTCAAGGGCACATTGCGGAATCGGAAAACTTCAATCCGGTAGGGCTCCGCAACAACTCCCTGGGCCAGGCAATTAGTCAGCCCACCGGGACTACGGCGGAATATGGCTTTCAGATTGGTTTTAATGAGAACAAGTTCATTGTGAAAGCCAACTGGTTTGAAACCGCACTCAACGACGTCGATGCAGGTCCACGGGTGAACGTGGGCAATGAGGCCTATGGAAGAATCAACAACTACCGTGATTCCGAACTGAATCTGCAACGGACCTTCGACAATCAACTCGTCACGGTTCAAGGAGATCCTGCGGCCTTTCCGATCCAGGATTATCAAGCCTTTTACGACACCATGTTGAGCATAGTTCCCGACGCTTTTAAGGCGATTACCAATCCCCGCTTGGTGGATAACGAACTCAATGACGGGGTTTGGGATACGCTGGAATGGGATCAGATTCCCAACCTGAGGTCCACCCAGGATCGTGTCGCCGAGGGCTTTGAACTGGAATTGATCGCAAATCCTTCACCGGGTTGGCGCATTCTCGCCAACATCAGTCAGCAGGAAACCGTGCAAAGCAACACAGCCTCGGTAATGGCTGCGGTGGTGGAAGAATTTACCGCCGGCATGCAAAGTTCGCGGATTGGGGAATTGCGAAGGGATCCCACCGGCACCGTTCAAACGCGGCCCATCGACGAAATCTGGCTGTCTGAAAGTGTAGCTGAAGTTCGGGGAGCTGCTGCCTTGGACAATACGGTTTCCAACGAACAACGGGAGTGGCGTTACACTTTTGTTTCCACCTACCGCTTCATGGAAGGCGCCTTACGCGGCTTCTCCGTTGGTGGCGCCGCTCGCTGGGAAGACCAAGCTGCCACCGGTTATGTATTTGTCGTCGAGCCCGAAACTGGAGTCCCGATACCAGACGTGAACCGACCGTTTTTCGACGATGGATTGTTCAGTGGAGACCTCTGGTTGGCCTACGAGAAACAACTGACCGACAGGATCAACTGGAGGGTTCAGTTGAATGTCCGCAACGCATTTGGGGATGATGATGACATTCCGGTAAAAACCAATCCGGACGGTCAGGTGTCGGTAATTCGTATACCAAATCCGCAAACCATTTACCTGAGCAATACCTTCAGGTTCTAATTCTCCCAGCGGGGAAGAAGCTTTGGGAAATAGCCGCAAAAGATCGCAAAGAGCATAAAGGGATAAGAGTTGCTGAGAGGGAGCAGGAGGCAAATGGTTGCCAAAGATCGCAAAGGGCGCAAAAGGACCCCCTTTTTTCCTAAATCTCTGTGCCCTCTGTGTCCTCTGTGGTTAATCCCTCCAAGAATTCACGGGAAAACGCCCCGCTTCCATTCACACTGCCCAATCCTCCCGTGCCGGTCGATTTCTCAACCCGTTGGCATGGGCATCCTGGACGAAACTCTCGCGAACGGGATCCCATTTCAGGGGACGCTTCAACTCGATGGCGATGTTCGACAGGTGACATAAGGTCGCGGACCGATGCCCAATCTCTACTCCGGCATGGAGCTGTTCTGATTTCCGAGTGCGTATGCAATCAAACCAGTTTTGCAAGTGACCTCCCTTTGTATGCCGCATGGAGATGGGCAAATCCTTGGAATGCCTGCGAATGAGTTCTTTAGGCGTCGTGTGGAGTTCGCCACGGTTCACGTATAGCTGACCTTCAGTACCATAAAAGGTGACGCCGTTTTTCCCGCTCTTCAGGTGCATGGTAACCCCGCTGGCATACTCGAAGTCCACGTCGATATCAAAGAACGATGTATGCCTGGAACCGAAGGGATTTCTTTCTCCCATACCTCGGACCATCACCGGCCCGGTATCGTCGGCGCCTATTCCGGATTGCGCCGTATCCAGAAAATGAGCGCCCCAATTGGCAATCTCGCCTCCCGAAATCTCCGGAACGAACCGGAAGTTGTAGTGAACACGTTCCGAATGGTAGTCACTCCAAGGAGCGGGCCCGAGCCACATATTGTAATTGAGATGGGGTGGCACAGGTTCCGCCTCCCAGGTCTCTGCGCTCCCCGGACGCGTTTTAATGGCAACCTCAACGTGTTTCACCTCTCCGATCAAACCGTTCCGCACTATTTCCGAAGCGATTACAAACCGCTCGTCGGATCGCTGCTGACTGCCCACTTGAACCACCTTTTCATGGGTCGTCGCCAGTTCAACCAACTCCCGGCCTTCCACAATATGCAGCGATAGCGGCTTTTCCACGTAAACGTCCTTTCCGGCCAGGATGGCGGCCTTGGCCATGGGCACATGCCAATGATCGGGAGTGGCGATCACTACGGCGTCAATGTCGTCCCGGGCCACAAGATCCCTGAAATCCCCGAAACCTTTTATCCCTTCATACCTGGTTTTTCCGTATTGTTCTGCGTATTGAGCGGAAGCTTTCCCGATCGCGTCCGATTGCACGTCGCCGTCCACGTCGCAGATGGCGACAACCTGGCAATCTTCACTGCTCACCAAGGTGGGAAGATGAACCCTTCCTCCCTGGTTCTTGGCTCCGATCAAGGCCAATTGAATCCGGTCATTGGCTGACTTTCCAGTAGCAGAAGATGTGCTTGCTGCGAACGTTGAAATTAATCCAGGCGTCGTAGCGCTCAAGGCGCTCAAGGTGGATAGTTTTGCAAAATCTCTTCTATTCATGGATAACTGAAGGTTGTGTTAATGCCAAATATGGCGGAGCGATTGAAATTCTGCCAAACAATTTTCCTCCAACCGAGGAGAGGGGGTCGACTTTTCGTTGGAAGGAAAAAAAGAGACCGGGTCTTGACCATATACAACCCAAGTTGATTCGATACATCTCTTCTCTATTGACCAATTCTTTATGAGTATGAGCCAAGAAAGTGAACCAGAGCCTGCATCGCCGTCCAGGCTGAGGCAGGGACCTGTTCCGGCCGGAAGCGATGAGGCGACCGACGGGCTGCAGATGTCGCCGGATCGGATGCTCGACCTTGCGCGCCGAGCCGCCGAACTCGTTGTCAATCGAATCGAGTCCCTGCCTGGGGAATTGGCTTGGGATGGAGAATTCCGGCAGGGACTGCTCGATGATCTGATGGAGGATCCTCCCGAGAAAGGGCGGCCGGGCGAGGAGGTGCTCGATAGAGCCGCTCGGGATATCCTGCCGTTGGGGCTTCGCCTCGATCACCCGCGGTCGTTCGGGTTTATCCCATCCTCGCCCACTTGGCCTGGCATATTGGCTGATTTCATGGCTGCCGGCTATAACATCAATGCCTGCTCCTGGCTATGTGCCAGCGGCCCGAGCCAGCTTGAACTGGTAGTGATTGACTGGTTTCGACGCTGGCTCGGCTATCCGGAGGGCGCGGGCGGGTTGTTCACCAGCGGCGGTTCGGCGGCAAGCCTCGATGCGTTCGTTGCGGCCAGGGAAGCGGCCGGCCATCCCCAGCGCGGGACTATTTACCTGAGCGATCAGAGTCACACGGCATTGCTGCGAGCGGCAAACATCGTCGGCATCCGCAGGGAGTGCATACGAAGGATCCCGAGCGACCGGAGTTTTCGTATGGATATGGAGACTCTGAAGCGCTCGGTGTCGCGGGACCGGGCGGATGGATACACTCCGGTGGCGATCTGCGCCAATGCCGGAACCGGCAGCACGGGGACCATCGACCCGCTTGGGGATATGGCGGAGTTCTGCTCGGAAGAAAGCATCTGGCTTCACGTGGATGCCGCCTACGGGGGGTTCGCCGTTTTGACCGAAGCGGGCAAGCGGCTCTTGCGCGGAATCGAGCGGGCCGATTCGGTTGGGCTGGACGCCCACAAGTGGTTATTCCAGCCCTACGAGGCGGGATGCCTCCTGGTTCGGGACATCCATACGCTGGAGACGGCATTCGAGCTTCGCCACGCAATGCTTCAGGACACCTATTGGGGAGCGAATCACCCCAATTTCTCTGTTCGAGGCCTTCAATTGAGCCGTTCCTTTCGAGCCTTGAAGGTTTGGATGTCGATTCAGACCTTCGGCATGGCAGCATTTCGCCGGTCCGTGGCCAATGCCATGGAGTTAGCCGTGCAGGCCGAGGCCTACATCCAAGCAAGCCCGACGCTCGAAGTCACCAATCCCGTTTCACTTGGAATAGTGTGTTTTCGTGTCAATCCTGCCGATGCAGCGTTCGAGGAGACCGCGCTGGAGGCGATCAACCGAAAGGTGCTTGCCCAGATCCTCTGGAACAACTCCGCCTTCATTTCATCGACCTCGTTGCGCCGGAAATTCTCTCTAAGGCTCTGCATCGTTAATCATAATACGACTTGGGAGGATGTGCTCGAGACGCTCCAGGCTATTGAACGCTTTGGCAGGGAGGAAGGTTCGCAAAGCTCTCCAATGAGGAAGGAGGAATAGACTCTCGCCAAAATCACCAGGAACGCAAAGGATCCGGCTTTGCCGGAACAGGAGTTAACGGATGGGGGACAATCCACCCCCCCAATTGTTACGATAAACGGATGAGGGCCTATAGAGTACCAGTGCGGGTCAGGACTGGCAGCCAAGTCCCTGAGACACCTGGCAATAACTGGTGAGGGGGACCGCGCACATCCGATTCCAGTCCGATTTGTCGATGACGGACTGGTTCATCAGTTCGATCATTTCGTCGAACTTGCCGAGCGCGTCGCAACCCACCGCTTCGGGGGCGGCCGCTTTTCTGTGCCGTGGCCAAGCGCGGGAACGGGCGTGGCGCCAGAATTTGCTGTCGTAGCGGGAGCCGCAGGAATAGTGCCAGCCGACGAACAGACCGTAGCGGAGCATGTTGTCGATGAGAAATCGATTGACTACCGGGGCGTCCCGTTCGAGGTGCTCCGCCGGACGATTGAGTCGTATGTGGAGAACCATCCCGATCTGCAACTGCGCCGATACGATTGCGGTTGCTTCGAGGGGTTCCATAAAGGCCGCAGCGTTGCCGATACGGGCCACCGCGCCATCGAAAATTTGACGGTGGACAAAATTGGGAAACGGAATGACGGCGCGTTGCTCGAATTCCGATATGCCATCGGTTTCAAGGAAAGCGTCAAAGTCCGATTCGACTTGCGCAAGGCTGGATAAATCGCGGTTGAAGATGTACCCGTAGGACGTGTGTACCGTCAAAGGAATGACAAATATCCAACCGTGCGGGCGCGCCACGGCACGTGTGTAGGTAGGTTGCAGAAACGGCCCGTCCCCTTCTGCTCCGACCATCGTCGGACAGCGGCGGATGACGGCTGTATTGGTGGGTATGAAGGAGATGTCTATGTGCCGGTCCGGATGAAGCTCTTTCGGAAAGCCGCGGGCATCGAAGACCAAGTCGTAGCGTTCCGAGGCCATGCCCTCGAACTCCACTAGAGCGCCACCCTCAACCCTGGAGATATTGAGCACTTTCGCGTCGATGTGACGCGCGCGGGCGCTTTCCTGCAGCAGGTCCGACATCGTGTCGGCGGAAAGGTGATAGGCGTAAGATACCTGTTGGGGCGTGAAGTAGTGGATAAATTCCCGATTGCGACGGCCCCATCCCTCAAACGCCACCCCGTATTTACGGGTTCCATTCAGGCGTTTCTGGACGGTTTCATGGGGAAGACAAGTCAGTTTGCGCAATTCCTGAACGAGGCTCGGCCAACTGCCTTCTCCCACTCCGATAACCGGGATGCGGGAATCATAAATGTGGTGCAGTTCGTGGTCCCCGTCGGGGAGAAGACGGGTTACGCTGGCGGCAGCCATGGACCCTGCCGTTCCTCGCCCGATAACTGCGATCTTCTGTAAGGATTGGGGATTTATAACTGCAAATTGGATTTGGAAAGGGGCATTGTCAATTTTCCGCTATAATTCCCAAATCAAAAATATCGCTCTTAATGGGACTTGACCATACCTGGAATTTACTTTAAAAGTCTCCAAAGAAAATATTTTTTCTTCACGATCAACTAAATAAAATAAGGAGGAATACCATGAAAAGTGGAAATGAAATGTTGCAACAGATTGTTGAAAAGTCTGCCCTGGATGCTGATTTCAGGCAACAGCTTATCGATAATCCAAAGGCCAGCATCAGTGCGGAATTGGGCATAACCATTCCCGAGTCGATGAACATCGAAGTTCATGAGAGCGACATGCAGACGGTGCATCTTGCATTGCCACCGGATCCGCATATCACCGAGGAGCAACTCGAAGCTGTTTCAGCGGGCCTTTGCTGCTGCTGGTAAACACGCTATGGCAACCGGCGAGATTAGCCGGACCGGATGCGGAATAATCCGCAATCGGGCATAGTTTGAATTTGTAACCCAATGCCCCGTCTGCGGATGGGGCATTAGGTTACATTCTTCGCTCACTGGGAGGTTTGTGAGGAATACGGGTTAGAAGGCCACCGCTCCGGATAGCACCATGAAGACATAGGCTTTGGCCCCGCGAAGCTGATTTTCAGCTATCACGAGTTTAATATGGTGGATGCCCCGAAGCATCACATAATTCCCGGACTTAGCGAAGAGGGTTGTCGGTTTCGAGACCCAGCCAGCCAGAGCCTTGAGCTTTGCCGGAACTACGAGGTCTTCCCTGCTCAGGGCTTCCAGGAACGGATCCCAATCGGTCAGGCCGTCGAGCCAATAACGTGAATCTTTGGTATACCTCTGTTTGACGATGAGGGTCAGACCGAGCGTCGGACCGAGACCGCCTTCCCGCACGTCAATATTCACCCCCGACCTGACAACATTGGCGCGTTCCTTGAATCGTGAGACCACGGATTGGACGGCTGAGAGCTGACCCGGCCAACCCGTATCTCTCAGATAGGAACACAGTTCCTTCTCTGCCTTGAAGCCCATGACGGCCAGGCGGACGGCCCTGGAGCGAGACGGGAACACACCGAAAGAATCCATCCGGGTATCTTCCGGCAGAGCCTGGTAAACGCGTTCGACCTTCTTAAGTTCGGTCTCATTCCTTTCCCAGCCCACGCAGGAGACGAGAGCGTCAACCACCGTAGCGACATCATTCACCTGATTATTGGCGCCTACAATGGGGCGTTCGCCGGGTCTCAGGAAAATGGCCGGATGCGGAGGTTCATCGTCCCGGGACGAACCGATGTCGTATTCCAGCATCAACTTGCGGCCGACGATGTGGCGCAGGGGCGAGTTATCGGTATCCATTTGCCTGAAGATCCGCGCGATGGATCTTGCGGTTTCATCCGTTCTGTCGGCCTTGGCGCGATCCTCGAAAACCGCCGCCGCTCGGGTCCCGCTGGCCAGGGAAACGCCGAAATCGGCCGCCGGGGCGGGTTGGTGCAGCGGCAGTTCAAAGCCGAATGGATGGGCGCCCATAGCGATCGGGTGTTGCCTGGCGCATTCGAGAACGCGCTCCCATTCCGGACCTCCGATGAGGATGGGGGAAATCCTGTTTCGAAAATGTCCAAGCAAGTCACCCATGGTGCCGCCCTCCTTGGCGAGACGGTCCTGGGTCAGTGTGATGGCTTGGTCGATATCCATAATTTCACCCGCAATTTCCTTTTCGGATCAGGGGGCATTTTCAAGGATTTCGACGAGACGCTCCAAAGCTTCGATACAAAAGGCAGAGGTCAGGGATTCCGACCCATGTCCTATCTGGCCTACGGCGCCCCATTTCAGGGATTGGTCGCCAAACGCCAGAAGCTCCGGCCAACTGCCATCCTCACGTTGCCAAGCCAGGAACCTCTCGATTTCGCATTTGGCATCGATGCGTTTGAGGCTGCCGACATTGTAGAGCGCCGCCATGGCTTGGGCGGTCTGAAGGATGTTGCCGAATTCTCCGCCCGGGTCGCGCAGGCCGAGAATACGATCTGCCAGTAGGGGGCGCAGTCGATTGAGGGCGGGCTGTGCGCGGATCATGGCACGGGTGGTGGCGTAGTAAATCGCGACCTTGTCCGGATACCACTTGGAGGAGCCTTCCAGCCGGTCCTCGGTAATCATGGATTCCAACCATCGTTGGGCATCCCTGGTCTCGGGCCGATCGCCGAGGAAGGCGATTACGTTGGCATTGACTACGGGGTCGGCTTCGATACGAAAGGTCGAGACGACGTTGGGTTCGTCTTCCGCCAGCACCCAGGTCATGAAACGGCCCTTCTCGTCGCGATTCGCCAAAAATTTTGGGGTGTTCCTTTCCAATAAAATCCAGGGATGATTCCCAATGATGAGAGAACAGAGCGAGGTACTGTCGAGGTCCTGGGGCAGATGGCGGTAATAGCGCCAGAATCCCGGGTACTCCATCGTGTCGACCAGGTAGGCCTTGGTGCGGTCGCAGATGGCCCTGGCCTGCGGTTCGCTGCTGCTTTCCAGGGCAAGTAGGCAGAAAGCCGAAACGAACGGTGGCTTCTCGTAATGACGGGGTATGTCCGGATCGGCTATATTGAACCGGATGCAATGCCAGGCCCCGCTTAGTTCGATAGTCGATTCGATGAAGGACAAGCCCCGGCGGATGCTTTTTCTACCCTCTTTTACCAGAGCCCCGGAGGTGAGGGATCCCACCCTGGGAGCCGCCGGTTTGGCGGCGGGGGGGCGAATAGGGGGGGCTGGATCGTACATCGTCCTTTTGAGAAACTCGAGTGAGGCTGCGCCGGTCCTGGCCGCTTCCCGTTCTTCCGCGCTGAACCTACTCTTGGGGGGAAGCACCAAATGCGTCGAGGCATCGGTTTCTTCATGCACGTGAATTTCTTGGCCCCGGTCCAGTGGCAAACCGAGTTCCCGCTCTAGCGCATCCTTGGGATTTGCCAGCAGGCGCGCGCGAAATTCACCATCGTTCCCGGCTTTTGCGAGAAGGCGTTCTGTCGCGTTGACGGGTTCTTTCATGAACTCAGGCGACTTGCCTCCTGACCAGTTCCTTGAATACCCCGTCAATCTCCATGAGTTCCCTGAAGGATCCGCTTTGTACGACTTTTCCAGCCTTCATCACATAGATGCGGTCAGCTTTTTCCAGTGTCGACAGTCTATGGGCGATTACGATCCGGGTCGAGGTCAGAGCGGTCAGGTTTTGCATTACTTTGGCTTGGCTTTCGTTATCCAGCCAATTGGTTGCCTCGTCAAACAGCATTATCCGCGGCATGCCGATTACCGAACGAGCGATGGTGACGCGCTGACTCTCGCCGCCGGACAGCACGGCTCCTCTTGTGCCGACCATGGTCATCAAGCCCATGGGCATGGCCTTGATCTGGTCTTCGATTTCGGCGGTTCGGGCCGCCGACCACACTTCCTCGGTGCCCACCCTCTCGTGGTGACTGACCAAATTGTCCCAGAGATCGTGGGGATGGAGTCCGACCGACTGCGGTACCGCGCCAATTTTCCGGCGCACCTGTTTCAGGTTAAGACGCCTCAGGTCGCGTCCGTCGTAATACACCGCGCCAGCGGATGGCCGGTCGATTGCAAGGGCGAGGCGAAACAAGGTGCTCTTACCCGCGCCTGACTCGCCCGCAATGGCGACGAATTCGCCGGGACGGGCCCGAATCGTGACATCGTCGAGAATCAAAGGGCCGTCGGGGTCGTAGCGGAAGGAAATGCGGTCGAAGAGGACTTCGCCGCCAAGACGTTCAACCGGCTCGCCCTCGACCACGGTTTCAGGAACGGCGGAGAGGAGCGGGCGCATCTGATCAAACGCCGGCAGCATGGCGGCAATGGCGCCGAAGGACTCGCCGAGCCGGGCGATTGCGGTTTGAAAAACGATGAAGACGGTATAAACAACCAGAAAATCGCTCACGGGCACATTTCCGTTTCCCGCCGTTACCACTGCGAAAAGCAGTACCCCGCCGGCAAGAAAGGGAAGCGCGGCGCCAAATGCCCGGGCATGCCCTTCAAGCGCGCCCTGTTCAATCTCCGCGCGTTTCTGCTTTCGATAATCCCGCGCCCAGATGGCAAAAGCGGAACCCTCCGCGTTTTCCACTCGAAGCTTGGCGATACCGCCAATGATCTGGAATAGTCGGCCGGCTACGCGACGTATGGCGCGGATCATCCGGCCATAGGGCGAAATCTGGCGCAAACCGAGAAGGATGGTGACCAGCAGCGAAGCCAGGCTGAAGACCAGGACGATGCGCCCGAGGGTGGCATCGTAGAAGAAAATGAGGCCAAAAACCGGCAAAAGAAAAATGATCGACAGCAGGCTGTCGGCGACGATTCCCTGAATGCCGTCGCGCAGGTTCTGGAACGACATTCCGGACATGGCCAGGTCACCTGCCGGATGCCGATGCAGAATGTTTGAAGGAAGGCGCATGAGGCGGTCCCAGAAAGCAGCTTCCACCCGCGAGGCGGAGCGTCCCTCAAGCCGCATCATGGCGTTGCTTTGCAGCAGGTGCAATAGCGCCCCGAGCAAGCCGAACCCCGCCAGGGATATGGCAACGGCGTAAAGGGGTCCGGCGCTTCCACCTGCCGCGACATGATTGGCAACAAATCCCAGCGCGAGCGCCGGAAGCAGTTTTATCAGGCCGCCAGGAATTCCGGCGAGCACCAGCCGCGCAAGTTCCGGGCCCGACCCGTGCATGGCCATTCCCAGCAGATCCGCCGGTTTCACCTTCCCCGACGGCAATGGCCGATAGAACATCCAGGCTTCCTCCTTCAACGCTCCGGCGCGTTCCGCCGTAAGCCGGACCCGTCGTTTGGTGACCGGATCGATTTCCCGGTATCGCCCGAACATTCCCGGCAACAGCGCAACGGGCTGGCTGTCCTCGGCGCGGAATGCCAGCAGTGCGTTACTGTCGCCTCGCCACCATTTGCCCTCGGCTGTGAAACGCACGCGCCGGGCCCTGAGACCTGAGGCATCGAGGATATCGAGGAGGTCGACGGGAGAATCGGAAGGCCGAGAGGGCGCTGGAATCCTGAATTTGATACCTTCATGGCGCCCGATAATATTCAGGGCATCGGCCAGGACCGTGTCCTCGACTTTGGCATCTCGGTCAATGGGTAGGTCATAGATATTGAAAAGCCGCTGTCGCGCAGCTTGTTCCGCTGTGCGGCGGCTGGTTGTGCGCTCGCGTTCGAGGTTCGCATCGTCGACTACGGCCAAACGGCGGTTAAGGCGTTCCAGATTGAATGCAACCGTGTGAAAAGAAGCGAGCGCCGAAAGCAGCATGCCTTGCCGCGCCAATGTTTCGGATGACCTGCCCGAAACTGTGGCCTCGTTGAACAAGGTGAGCCAGCTCGTCCGCGTCAGGGGTATCACAGCCTGTTGAGGGGCGCATGCCTCGGCCAGTTGGGTTTGGTCGACCATATCCATGAACAGGCTGGATCCGCCGGATTGTTCGGATACCCAGACGACATCCCGTTGTACGGACAGGGTGGTAGGAGGGGTCAGGGTCTGGGTCTGGCCGGGTTTGGCCAGAGCAGTCGCACGTGGAAGGTGGGTTACAAACCGCGAAAGTGTTTTGGAAATGGCGGTCAGCCAGGTATCGGTCTGTTTGGCCAGTTCTGCAGGATGAACCTTGGAAAGCAAGGGCGCCGGCATGCGTTTCAATAGCGTGCCGGGCAATCCTTTGGCAATCAGGCTGAGTGTCGTGTCTTTGTAGCTGTCGTCTTGTTCGTCGGGAGCGACGCCCGGCAGTAACCTGCCCGATTGGCAGCGCACCAGGTGCTGCGGAGCCGCATGTTCAACCCCATCCTTGAATTCGACCAGGAAAAGATCCACCGTGCCCCGGTCGATGAACCAAACACTATTCGGATCGTCCAGTTCCACCGGCAGGTTTCCGGCGCAAGGCACGGATGTGCCGGAGCGAGCCGCGAGTTCGGCAATCGACAGGTATTTCGGATTTTCCTCCCGCATCAGCCTGACTTTACCAGTTTGTAATAGGCGCCATGCCGGTCCGCAATCAACTTCTCGTGCGTGCCGCGTTGCACTTCGACCCCTTTATCGAGCACGATAATTTCGTCGCAATCCCGTACCGTGCTCAGCCGGTGCGCCACGATCAGACAGGTGACGCCGCGACGCCGCAGGGCATCATCGACGTATTCCTCGGTCGCGGCATCGAGTGCGCTGGTTGACTCGTCCAGGATGAGCACGGTTGGATTGCCCACAAGGGCGCGGGCGATTTCCAGCCTTTGCCGCTGCCCGCCACTGAAATTCACTCCGCCTTCCTCGACCTGGGTCGCATATCCCTGCGGCCTGAGCAGGATTTCCTCATGAATGCAGGCGTCCCGCGTGGCGGCAATGATGACTTCATCCGGAACGGCAGGGTTCCACAATGTAATGTTGTCGCGCAGGGACGCGGAAAAGAGCACAGCCTCCTGATCCACCATGGAAATTGACCTCCTCAGCACCTCCTCCGGGATCTCCTCCCGCTCATGGCCGTCAAACAGGATTTGGCCCGACCAGGGCTGACAGATTCCCGAAACCAGGCGGGCCAGGGTCGATTTGCCGGAACCGCTGGGGCCGACCACGGCAACCCGCTGCCCGGGTTTGATCCGGAGGTTGAAATCCTGTATCAGAGGCGGTCGGCTCTTGTTGTAACCGAAAGTGACGTTGCGCAGTTCGAGCCGGCCCACGAGCTGAAGCTGGCCGTTGAAGGTGGGGATTGAATCCGATTCGGGGCTACGGCGATTGAAAACGGGGTCTTCAGCGGATTTGGAGATGTCTTCCAGTCGTTGCAAATCGGTTGCGAGGGTCTGGCGTTGGTCGGCGAACCCCAAAAAACGCCCGACTGGCGCCAGGAACATCTCTGCCAGGATATAAAACCCGACCAGGGTCCCCAAACTCATTTCTCCACTCAAGACCAGACTTCCCCCGACACCCAGGATGGCGGCGCTACGTAATAGGGCGACCAGTCCCGGAAGCGCGTTATTGACCGAGCCCAGTTCGGAATACAACTGTCGCGCATGCAGTTCGCGCGCCTGCTGACCGCTCCATCGCGAAAAGAACCGGTCATCCGACCCCGTCATGCGCAGGTTGTCGGCATGATTTAACATCTGCATGCCGACGCCGATGAGCAAACCCTGTTCGCGCCTCATGGCCTGGCTTCTCACAGCCCGGAGCCCGTTGAGGAAATAGGCCAGCAATCCGTGCAGAAGGGCCAGAGCCAGGACAATCAGAGAGAGCAGGACGTCATAGAGGAACATGGCGACGAGCAGCACTGCGCTCATTGCCATGTCGATAAGGAGCACGAGAAACTGATCCGTCAGATTCTTCGCGATTCTGTCTATGGAAGAGACTCGGTCGGTCAAATCTCCGACCAGCCTGTGTTGGAAAAAATCCACCGGCAACCGCAGCAGCTTCGATACGCTCCGGTTGTAACCTGTCACGGAAATTCGAACGGCCAGCCGCTTGAGAAATCGGTGTTTGAACAAAGAAAGGACGTATACCAGAACGCCGGCGCCAAGCAAGGCCGCCACCAATCCGCCCCAAGGTCCATGGTTTTCCAGTACATCGTCCACGAAAATACCCAGGGTTGCTGGAACGACGAGCGCCAGTAGAGTCAACATGACTCCACAGGCAATCACCCCGGTGAGCACACGCCATGATCCGGTGAGCAAGGCGTTCAATTGGCTGAACAGGCCAGGCCGTTCCCCACCAGGCTTGAAACCTGTCCCGGGTTTGAATCGCAGGGCAATTCCACTGTAGCCCTTGTTGAATTCCTCCTCGGAAATGGTGCGCCGGCCCGTGGCCGGGTCATTGAGATGGAAATTGCGGCTATCGAACCCTTCGAGGACGACGAAATGACTGTATTGCCAAAACAAAATCTGAGGTAAGGGCAGCTTTTTCAGTTGATCGGGGTTCACGCCGAGTCCTCGGCACTCCAATCCATAGTGCTTGGAGGCGCGAAAGATGCTCGCGGCGCTGCTACCGTCGCGGCTCACCTCGCATTTTTCCCGCAGTTCGGTAAGTGGCACCCATCGCCCGAAGTAGGCCAGTATGCTGCCGAGGCAGGCGGCGCCACATTCTGACGCGTGCATCTGCAAAAGAATGGGCGTGGTTACCCTCCGTTTCGAAGTCTCGGACGCGGCCATATTGCTCGTCCCACTGGAGACGCGCGGCCGCATCCTATAATCGCCTCCTTCCAAAAAGCGCCACCGGGGGTTGCCTTCCCAATTTTATGATAATCCGGCATTCCCTGCTGGCAAGGGAAGGAAATTCCAAGTCTTCACCCAGGGCAATAGCGAGGCGGTGCACGGACCCTGGGGCCAGGGTATCAAGCGCTTCCGGCCCATCCTTCATGGGTGGGGCGAGAACGGCGATTGCGGCGACCGCTCCATCAAGGGTTCTTGCCCCTCCACCTGTCACGGCCAGCTCTATCGAGGCTGGCATGCCGGCTTCGATCTGCGGCGCCACGTCCTTTTCGACCCAGACCCAGGCTTGTACGGATCCGTTGCTCTCAAACTGGTTTTCGCCGTGTTCGACCAGCACCCCCTCAACCGCGACCTCACGGGCTATGCTGCCAAGGAAGAGCCATCCCGCCAGAATGAAAAACACCAAGCCGATGGCGGCGACTAGCAGACGCTCCCGCGGTGTGGAAATGGTCAGCAACCGGTCGAGTTGTTCACGCTTTTCCTTTGCTTCGGCAACTGTGTTGTGAAATGAGCCAAATGGATTATTGAACACGAGCGTGGGTAGCTACCTCATGTAGGTTAAGCATGTATGAAGAAAACCTCATCCTGCCTGGGCGAAAGATTCAGGGAATTATGTGCCAGCTTGCCCAGGCAAGGTCAAGTCCTAAGAAATGCCGGAAAGATCGGTTCGGCCTGCATTGGCCGGTCGCCAAAAAACGATTTGTAACCTCCATGAATCGAGCCCATAAAATAATTCGCCCCGTTTAATCGACCTTTTTCCATGCCTCATCAGGAGATACTGCTCGGAGTAAACATAGACCATTGTGCCACGGTTCGCCAGGCTCGTTACAGAGATTTCCACGTGACCGCGGGCGGCATCATTGAACCCGATCCGGTATTTTTTGCCCAGCAATGCGAATTGGCTGGGGCGGACAGTATAACGGTCCACCTGCGGGAAGACCGGCGGCACATTCAGGATCGGGACGTGGAGCGCCTGGGCGAAGCTTTGCGCCTGCCCCTTAACCTGGAAATGGCCCCTACCGAGGCCATGCTGGATATTGCCCTGGCCCTCGGGCCCGATTACGTCTGCATCGTCCCGGAAAACCGGCGGGAGGTGACCACCGAGGGCGGTCTCGATATCGTCCAGGCCCGGGAGCGCGTGGCAGAGGCGATCGGCGCCCTGCAAAGCGCCGGTGTCGTGGTCAGTCTGTTTATCGATCCCGACCCCGGGCAAATCCGGATGGCGGCGGAATTGGGCGCTCCCGTGATCGAAATGCACACCGGCACATATGCCAATTCCTATTTCTCGGTTGAGAGGAAGCAGGAGTTTGCAAGGCTCCGGGAAGGGGCCGAATTGGGCCATGGTCTGGGACTTACCGTCAACGCCGGGCACGGCATCAACTACGTAAATATTGCCGAAGTGCGGACGCTGCCCCACCTTCATGAACTCAATATAGGGCACAGCATCGTGAGCCGGTCCTTACTGACCGGGGTGAAAGAGGCGGTCAGGGAAATGAGGAGGTTGATGAATGTCGGAGGCTGAGGCTGGCCTGGCAGGATTGGCCTTGCGATTTCCCCGAGGCGGAACCGTTTTGAACGTCGGCGCCGACGTCATAGAAGTGGAACGGGTGGCCAAGGTATGCCGACGACGCAAGGAGCGGTTCCTCAAACGTGTGTTTACCGAGGAGGAACGGGAATATTGTTTCGGAAAATCCGACCCCTTCCCTCACTTGGCAGCCCGATTCGCCGCCAAAGAAGCGGTCTCGAAGGTGTTTTCCACTGGGATCGGAAAATTGTTTGGTTGGAAATCGTGCGGCATCTACCACGATCCCGGCATGCAGCCCTTAGTTCGGCTCGATGAGCAGGGAAATGCCCTTTTGCGCGCCCTGGATGCGACCGAGGTGCGCATCTCCCTTTCCCATACCAAAACGCTTGCCATGGCGGTAGCCATACTTGTGAAAGAACAACCCTGAGTCTGCCTAAGCGGTGAAGACCGATTATATCCACCCCATCCTTTCCTGTGCTCAATCGCGGGAATGGGAAGAGACATTATTGGGTAATGACTCCGGCCGGCAATGGGAAGCCATGAACCGGGCCGGTTCGGCTTTGGCGGATTCCCTGTCCTTGGATATTCCGGAGCGCATGGGTAATCGGACCCCCGAGGCAGCGCTGATATTGGTGGGCAAGGGCCACAATGGGGGAGACGCCATCATCGCCCTGAGGCATATCCTGAACCGGTTTGGGGCAATGCGCGCCTTTCTGGTATTTCCCTCCGGTCTGACAAGAGTGAGGCCTTTGGTGCGGCGGTGTCTGGATGATTTGCAAGTTGCCCATTCTTCCCGCCTTTCATTCGCCTCCCTGAGAAAGGGAAATGCCCCATCCATAGCGTCTCAAATCAGGGGCTTGATCGGGGGTGTCCCAATCGACCTCTGCCTGGATGGGGTGTTGGGCATGCAGTTTCGTCCGCCTTTGCGGAGTCCGGTGCGGGAATTGTTGGAAGTGGTAAACGGGATGAAGGAAATTGCTTTGCGAGCGGCCGTCGATATTCCCACCGGCCTGGGGGACCACTCGGATGACTTGGCTTTCAAGGTGGATTTTACCTATGCCACCGGCATTGCCAAACGGCCGCTTTTCGAGGCTTCCAACCGTTCGAGGACAGGCCGTATCCGCTATTTGGATTTGGGATTTTTCGACGGGTGTGTCGCCGTCGATAGCGCCGGGGTCCTGACCGACGGCATCTTGGAATTTCGTCGGGAATTGAGGGATTCTCAGGTGCACAAGAAGACCTTCGGGCATCTTTTTATCGTAGGTGGTTCCGCCAACATGCCAGGCGCCATTCTCATGGCGGTGCGGGCGGCGCTCAAGAGCGGTGTTGGATTGGTTACGGCATTTGTGCCCGAGAGCATTGCGGCAGAGGCGGCGGCAAATTTCCCGGAAGCCATGTGGGTAGCCCTGCCCCAGAACCCGACGGACGGTGGGCTGACCCTGGAGGGAGTGAAGCGGGTCCTTCCCCTGGTTTCGCGAGCCACCGGTTGGGTGATTGGTCCGGGCATGGGGACGGGCCGGGAGACCGAGGCCTTCATTAAAGGGATTCTCGACCTGTCCGACCAACCGGTTCTTTTGGATGCCGATGCCTTGCAGCCTTGCATTGTTGGGCGGGATTGGCGTTGCCGTCCCTGTGTTTTAACCCCGCATGTGGGGGAGTTTATCCGGCTTTCCCAACGGTCTCCGGGGGTATCGGTGGACGATTCGGAAGTAATGGAATTTGCCGGGTCCCACCATCTGACCGTCTGCTTGAAGGGTTCTCCCACCCGGATCGTGCATGGCCGTTGGCCGATCGCCAGCCCCTATGGAGGACCGGTTTTGGCACGCGGCGGAAGTGGCGACCTATTGGCCGGCCTGGTGGGGGGGCGCATCGCCATACCGGGAAATGACTTTGCCAGGGCGGTTTGCCAAGGGGTGGCCTGGCACGGGTGGGCGGCGGATCGTCTGGCCCGGGAAAAGGGGCAGGTGGCAGCCAAAGCCACTGATATTTTGGATTTCCTTTAGTCGGAGGGGTCTGCAAACTGTCGACCCTCAATTTATGCCCATCTCCCCGCTGTCCCGCAAACAGGCATTCCTCGTTCTGAATGGTCTACCCGAAATCGGTCCCGTAACCTTGCGCAGGTTGATGGACGCCTTTAACGGGGACCCCGTTTCCATTTTCACCGCCCCGGCCAATCGGCTCAGGTCCGTCCGGGGAGTGGGCCAAAAGATCGTGAATACTTTGCGGGGCTGGGAGAATCACTTCAATTTGCAAAAGCAGTGCGAAAGGATGGAACGATCGGGCATTCGCTTTGTGGTGGCGGAATCGGACCGGTACCCTCCTTTGTTAAAGGAGATTTATGATCCTCCGATTGGTTTGTATTGGCGTGGAGACTATACCCTCGATGGCCCGGCCGTGGCCATTGTGGGAAGCCGAACCACCACGGTTTATGGACGGCGCATGGCGCGGAAACTGGGACGAGAGTTGGCGGGAAGCGGGTTTTGCGTGGTCAGCGGCGGGGCCCGCGGGGTGGACACCGAAGCCCATAAAGGGGCCTTGGAGGCGGAAGGTAAAACCGTGTCGGTGATGGGCTGTGGCATGGATATCGTCTATCCTCCCGAGAATTTTGAATTGTACAACCGGATTGCCCGAACCGGAGCGGTTTTGAGTGAGTTTCCCTTTGGCCGCCGAGCCGATCGGCAGACTTTTCCCATGCGCAACCGCATCATCAGCGGCATGTGTCAGGCCCTGGTTGTAGTGGAGTCCAACCTCAGCGGAGGGAGTATGATTTCGGCCCGTTTTGCGGCTGAACAGGATCGCACCGTATTTGCCATTCCCGGAAGAATCGATCAGGCTACCAGCCGCGGCTGCCATCAATTGATCCGGGAAGGCGCCATTCTGTTGTCGAAACCTTCCGATGTGGCGGAAGAACTCGGGTATTTGATCGGGAACAGCCAGACCTCCGATGCAACGGGGGCAACCCCAACGGGGCCGGAGTTGTCCCAAGATGAGCGGCTCATCCTGGGACATTTCCAGGGGGGAGAAATATTGGATATGGATCGGCTGATCGACCTGACTGGCAAAACGTCACCCGAATTGGCCTCGGCCCTCATGTTACTGGAGTTGAAACACCTGGTGGTCAAACGCTTCGACGGGACCTTCGAAGCGATTGGGGAAGGCTAGGGAAATCGGTCACCCGGGCGGCCAGGACATTTGGCGGCCGCCCAGCAAATGCACGTGCAAATGGGGAACGGCTTCTCCTCCATCAGGGCCATTGTTGATGACAATGCGAAAACCACCGTTCAGGTTCAGTTGGCGCGCCACCTTTTTTGCGGTCAGGAGAAGGTGACCCAGCAGAGCCTGATCCGATGCATCGGCCAGGGCCGTTCGAGGGATGGGTTTCCTCGGAATTATCAGAATATGGACCGGGGCCTGGGGATCGATGTCGCGGATGGCTACGCAATGTTCGTCCTCGTGCTCAAACCGTCCCGGTATCTCACGTTCGATGATTTTGGTGAATAGGGATTTCTCAGGCATGACTACATGATGATGAGGGTTAGTTCGGAATTGCCAGTCGTCCAATGGGCCGCCAGTCGGCGCAAATATTCGACGGCCTCTTCATATTCGGCGTCCAGTTTGGAGTTCCACTTTTTTCGCCTTCCCTGTATGGCTTTGCGCAAACCGGTGCCCAGGAACAGGGCACGGGGATATCCGGCAATCTGTTTGAGACCCGCAACGATCTCCTCCCGGGCCCAGAGCGGATTAAAGGGGCATTGACCGGAAAAGGCGTCCCAATGGAAAAACCCGAAGTTGCGATCCCGGGTCAGGTATTTTTCCAGGAGTCGGACCAGGGCCTGGTTGAAATCCTCATTGGCCCCGCCAATTTCCGGATCGCCGGTGGCGGAAAAATTGATGGCGCGCTCGATTTCTCGGGCCAGGTAGAGGTCATTGCCGGTGAGCAGGGGAAAGAGAGTGTTGAGGATATGCAAACGGGCCATCCTCTCGCGTCGATCGGCTTGCATGGGATCAGGGTTTCAAATCGGAGATTTCCTTCAACAGTTCGTCGATTTCGCGAAAATCTTTGTAAACACAGAGGAAACGCACATAGGCAATGGGATCGATTTGTTTCAGGCGCGTCATGATTCTTTCGCCGATGGCGTGCCCGGGGATCTCGTATTCGTAGTCCTTCATCAGGTCTTCGATGACATCGTTGACCAACAGGTGGATCTGTTCCACGTCCACCGGCCGCTTTATCGTGGCCTTGCGGATTCCATCGACCATTTTATTGCGGTCGAATTCTTCTCTCCGGCCATCCCGTTTGCGGACCATCATTCCCTCCCGCTGGACTTCCTCTATCGTGTTGAACCGATGGCCGCAATCCAGGCATTGGCGCCGCCGCCGAATGGAAGCGGTTTCCTTGACAACGCGGGAATCGATTACCTTGTTGTCGGAAGAAGCACAAAGCGGGCACTTCATGGGGAATGGGGATCAGGGGGCCAAGTTGTGTAGATCAGGCTTAAGGCAGAGTAGGGGAGGGTCAAGCGAGTTGCCGTCTCGCTCGGGGAGAAGGGCCGGCTAAAATTGACTTTTCAATACGGAAAAGGCGGGCTAAAACAACCCGCACATGAGTTTACGCATTTTGGTTACAGGGGGGGCGGGATTCCTGGGTAGCAATCTGTGTGACCGCTTGTTGTCGGACGGCCACGAGGTGGTTTGCATGGACAACCTGTTCACCGGCAGGAAAGTGAACATCGAACACCACTTTCAAAATCCCAAATTCGAATTCATCCGGCACGACGTGGTGGATCCTTTCAAGGTGGAGGTGGACCAAATCTATAATCTGGCCTGCCCCGCCTCACCGGTGCACTACCGCTACAATGCCATCAAGACCATAAAGACCTCGGTAATGGGCATGATCAACTGCCTGGGTCTGGCCAAACGGGTCAATGCCCGTATTCTTCAGGCCTCGACCTCGGAAGTATATGGCGATCCGAAGGTGCATCCTCAATCGGAAGATTATTGGGGCCACGTCAACCCGATCGGCCCCCGTTCCTGTTACGACGAAGGGAAGCGGTGCGCGGAAACGCTATGCTTCGATTACCACCGGCAAAACGACGTCGATATCCGCATCGTGCGGATTTTCAATACTTATGGGCCCCGCATGCATCCCGACGACGGGAGGGTCGTTTCCAATTTTATAGGTCAGGCCTTGAGGGGGGATGACTTGACCGTGCATGGAGACGGCAGGCAAACCCGCTCCTTTTGCTACGTGAGCGATCTGATAGAAGGTATGGTGCGGATGATGAACCAGGACCATGTGACGGGCCCCCTGAACCTGGGCAACCCGGGGGAATGCACCATACGCGAACTTGCCCGACATATCATCGACCTCACCGAAACCTCATCTGAAATTGTTCACTGTGAATTGCCTATGGACGATCCCAGGCAACGGCGTCCCAACGTAGACTTGGCCGAGAAATTCCTGGATAATTGGCGCCCCCTGGTGCCATTGGTCGAGGGTTTGCAAAAAACCATCCGGCACTTCCGTGAGACCCTCGGTATTGGGGCCGGGATCCAAGTCTGATGGGACCCGTCGGGGTCATTTTTTTGGAATCCTGACGAAGCTTGCGGTGTCAACCGATTCAAGGATTGACCCGTTCCTCGGTAAGCCGACCCTTTTCCACATGCGCAAAGGCATCACATTTATTCAGCATTATCCCGGCAAATCTGCGGTTGCTTCCGCGTAGGGAACGACCTAGATTCCACCGTTCTTAATGAGCCATGCTATCCTTTATATTCCAACGATTCGCCGGTCGGCCCTATAGAAAATTCATCAAGCGGTGTCTTCCGGCGGTAGCCCGGATCAATGAGTTGGAAAAGCAGTATCAGTCATTGACCGATGAGCAGCTTCGCAACCATACCGGCCAATTCCGGAAACGTTTGGAGGAAGGTGAAAACCTGGAAGCCCTCCTGCCGGAAGCCTTTGCCACGGTAAAGAACGCGTCTCGACGGCTTTGCGGCAAAACCTTGAAGGTGTGCGGCCACGCCCTGGACTGGAACATGGTGCATTACGACGTCCAATTGATTGGGGGCATGGCTCTGCACCAGGGAAAGATTGCCGAGATGGCGACGGGTGAAGGGAAAACCCTCGTGGCCACTCTGCCGCTCTACCTCAACGCCCTGGACGGGCGCGGGTGCCACTGTGTCACCGTGAACGATTACCTGGCCCGCCGCGACAGTGAGTGGATGGGCTACTTGTACGATTTCCTGGGTCTGAGCGTGGGCTGTATCCAGAACGGGATGGGGCTGGCCCAAAAAAAGGAGATGTACGGCCGGGACATCACCTATGGAACGGCCTCGGAGTTTGGTTTCGACTACTTGCGCGACAACGGGATGGCCATGGTGGCGGAGGGACAGGTTCAGCGCGACCACGTCTACTGCATTGTGGATGAGGTCGATTCCATTCTGGTGGATGAGGCCAGGACTCCTTTGATCATTTCCGGACCGGCGCAAATTACGCGGGAGTTGCCCTTTCAGCAATACAAGCCGGTCATCCAACGACTGGTGCGCAAGCAGAACCGTTTTTGCACCAGGGTGGTGACAAAAGCAAAGAGGGAACTGGAAGACGTCGGAAAACCTCAGGAAGAGATAGATGTAGGCCTGGATCTGCTCCAGGTCCGAATGGGAATGCCCAAGAACAAGCAACTCTTGCGCATGTTGGAAGAGGGCCCTACCCGAAAGTTGATAGAAAAGGCCGATCTGGAAATGCACAACGACATGCGCAAGGCGGAGCTTTTCCAGCTCAAGGAGAAGCTGTTTTTCGTCATTGATGAAAAGCAGCACCAGGCCGACCTGACGGAAAAGGGCCGCCAGCTCATACGACCGGATGACCCCGATGCCTTTGTATTGCCGGACCTTCCCAGCCTATTTAGTGAACTGGACAAGGACACCTCCCTGAGCTCCCGCGAGCGGGAGGAAAAGAAAACGGAATGGCAGGAGAAATTTGAGAAGACGAGCGAGGAGATCCACACCATCAGCCAATTGTTGAGGGCCTACTCACTTTACGAGAAGGACGTGGAATACGTGGTGCAGAATAACAAGGTGCAGATCGTCGATAAAAACACCGGCCGCATTATGCCCGGTCGCCGCTGGAGTGACGGATTGCACCAGGCGGTGGAGGCCAAGGAAGGGGTGGCCATCGAAAAGGAAACCAAAACCTATGCCACCATCACCATTCAAAATTACTTCCGGCAGTATGAAAAACTGGCTGGCATGACGGGCACGGCGGAAACGGAGGCAACCGAATTTTACGATATCTACAGCATGGACGTAATGGTTGTTCCGACCCATAAGCCGAACCAGCGAAACGACCTCAATGACGTCATCTACAAGACCAGGCGGGCAAAGTACAATGCGGCCATCCAGGATATTCAAGAAGCCCACGGGAAGGGTCAGCCGGTTCTGGTGGGCACGGCCTCGGTGGAATCGTCCGAGGTCCTGAGCCGCATGCTCAAGCGAGTGCATATCCCCCATACCGTCCTCAATGCCAAGTTCCACGAAAAAGAAGCCGAGATCGTGGCCCGGGCCGGGCAGACCGGAGCGGTTACCATCGCCACCAACATGGCTGGCCGCGGTACGGACATCAAATTGGGAGAAGGCGTGGAAGAGATGGGCGGATTGCTCGTGCTGGGCACGGAGCGCCATGAGTCGCGTCGCATCGACCGGCAATTGAGAGGACGCTGCGCCCGTCAGGGAGACCGCGGCAAATCCAAGTTTTTCATTTCCCTGGAGGATAACCTGATGCGTTTGTTCGCCCAGCCGGGGCCCATTGCCAACATCATGGAAAAGTCTTTCAGCGAGGACGACGAATTGGCTCACCCCCTCCTGAATCGGTCTATCGAAAGCGCCCAGAAGAAAGTGGAGCAGCAAAATTATGCCATTCGAAAACGACTTCTTCAATACGACGATGTGCTGAACCAGCAAAGGGAAGTGGTCTACGGATTGCGCAATGAAGCCCTCCATCTGGACCAACCCAAGGAGATAATATATGAAATGATCGAAGAGGAGCTGGAGGTCCGGTTGGAACACCCCGAACTAATGGGAGACAGGGGCGATTCCGAGGGACGCGAAGCCTTGGTTCGCTGGATCAACACCCACTTTCCCATTGCCATGGGAGGGGATGACATCGATTGGTCTACGGCCAAAACGGCGCGAGAGTCCATATTCGAAAAAATTCGCCATGCCTATGATTCCAAGGAAGCGCTTCAACAACCCGATGCCTTCAAAAATCTGGAGCGCTGGATTGTTATTTCCGCCCTCGACCGGCACTGGCAGGACCACCTGACGGAAATGGAGGATTTGCGGCGTGGGGTTGAACTGCGGCGCCTGGGGCAGAAGGATCCATTGAATGAGTATAAGAACGAGGCCTACCTCTATTTCGAGCAATTGCTGGAAAATGTCCGTTCGCAAATAGCCACTTCCCTGTTCCGTTCCGCTGTCATGCTGGAACGCAATATCATCGATGCTTTGCAGGATCGCATGAACAAGGCCCAGGCCGTGCAACCGGCTTTGGCCCGCGCCGCCGCCCCAACCGCGGCCGAAGGAAGGGCCACCCCGAACCAGACGCCCGTGGCGCCGGGTATTGGAAGCAGGCGACCGGCCGTGAATCCCGCGGCGCGGGTCAAGGCCGAACCGTTTCGACGCAAGATGCCGAAAGTGGGAAGAAATCAGCCCTGTCCCTGCGGCAGCGGAAAGAAATACAAGTACTGCTGTTACGGCAGGTAGCCCGCCTGGGCAGGGGTTGCTCCAGTTGGCTGTGGGTAAGGCATGAAATCGAAATTGACCGTCCAGTGGAACCCAACGCTTTGGGCCTCGGCCGTGTTTGTTTCCACTTTCTGTTTTCACACCTTTGCCTTCCCGCCTTACGACATCGCCGAGTTGGCCTACCTGCTTCCCGTTCCCATCCTGCTGTGGCTATTTTACAGACCTCCCTCCCTCAGGATTTTTATGGCGACGGCGGGAGGGGCCTTCTGGCTTTCCTGGCTGGTTTTGATATTTTGGTTACGCCACGTCACCTGGCTGGGCTGGTTCGGCCTGGCCTCGGTCCTGACCCTCTTTCCCGTCGGGTGGGCCCTATTGGTTTTCTGGTGGGTTCCCCGGTTCAAGGACCGCGGTTTTCCGACCCGTTTTTTGGGCATACTAAGCGTATGTTCCGCCTGGGTCATACTGGAATTTGTCCGCACATTTTTCCTGACCGGGTTTCCCTGGTTGCCCCTCGCCGCCAGCCAGTGGAAGCGCCCCGTCATGCTTCAGATTTCCTCCCTGACCGGTTTCTATGGGGTTTCCTTTGTTCTGCTTTTGGTGGGGGTGACCATCGCGTTCTATATTCGGCATCTTTTGCAGGGAAGGAAGCGCGGGTGGCAGCGGTTTTGTCCCGAATTTCTCCTGGGCATCGCGGTTTGGCTGTTTGTCACCTTCGGCATCTTCCAGTTCAACTTTGTCCGCGTGCAGCGGGTTCCCCTCTTCGATGCCGCATTGGTTCAACCCTATATTCCCCAGACGGTGAAATGGGAACCGTCCCAGTCTCCCCGGATCATGTCCCAATTCGAGAATCTGGTCATTTTCCAGAAGCATATCGGGGCGGACATCGCGGTCCTGCCCGAAGCGGCCATGCCCTATCCCGTTATCGGCGATGCCGCCATGCGGGATTGGGTGGAAAAATTGGCCCGGGACTTCGGCGGGCCCCTTCTGATGGGCGCGTTGGCGGCGGAGGGACCCACTGTCCTGGACGATCCGTGGTTCAACGGGTTCATGCTGGTTTATCCGGAAGATGGCTTGGACCCCGACTACTACCAAAAACGGCGACGCGTTCCCTTCGGTGAATTCATCCCCTTTCGCCAAGCCTTGTTTTTCCTCGAAAAATTCGTTCCCATTGGCGGGGACATTGCTCCGGGAAAGTCGTCCGCTCCACTGAAGCTGAGGATGATGGGGGGAGAAACGCTCATCGGGCCATTGATCTGTTACGAAGACATATTCCCCTCCCTGGCAGCCGACTCCGTGCGCGAGGGAGCTCAGGTGTTGTTCGTGATCACCAACGATGCCTGGTACGGGGAGGAAGGGGCCCCCTATCAGCACGCGGCTCATTCGGTTCTGCGAGCGGTGGAAACGCGGCGGCCCGTAGTGCGTGTCGGCAACGGGGGATGGAGTGGTTGGATCGACGAAAATGGAAATATCCGCGATGTTTTGAAATCGAACGAGGGGTCGATTTATTTCTCCGGTAGCGAGGTGGTTGAGGTGAGTTATAATCCCCATTCCGTGGGGGAGCATACCTTTTTTGTCACCTACGGAAACTGGTTCATTTGGGCCGGTTCAGCCGTAATTGTCCTGTTTTTGCTGCTGCTGCGCCGGGCTCCCCCCGGCCTGGAGGAAGAGGCGGAGTGGAAAGGCCTGGACCGGATGAAAATAAAAATTCCCACGGAATGACCCCTTTACGCCTCAATTACCCCGCTTGACCATGCGCCAATCGGGTCAATCTTTGAATTGGCCCACCAGTTTGGTCACCGTCTGTTTGGCGTCGCCGTAGAGCATGCGGGTGTTTTCCCGGAAGAAAAGCTGGTTGACCAAACCGGAGAATCCTGCGCCTTGGCCCCGTTTGAGGGCGAACACCGTTTTGGCCTCGTGAACGTTGATGATGGGCATTCCGTAGATGGGGCTCTGGGGATCTTCCTCCGCCGCCGGGTTCACCACGTCATTGGCCCCGATGACAATAGCCACGTCCACAGTGGACATGACGGGTTTCACGTCATCCATCTCCGATAATTGTTCGTAGGCAACGTCGGCTTCGGCCAGGAGCACATTCATGTGCCCGGGCATTCTTCCGGCTACGGGATGAATGACGTAACGCACTTCAGCCCCATTTTCTTCCAGAATATCTCCCAGTTCCTTGACCGCGTGCTGGGCCTGGGCCACCGCCATGCCGTAACCCGGTACGAAAATCACGTTGCTGGCCGCCTCCAACACGTAGAAAGCGTCTTCTACGCTGAGGGGTTTCATTTCCCCGTCCTGCTTGGCGCCTGCCTTTTCCGCGGTGGCGCCGAAACCGCTGAGCAACACGTTGGCCAGGGTCCGGTTCATGGCCTTGCACATGATAATGGTCAAAATCAGGCCGCTGGCCCCCACCAGGCAGCCTGCCACGATAAGCACGTTGTTGCGGATGACGAACCCCGCGGCGCAGGCGGCCAAACCCGAACAACTGTTCAGAAGGGAAATGACTACCGGCATGTCCCCGCCACCGATGGGCATCACACCAAAGATCCCCAATAGTAGGGAGAACAGGATCAATCCCAGAAAAATCGCGTAGGCCTCCTCCCCGGCCAGACCCGAGGCATAAAGGATTCCGGCAATGAGGATTCCCGCCAAAAACAACAGGTTGACGGCTTTCTGGCCCCTGAAGACCGTGGCCTTGCCGCTGATCTTTCCGGATAGTTTTCCCCAGGCATAGACGCTGCCGGAAAAAGTGATTCCCCCGACAAACACAGCCAAAAAAATGACGGAAGCGGTGAAGTGGTCCATGGCCGCCGGGATGGATCCATCGATTCGTCCCCCTCCGGCATCGACGAATTTCTGGTATTCGGCCCAGCCCACCAGGAGGCTGGCCAGCCCTCCGAAACCGTTGAATAGGGCCACCATTTCGGGCATTCTGGTCATCCGGACCCATTTCGCCGCAAAAAATCCAATCAAGCCGCCGGCCAGGATTCCCGCCGCAATCCACATCCAGCTTCCCAAAACCTGCCTGTCGATCAGGGTAACGGCGATGGCGATCAACATGCCGATCGAGGAAACCAGGTTTCCCCGGCGAGCGGTATGAGCCGAGCCCAGCATCTTGATGCCAAAAATGAACAGAATGGCCGAGGCGATGTAGAAGAAATTGATCAGGCCGGGAGTCTGCACCTTTACCGGTCTCCTTTCTTCCTGAACATTCCCAGCATGCGGTCGGTCACCTTGTAACCCCCCACCACATTGATGGAAGCCAAGACCAGGGCGGCGAACCCAAGGACCATGGCCGCGCTTCCCTCCGGATTCTGCAGGGTAGCGATCAAGGCGCCAACTATGGTGATGCCAGAGATGGCATTGGAACCGGACATCAGGGGCGTGTGCAATTGGGAGGGGACCTTGGAGATCAGTTCGAACCCGAGAAAGGCGGCCAAAGTAAAAATAAACAATAACAGGATGATATCCATGGCTGTTGGGCGTTACCTTTGAGCGAGCTTTTCCTTGAAAGTGGGATGAATGATTTGGCCGTCGTGTGTGAGCAGACAACCCTGCAAGATGACATCTTCCAGATCCAGGTTGAGGGACTTCGCTTCTCCGTCCCAGAAGTGTTCCAACAGGTTTGCGATATTGGAGGCGTAGACTTGAGTGGCGTGGAAGGGGACCTCGGCTTCGAGCAAACTATGGCCTACGATGATCACACCGTTTTCCGTAACCACCTCCCGGTCGGGCCGGGTGCCCTCCACGTTTCCGCCATTCGCCGCCGCCAGATCGACGATTACACTGCCCGGTTTCATTCCGGAAATCATTTCCCCGGTCACCAGAGTCGGGGCCTTTCGACCGAAAAGCTTGGCCGTGGTAATAATCAGATCCGAATTGGCGCAAACCTTGGCCATGCCCCGGCGCTGCAAGGCGATTTGCTCGGCCGTGAGTTCCTCGGCGTATCCCTGTTCGGTCTGGGCCGTTTCTCCCAGGTCGATTTTGATGAACTTCGCCCCCAGGGATTTGACCTGTTCTTCAACCACGGGCCGGGTATCGAACGCTTCTACCCGGGCCCCCAGCCGCTTGGCCGTGGCAATGGCCTGCAGGCCGGCCACTCCTACGCCGATGACAAATACCCGGCAAGGGGAGATGGTGCCGGCCGGAGTCATCATCATGGGTAGCGCTTTGTTGAGGCGATCGGCCCCCGCGATGACGGCCTGGTAACCGGCCAGATTCATCTGCGAACTGAGCACGTCCATCTTTTGGGCCAGCGTGGTGCGGGGGATCATTTCCATGGAAATGGCGCTGACCCCGGCCCGGGCCAGGTCATGCAGAAGATCGGTGCGGAAAAACGGGTCCAGAAAACCGACAAACAAGCTGCCCGGTTTAAACCGGGCCACGGTTTTGGCATCGGGGATTTCCAGACCCAGGATCAGGTCGGCCCCGGGAAGGGCGGCATCGTCGGGTCGAAGCTTCACTCCTTTTTCGGCGTAGAGCCGGTCCGGATAACCGCTTTTTTCCCCGATACCCTCTTCCGCCGAGAGGTTTATTCCCAGGCCTGTGAGTTTCTCCGCGGAATCGGGGGTAAGTGCGGCTCGGGTTTCCCGAGGATCGTTCGCTTTGGCTACAAAACCTTCCATGGTCGGGAATTACACTTGATGGGGGACAATCGACATCAAAGGGGCTCATATTTGTTTCCTCCGGGGTTCATGAAAAGGAGAAATGTCGATAAAGATTGAAGTTCTGTCCGCCATTGCCCTTAGTTTAATCCTGAATTGGAATCAGCCTGAGAATTTTGACTGACCGGTTTTTACATCTATTAATTTAGCCCGCTCCGATTATTCATGAACGCTTCTTTCCGGATTCATCCTTCCGTCCGCGATTCGAGAAAAAAGAGCCGCCACGGGTTCACCCTCCTGGAAATCCTCCTGGTTTTGGCCCTGTTGGCCGGCCTGATTGTCCTGGCCGTCAACAATGTGGATAAAATCCTGCAGGGCGGGCAGGAAGACACGGTGCAAATTTACGTTAACGATACTTTGAAGGCGGCCCTGTTTCGTTACCGCATCGACAATGGTCGCTACCCCACTACGGAGGAGGGCTTGGATGCATTATTGAACCGACCCGGGGAAGCCCCCAACTGGAATGGCCCTTATGTGGAAAACCTTCCGGCCGATCCCTGGGGGCAGGACTATCGCTACCAGTTTCCCGGGAAAAATAATACCGATAAATACGACCTTTTTTCCCTCGGCAGCGACGGAGTGGAAAGTGCCGACGACATCGGCAACTGGTAAAGCCCGCAATATCCGATGCCTGTGAGAACCGCAGGAGGATTCACCCTTCTCGAGGTGCTTTTGGTCCTTGTCCTGATCGGTGGAGCAACCGTTCTGTTTACCCTGAACGCGGATAAGATAATTGAACCCCAGCCCATGGCGGAGTTGGAGAAAGCTTTCCATAGGGCCCAAAGCGAAGGCCGGTGGATGGCGGTGGAAGACCGCAAAACCTACCGACTGGTATGGGACAAGGAGAATCAGCGGTTCGTCCTGCTGGACCGGGCCGTCGTCTCCAATTACCCCATTGAGGGCCTGGAGGGAAAGCCCTCGAAATTGAACGCGACATTTTTTTATCAGGTGCCCCTGACCAAGGGCGCGTCCTTCCAGGACTCATCCTGGTATCGGGCCGATAGCATAAACCTTTATCCCGACGCCACCTCGCCCCTCTTCAAGGTGAGATTGGAGGACGGCACGCGCCAACTCGAGTTGGAAGTGGAACCTTTTACGGGATTTATCACAAAGCGAAGTGGATGAAGGACCGGGATAGCGGCTTTACCCTGATTGAGGTTCTGATAGCGATGTTGATTTTCGGAACTGCCTCCGCCGTATTGGTGGCAGCCTACATCAACATTCTGACCAATTTCGAGCGGAGTCGCCTGGTGGCCAATTTGGAAGAGGAACTGGCCTACGTCCGGCAGGAGTTGCAGCTCAGGAGCGATTTGGATGAGGCCGTTGAAGGGGGAGAGTTCGATCTGGGCAACGGCGCCACCGGGATCTGGTTCTCCGAGATCGAGCCCACCGAGATACCGAACCTGTTCCGGGTGAGGCTGAGGGTGGAACGGGTGGACGAAAAAGGGGGCAAATCCAGTGAAGAGGAGCAGTTTTTCCTTTTGCGCCCAACCTGGGCCGACCCGGATGAGAATGATCGATTGCGGGAGGATCTCCAGGAACGCATGACGGATTTTCGCGAAGACCAGCAATGGGGATGGGGTTATTTCGGTTCAAGATGAGAAAATCCCACCCAGACCGATCATACGGATTCACCCTATTGGAAGTGCTGCTTGCTCTGTCCCTGGCCGCCGCCATCATGACCTCCGTATTGTTGCTCACGGCCGGTTTGAGCGACATTTGGCGCGGAACCACCCCCGTGCGCAATCTGGAAGTGCATTCCCGGCAGGTGGTGGATTTCCTCAAGCGTGGATTTGCCCGGGCCTTGCCGGTGCAAACCACTGGGACGGCTTATGTTTTTCTCGATCACACCTCGGGAGAATTCAACCGAACCGGACCTCCCCTGTTATCCTGGGAGGTTCAGGCCAGCGACGGCATTATTGCCTGGGGGGCTCAACCGCTTCCTTACGTGCTCTACCAACTCGAGGTCATCGAGGATGTCGGCCTGGCCCTTTATTGGCAGTCGCGTCTGGAAGTGGATTTTGAAGAAATACCGCCCCGGCAGACCCTGATATCCCCCTTTGTGACACGAATGGAGTATCACTATTTCGATGCCGAGGATGAGGTTTGGGAACTCGAGGACGAACTGCGTTACAATACGGAGCGGCTCTACGACATACCCAACCGCATAAAGCTGTTTTTTGAGAGCGAGGACGAGGCGATCTCCTACATGATCAATCTGCCGAAAACCGGGGAAGGGGTGCCTCTTTATTGATAGTGATGCCAATCAGGAATCGTCGGGGCAGCATTATTATATTCGTTATGGTCATGATAGCGTTGCTCAGCCTGTTGCTGGCCTCCTTTACGGAGCATATCATGCCGCACATTCGGATGTATGCCATGAAGGGGGCCGAGCGGGAGCTTCGAAGGGTGGCTTATTCCACTTTGGAAGTCAGCCTGGCTGTTATGGCGGCTTACGGAGAATACGACCAGGCCCTCTACGCCCCTACGCAGGGCTGGGGCGATCCCTTGGCCATTGCCGGCATCTCTTTTCCCGAGGTCGATTCCGTGACGGTGGAATTTGTCGATGAAACGGGAAAACTTCCCCTGTCCAGCCTCTACGGGGATGACATCCTCTTCCGGGCTATTCTCGAGACCCTGGGTTACGACGACTACACCGCTTCCGAATTGGTCGACAAACTGCAGGATTGGGTGGATGATGACGACCTGGAAAGGGCCAACGGAGCTGAAAACGATTATTATTGGGATATGCCCATTCCCTATGAACCCCCCAATCAACCCCTCTATTCCATGAATGAACTGGCTTTGATCGGAGGGTTCAATGAGCAGTTCTTCGAACTGGATGGACGACCCAACGAACTCTTTCTTTTCATGAACAGCTTGTTTTCCCCGGTAAACGATTCCGAGGTGAATATAAATACCGCCGAGGCTACTCTCTTTTCCCTGGGGGAGGAGGGAATGACCTATGAACAACAGCCTTTCTGGGAGTATTTGGCTGGGGATGACGGTGTGCGCGGCACCGGCGACGACCGGTATTTCCAAAACCTCGGCGAGGTGCCGGAAACCATTCGGGCCGCCCTTCCCGGAATCAGGATTTCCAATCGCATTCGCTGGTTGAACCTTTACGTTACCGTGAAAAGCGGGCTGAATGTTTTCGAACTTCGCGCCCTGATCTCGGTCGGAGGGGAAATTCCACGTAACCAAAACACCGCTTACGACCGTTTTCAAAGAGAGGAGCCCGTCTTTGCGGTCGAGGATGCCAGCGAAAGGACCAGTCGAATAAACAGCCTTCAGTATCCCCTCGTTGTCGTAGAGGTTTTCGAAAATGAAATTGCGCTTTAACGGGGAAAGAAACTCCCTATTCTCGGCCTATTAATTGCTCATGGCCAAACTTCCACAGAGGATGCGACTACTTTTGGGAAACGAGGATCCGGTTGAACCCCATTTCGTTCCGGGGAATTGGTTTGTCAACCGGTCCTTACCCCTGCCCGAGGGTTTGAAAGGCGGCGAACTCCGGGAATATGTCGAGTTGACCGTGGAGGAACTGTCTCCCTTCAACGAGAAGCAATTGCACTGGGGCTACACCTGCTCCCGCGAAACGGGCCGCTTGTTCGTTTATGCCGCCTTCGACCAAAAGCTGAAAACCCCCATGGCGGACACCGATTCCGCCGACTATGTTTTTCCCGATTTTGCCCAAACCTTCGGCCTGACCTTCGATCGGCCCACCCTGATCTTTTTTCTTCATGAAGACAGGTTGAGCGGTGCGCTTTTCCCTGCCATGGATACGGTACCGCAAAGTGTGGTGGGTATCCAATTGGAAGGCGGGGAACCCGGGGATGATGTTTTGGTGGAAGCCAAAGACCGGATCATTTGGCGGATACGACAACAATTGGCCCTGTCCAGGGAGCCTACCCCGTCCGATCCCGTATGCGATTTTAAGGAGGTTGACATTCCGGATGCCGTATACGTGCGCAACCAGGATGCGGGGGACCGCCAGAACCCTTCCGCTATCGAGTTGATTCCGCGGGACGGGGAGGCCGGGCCTCCTCGGAAAGTGCACTTGCCCTCCTCCAGTCGGTTGTGGGAGCGGGATATCCGGAAATCGGAGGCGAAGGAGTTGTTGATGAAAAAACAAAAATGGACCATGCGTCTTTGGCGGTGCAGTGTGGCGGCCATCTTTCTGTTTTTTCTACTGGGGCTTCTCGAGGGCGGATTGGCAGGGTTGAAGAAATGGCATGCCAAGGAATCTGAAGTGGCTTCCGAACTGAAGCCGATGGCCGAAGTAGTGGAACGCAAGGGGGACATGCTGGCCAAAATCAACATGATTACCACCAGCCAGTTGCTGCCCTTCGAAATGCTCGACGCCATCAACCGGGTGCGTCCGACCAATATCTACTTTACCCGGTTTATCGCGGAAAACAGCAATGCCTTGCAGATCGAGGCCATCAGCGCCAATTCGGGAGAAGTAAAGGGGTTTGAGGAGAGCCTCAAGGAACTCGAATTCCTTTCCGGCATCGAAATCAGCAATTTGCGCGACGCCAACAATCGATCGACTTTCAGGTTGCGGGTCGAATTCAAGCAAGGAGCACTGGAACCCCAAACCTTTTTAACCGAATTGTGATCGCGTCGATAAAGAGGCTTTACAAAGTTACCACCACCCGGGAAAAGGTGTTGTTGTTTCTATTTCTGGGCGGGATAGGGTTCGTCTGGCTGGGGTCTACGGTTTCCCGCTACCGCCAAAGCGCCCAATCGCTTTCCCACGCCCGGCAACAAATCGGGAATGCGCTTCAGATACTTGACACGGGGGATTACATCGAAGCTCAACTCATTGAAAAAACCACTCAATTCGACTCCGACAGAACCCTTTCCAGCACCGAGTTGGTGGGAAGGATTTCCGAAATAATCAGGCCATTGGAGTTGCAGTATTCCATTAACAGTCCGCGATCGGAAACCGGAACCCTCTTTACCTTTCACAATATCCGGTTGAACGTGAACAAAGCCGAATTTGAATCGGTCTTAAGACTGTCGGACAACCTGAAGCGATTGGTCCCCTACGTCACCCTGGATCGGGTTATCGTGACGGCCGACCGGGCCGATCAGAACCTCCTCAACGCCCAGTTCTTTATCTCCTCGGTCGAGATGACGGCCCCAACCCTATGATCGCCCGCCTCCATCGATTTCGAGGAACCGCCCACCTCCGGCTCGGGAGAACCGGGCTCCTCATCTTCGCTTTTTTCGGCTTCATCTCCGTGTCCTTTCCCCGGCTCCAGGGGCAGGAGGAAGGATTCGCGCCGCTCATCCTGCGAGGCGATTCGGTGGATTCGGTACTGGCGTTGCTGGAGAAGCTGACGGGCCGTTCCGTTATTCGCCCGCAGTCATTGCCCAATCCAGGGTTCAATTTTACCAGTCAGCGTTCCATGAGCGTGGAGGAACGGATCGAGGCGCTGGAAAGCCTTCTGTCCCTCAACGGGGTAGCGATCATCGAACAGGGCGATCTGTTTCTCAGGGTGGTTCCCGTCGCTTCCATAACGGGGCGAACCCCTACTTTCCTGGAGGGGGATCTCACGGGTCTGCCCGAAACCGGGGGAATCTTCACCAAAGTCTTTTCCCTGAATTTCCTCACATCCGCGGAATTTCAACCGTTGGTCCAACCGTTTCTCAGCCCGGGAATCGGACAGATATTTCTTTTTGAAAAAGCCAATACCGTTCTGGTCAGCGACACCTTGATCAACCTGCAGCGAATCGATAAGATTCTCCAGCAGGTGGACCAGCCCTCCAACCCCAATGTGATCGTAAAATTCTATGAGATCGAGAACGCCATCGCATCCGAGGTGGTGGCGCAGGTGGAATCCATTATTACCTCGGGTTATTCCAAATACCTGAATCCAAACTCCACCATCCAGGCCGATGACCGCACCAACCAGATCATCCTGGTCACTCACCCCAGCAACTTGCCGGTGATCGAGCAGTTTATCCAGGAGATCGATTCGGATAAGGGCCTTTCCATTTTTAACGAGGTCGTCCCGTTGCGCCACGGTGACGCGGCCGAAATTACCGGGATTCTGAATGAGATAATTTCCGGCCAGGAGGACGACGACGGTCCGGAAGTCCAACAGAGAACCAGGGCCCAGGCTGGCGCCGCCCAGGGCCAGCCGGCTCAGGCCCAACCGACTCCCAGTGTGACGGTTCGGGGCGCTTCCCGCGCCGGAGGGGATGACTATGGGCTGCAATTCAGCGACAAGTTGACCATCGTAGCCGACGAACGCAGCAACTCCCTTATCGTGACGGGAACCAAGCGGGATATCGAGCAGGCCAAACAGTTGATTGAGAAGATCGACGTGTTGTTGCCCCAAGTCCGGATCGACGTCGTCATAGCGGAGGTCAGTCTCAACAGCAGTGATGATTCCGGTATCAAAGCCTTTGGATTCAACTATGCCGGTGACTGGGATCAAAGTTATATCACCGGTATCAGCAGCGGCCGAGTCAGCCTTACGCCCTTTGGGGAAAACACCGGCATATCCCCCTCTCGTCTTTCCATGAACATGGTCTTCAACATCGCCAAGACCAATAATAATATCCGCCTCATCAGCGTTCCCACCATTGTGACGACTCACAACAAGGAGGCTTTGATCATAGTCGGGGAGTCCCGTCCCATCATTACCGGTTCCCAGTCGGACATTACGGGAGGAACCTTCACCAGAAGCACCGTTCAATACCGCGACATTGGAATTGAATTGACCGTGACCCCTCTGATCGGCTCAGACGGCTCCATCCAAATGCAAATCGACCAGACGGTGGACAACCTGGGGGGTAGCGTGGAAATCGACGGCAACGAACAACCCATCATCACGCGGAGGCAAGCCACTTCCTTCCTGACGGTATCGGACGGGGAATTGATTACCCTGGCCGGCTTTCAGGACGCCTTCACCGATGAAAGTGAGAATCGGGTGGGGATCCTGGGGGAAATTCCCATACTGAACCTGCTTTTCCAACCCCGGTCGGAAACCAACCGGCAACAGGAACTCGTCTTTTTCATTCGGCCGAAAATCTTGAGAACTTCGGGCGAGGCCTATGACGATGCCCTGGAAAAAGCGGAAAATTTTGGCGATGCGGAATTGATCGGCAAAGCGCTCAGGGGAGATGTCCAACTGATCGAGCCATCCGGGAACGATTCCGGAACGTTCGAGGACCTGGAAGAAGGGGATTTTGAGGAATGAAACATTGGATTGTGTTCTGGACCACGGTTCTGGTTCCCCTTCTGTCCCAGGGACAAGGGACGGTTTCCCTGTTGGAAAATTCTCCCTTTCTGCCCCCGGTCAAGCCAGGGGCGGGAAATGCGGACGAATCGGAAACTACCTCCTTGGCCCTCCTGCAGTTGCGGGGCATTACCTCCATTGGAGGAGAATATATTTTTAGCATCTACGATCCCTCCACTCGCCAAAGCAAATGGATCGGACAAGGGGTGCAGGAGGATGGATTGATCATCAGGGATTATAATCCGGATGGCAACACGGTGATCATACACTCCGAACCCGATAACCTGTCCCACCAGCTTCAATTGAATGAATACGCCAAGCCAACCGCGGCCAGCGCTCCCAAGGCTCCCACGACGCCGACCGGGACCACCCAACCCACCACCCCTGCCAGTACTACCAGCGGCGGAACGGCCTCCCGGGCAACTCGGACCGTCGATACCAGCAGACCTTCGCGCCGCAACCTGGAAATTCTGAGAGAACGCCGACAGGCCCTGGCCGACCAATTGCGCCAACAATCCACCCCTGGTTCCGGATCGTCCAATAGTTCCCAGGGACGCGGGACGAGCCAGCCTTCCAACCGGTCCAATCGCTAATTCCCTCCTCCCACCATGGTCAGCGCCACCTTCGATCCGCTCCAGTTGATAGGCAATTTTTCCGAGGCGGACCGGGTCCGTGTATTGGCGTCTCACCGCAAGGAGCGCCTGCAATTGATGGCCCAATTCATAGGCTGCGATCTGGAGGAGGCCCTTTCGCGGGTGTCGCGTGAATCGGGCTATGCCATAGAGGAGAGGCCGCAGTTCAACCCCGAGCAGGTTCGGGAAATGCCGGTCCGTATTATCCACGAGTACCATTGCCTGCCCATGGGGAGTGAGGGAAACGAGTGGATTCTCGGAACCGTCTGGCCCCCGGACGGCCTGATGGATGATTGGATTTTTTCCACCCTTGGCCGGGAAGTTACCTGGAAACTGGTTCATCCCGAGTTGGCCAACCGGTTCATCACCGAATTTTTCGGGGTGGGTTCCGAGAGCTTCGAGGAGGAGGAAGCCGAGCTATTGGAAAACCAGGTGGAGGTGGACGAAGAAGATGAGGATGCCGCCATTATCCGGTTCGTGAATGAAATCATTCATCAGGCCGTCCAGGATTCGGCCACCGATATCCACATCGAACCCCAGGCCGAAGTCCTGCGTATCCGCTACCGGGTGGATGGAGGCCTCGTATCCATACCCGTTCCCGATAACCTCCGACGCTATCAGGAGGCCGTAATATCCCGCATGAAAATTATGGCCAAACTCAATATTTCAGAACGCAGGCGCCCCCAGGATGGCCGCATCACCTACAAGTCTGGCGACAGTGAACTCGATATTCGCCTCTCTACCGTACCAACCCTCCACGGTGAAAGTGTCAGTTTGCGCCTTTTGAACAAAAAATCCAAACCGCTCACTTTTGTTGAATTGGGGCTTCCCGAGGAAGATCGGGCCGTTGTCGATGAGGTTCTGGGATTGCCCCATGGCATCGTCTTGGTGACCGGACCGACCGGGGCGGGAAAATCCACTTCCCTCAATGCATTTATCCGGGAGGTCAACTCATCGGACAAGCGGGTAATCACCATTGAAGATCCGGTAGAATACGAAGTGGAGGGGGTAAATCAGATTCAGGTAAACAACGAAATCGACTTCGGGTTTCCCCAAGCCTTGCGGCACGTCCTGCGGCAGGACCCCGATATTATCATGGTGGGAGAGATGAGGGATACGGAGACCGCCGAAATCGGTATCCAGGCTTCTCTTACCGGACACCTGGTATTCAGCACTCTTCATACCAACGACGCCCCCGGCGCCTTGACCCGTTTGATCGATATGGGCATCGAACCCTTTCTCATCGCCTCGGCCATTGAAATGGTAATCGCCCAGCGCCTGGTGCGAAGACTGTGTCCGGTTTGCGCCCAACCTCACCCCGTCACCCGGGAGGAACTCATGGAAACCATGCAAAGCTTGCGCTTGCCTCCCTCCAGGGCCGATGGCGTGACCGGTCTGTTCCGCCCCCAAGGCTGCGGCCAGTGCCGCGGTACCGGGTATTCGGGGCGCATCGGGATCTTCGAAATTCTCCGGGTCGACGACAACCTGCACGACTTGATTGTGGACCGCGCTTCCTCCCGCGAAATTCGGCGCAAAGCGTCCCAACACGGAATGAAAGCCCTGAAGGATTCCGCCTGGAATCTGGTGCGGAATGGGACGACCTCCCTGGAAGAAATCTTCCGCGTCATCGAATTGGAGGGCTCTTCAGAAAATTCCAAATCCCGGTCGCCGGATGGCTGATTTCTCCTATTCGGCGCGGGATGCCGCCGGAACCCTTGTTTCCAGCCAATTAACCGCAGCGGACCGCAAAGAAGCCCTTAGGAAAATTCGCAGTCGCGGCTTGACCCCCATTAAGGTTTCCGAGGGCGCCTTCCCGAACGATAAAGGCGGTAAAGGGGGAAATTCCATCGCGGCACTGATTAAATCCCGCCGCAAGTCGCCCAAAGCCGCAAAAGTCGGTCGGCGTCACGTGTTGCCCTTCCTGAAAAATTTTCAGGAATTGTATAAAAGCGGTCTTCCCATTGCCGAAGCTCTTCGCATTCTCCACAATCGCATCAAGGACCCGGCCCAGCACGCCATCAACAAGCGCTTGCTCAGAAGCGTTCAGGAGGGCCGTTCCTTTTCCGATGCCCTGGCCGAATTTGGTCCTGTTTTTGAGCCTTCTACCATAAATTTGATCGGGGCGGGAGAGGTGACGGGCAGTCTTCACGAGGTGTTGGGACGGCTCATTCAATACAGGGAAAACCAACGGGAAATGCGCTCCAAGGTGATCACTTCCCTGGTCTATCCCGGTATCATTCTCCTCGTCGCCTTTGGTGTCGTCCTGTTTTTCCTTTTCGTCCTCATGCCCCGATTGCAGAGCCTCTTCGATTCCCTGGGAGGACAGTTGCCGTTCATCACCCAAGCCCTGATCGGCACTGCCGATTTTCTCCTCTATTACGGTCCCTTTATACTGGCCGGAATCGGAGTTATAGCGGTCGGTTCCTGGAGGTGGTATAAGACGAGCAGAGGGCGTCTACTGCTGGACCGCTTCTTTTTGCGCCTTCCCCTGGTGGGAAACATGATCATTTTTGCCGAAACCACCCGCATCACCCAGACCCTCGGACTCCTGCTGGAAAATGGAGTAACAACGGTGGAATCCTTCAAGTTGACCGAACGCACCATTGGAAACGCGGCCGTTGCCCTGGCCTTCAAGGAGGTGCGGCAAAAAGTTTTGGAAGGGGTGGCGGTTTCCAAGGCATTGGAGAGCATGGCCCTGATGCCGGACATCATGATCGATTTGATTTCCGTGGGGGAAAACACCGGCAACCTGGTGCCCAGTTTTTACGAAGTCTCCAAAATTTTTCAGAAGAAACTCGCCCTGGGGTTGTCCGCCCTGAGCGGGGTCATTTCCCTGGGGGCGCTGTTTTTCGCCTTTCTATTTGTGGCCATGGTGGTATTTGGCATTGTCGCCGCCGTCTTTTCCGTGAGTTCCAGCCTGGGACAATAACTCCTTTTCAACAGATGCCTTTTTTTTCGAAGAATAAAGGTGGTTTCGAGAGTTCGCTCAAGAAGCGGATAGTAGCCGATGACATCACCCGCCTGCGGTTGAAATACGATTTGTGGTATCAGTCCTTCGACCGGCAGGAAGGCAACAAGGTCTGGCTCGATGGACGTGAACTCCTGATGCTGTCCAGCAACGATTACCTGGGGCTGGCCTATGATCCGAGGGTCAGGGAAGCGGCGCGGGATGCCTTGATGGAATGGGGCACCAGTTCAACCGGATCCCGGATTTCCAACGGAAGCCGCCGTTACCACTCCGAACTGGAAGAACAATTGGCCGAATTTTTGGGTAAGGAAGCCTGTCATATCCATTCGGCCGGATACCTCTCCTGTCTGGCCTCCGCCTCCGCTTTTGTGGGCAAGGGCGATGTCATACTGGTCGATCGAAATGTGCATTCCAGTTTGTGGGACGGAATCCGCCTGTCCATGGCATCGATTGAAAGGTTTTTCCACAACGATCCGGCCGATTTGGAAAATGTGTTGTCCTACGTGGACGCGCATCGCAAGAAGATGCTGGTGGTGGAAGGGGTTTATTCCATGGAAGGCCACCTCAGTCCGTTGCGAAAATGGGTGAAAATCGCTTCCGAACACGATTGCTTCATCTTGTTGGACGACGCCCATGGTTTCGGGGTCATGGGGGAACAAGGCCGGGGTACGGCCCATCACTTCGGCGTGGAGGATCAAATCGACGTCATATGCGGTAGTTTTTCCAAATCCCTGGCCAGCACCGGTGGATTTATCGCGGCGGACCGCTCCGTCATCGAGTATCTGAGAACCTATTCCAAACAAACCATATTCAGCGCTGCCTTGAGTCCTTCCCAAGCCTCCGCCGCGGCCAAGGCGCTGGAAATTCAACGGCAGGAGCCGGAGCATTTGCAGCGCTTATGGGAAAATACCCGCCGATACCTGGATTTCCTGGAAAGCTTGAACCTCGACTACTGGCAAAGCCAGACCCCCGCCGTCCCCATCCTGGTCGGAAGCAAGGAAAAGGCCTATTTTTTTCAACAACGGCTCATGGAGAGGGGGGTCTATGCAAATCTGGTCCTTCCCCCGGCTGTTCCACCGGGGAAGGACCTCATCCGAACGGCCATTTCAGCCAGCTTTACAGCAGAGGACATGGACCGCATAGAGGACGCCATAGCTTATGCCGCCAAGGCTCGGTGAGGGATCAGTCGTTAAATTTTGACATGTCCTCGGGTTGAAAATTTATAACTGACCCCTTTGACCCGTATTGTGGGAACATATTAGCAAGACATGATATTAGAAGGATGAATCATTATGAAAAATGAAGTTGGACTTGGCATTATCGGATTGGGAAACATGGGTCGGTTTTACGCCCAGGCGCTTTTGGAGGGGCAGGTTCCCGGCCTGAATCTGGCTGCGGTTTGTGATGTGCAGAAGGAACGCACGGCCCGCTTCGAAGCGGTTGAGAGGTTCACCGACCCGCACGAGATGTTCCAGTCGGATTCGGTGGAGGCGGTGCATATCGCCACCCCTCACTATTTTCATACCACCCTTGGTATCGCAGCTTTGGAGGCCGGCCTTCATGTGCTGGTCGATAAACCGATTTCCGTCCACAAGGCCGATTGCGAGCGCCTCATCGCCGCCCATGAGAATGAGAACCAGGTCTTTGCCGCCATGCTCAACCAAAGAACCGATCCCCGATTCCGGAAGCTCAAAAGCCTGATTGAAACGGGCCAACTGGGTCGAATAAACCGCATTCAATGGACGGTGACGGATTGGTTTCGTACCGAAGCCTACTATTCCTCGGGCGCTTGGCGCGCCACCTGGAAAGGTGAGGGGGGTGGGGTGCTCCTCAATCAGTGTCCCCACCAATTGGATTTGTGGCAGTGGTTGTTTGGCATGCCGGTGGAAATCTTTGCCCAATGCGATCTGGGCCGCTTTCACGATATCGAAGTCGAGGATGCGGTCACCGCCTTAATGCGCTATGCGAACGGAACTACCGGAGTCTTCATATCCACTACCGGGGAAGCGCCCGGGGTCAACCGGTTGGAGATTGCGGCCGAGCGCGGCCTGGTCGTGCTGGAAGGGGATTCCATTCGCTGGACCCGCAACGAAACCGAGTCCTCGGTTTTTTCCAAGAAATGCCCTCAGGGATTTGGCAAGGTTCCCACCTGGGACGTGGAAATTCCGATCGAAGGAAGGGGGTCCCAGCACATGGGTGTGTTCAAGAATTTTTCCGATGCGATCCGGGGGGAGGCCGAACTCCTTTTCCCGGCCGCGGATGGCATCCACTCGGTGGAACTGGCCAATGCCATCCTCTTCTCCGGGCTCCACCATCGGCCCATTGCCCTGCCCCTCGATTCAGCCGCATACGAAAGCATGCTCAAGGGTTTGATCGAAGGATCGACTCATGAAAAGAAAGTGGTCGAGACCTCGGTCGAGACGGACATGACCTCGTCGTTCTAAACGGTCCGAGTAGAACCAAGGTCTATTACTTCGCGAATGAAGACCTCTGCTGTCACGATAGGAATCTCCTCCCACTTCCCCAATTTGAGTAGGTGTCTATCGCCGGAAACGATGTATTGGGCATTGGAAGCAACTGCCGCTTCTAAAATGCGCTCATCATCCGGATCACTCGTAACGGCTTCGATGACAAGGCGGGGTTCAATAAAGTCAAACGTGTCCCGCACCAGTGCCATTATTTCGTGAACCTCTTCGGATCGAAGCCCGAATTTTGGGCGGCTGAGAACATCTTCCAGTTCACGTAAGATAGGCGCCGAAATGTAATTGATTACGAGGCCTCGGGATGCTGCCCGAATGATATTTCGAGGGTTGCCGCCAAAAAGAAGGCCCGACACAAGGATGTTCGTGTCGCAAACGATGTTCACAACCTTCTGCTTTTGCGTCGCCGCACACTCCGAATTTCCGTTTCGACATCACTTTTTTTTAGTTTAAGCCGCTGGTTGAGGCGGTCTCCGAGGCGAAATACGTCCTCCCACTGCTTCTGGCGCCGCACATAAACGCGTGCGGCCTGACGGAGAAGTTCGGACCGTGAGCGAGACTCCCGGGCTGCCACGGAATCAATTTCCTTCAGCAGTTTGTCCTGAATCGAAATATTGACCGTAACATTACTCATGTTGCAGCCCATACAAAGTTTGTATAATTGTGTCAAGAGGCCAAATCCACGGCACGTTCCTCCGATAGCCGGTCAGGAGGCGGACGTGACCAGCACGCCGTTCTCGACCAATCGGTCGATTTCCTCTTGAGTGTAACCGAGTTCACGGGCAATGACGGTGGAGTGTTCTCCCAAATCCGGGGGGGGGTGCCGCAATTGGGGTGGGGTAGCCTGAAGCCGAATGGGTGTGCCCGACAACTTCAGATCGCCCGCCTCGGGGTGCTCCATTTCAACGATCAGATTATTGGGGGCGGTTTGGGGATGCTCGGTGGCCTCGGCAAAGGTGTGGACCCGGGCGCAAAAAATGCCCTGTGGTTCCAATTCGGCCATCCATGTTTCAGTGGTCCTGGCCCGGAATCGCTCTGCCAATAGGGCGTTGAGCGTCTCGCGGTTCTTCAATTGTTTTTTCTCCGTGGCAAATCGAGGATCTTCGGAAAGATCGTTCAGACCGAGGGCCAGGGAAATGTCCCTCAATGCGTTATCGGAAAACACCGGAGAGATTTCAATGTAGCCGTCTTTCGTGGCAAAGGCCTTCAGAATCGCTTCCTCGGTTCCTCCCAATGCTGCGGGCGCATCGATCTTGGCCCCGTTCATCTGGGATGCGCCATCCCAGATATGGGCGTGAAAAGCGACGCTGAATAGATCGGTGGAAATAAATTGCCCCTGCCCCGTTTTCTCTCGGTGGTAAAGGGCCATCAGAATGGCCATCATCAGGTGCAATCCGGCGGTGTAGTCCGCGCTCATCCCTCCCGGTATGGGCGCATTATCCTTATCGGGTTGCAGAAACCAGCCCGCTTCGGCTCGAGCCATGAGGTCGTGGCCCCCCCGGCCGCAATCCGCTGAAGGTCCCGAATCGCCCCACCCGCTGCTCCAAGCGTAAATGAGTCCGGGATTGACGGCGCGCGCATCCTCGTAGCCAAACCCGAGCTTCTCCATTACTCCTTTTCTGAAGTTGTGCACAACCACGTCCGTCTCCGCCATCAGCTTGCCTGCCAATTCCCTTCCCGCTTGCGATTTGAGATCGACGGCAAGGGATCGTTTGTTTCGGTTCAAATTGGCAAACGGAAGCGATACGCCTTTGATAAAGGGACCCCAGGCCCGACTCCAGTCACCTCGGGGAGGTCTTTCCACTTTTATCACGTCAGCTCCATAGTCGGCCAGGATCTGCGTTCCCATCGGGCCCTGAAATACGTGGGAAAAATCGAGTACCTTCAGACTCTCCAAAGCCTGTGGTGGAAGTCTCATTCCCGTTAGTTCTTTCCCTTATCCAGGAAATCGCGAATGCGCATCCTGGTATCGGAACTTTTGATGCAGTCTTGCGAATAAGCGCTTTCTGCCAGGGCGTTGCCATCCCTGGCAGAGCGTTCGGCTTCGTTCAGGATTTTCTTGAATCCGCCGACCGCCACCAGGCTTTTCAAAGACACCGTGTTGGAAAACTTCTCGATATAGGTATCCAAATCTTCCCTTTCCCTTATCTCATCGATTACTCCCAGGGAGAGGGCGGTTCGGGCAGCGATAATTTCTCCCGTAAAGAATAGGCGTTTTGCACCTGCCTCTCCAATTCGCTTGGGTAGTCGGTGAGAGCCCCCCCAACCCGGCACAAGTCCCAGGTTGGCCTCGACCTGTCCTACTTTGGCGGTGGGATCGCACACGATCAGATCGCAGGCCATGGCCAACTCCAGACCGCCTCCCAAGGCGTAACCGCGAACTTTGGCCACCACCGGAATGGGCAAATCTTCCAAGGCATTGAAAGTATCGTGCCCCCAGGTATTCCATTGGGGAATGGTTTCCACCGACAAAGTAGGGAGTACCCCTATATTGGCGCCCACGCAGAAGTAGCGTTCGCTCGCGCTCTGCACCACCAGGAGTCGGCACCGTCCATTTTCGGATTTGGACAATGCCTTGGCGATGGTAGCCAAAGCGGCCTGCAATTGGGTCATTACCTCTCGATCCAGGGTAGGGGGTTTTCCCTCGGGAGGGATCAATGTGATTTCCCAGCGATTCTCAAACTCTTTTAACCGAACCGTGGTTTGCATGGTTGCCAACTTGTATTGCAAACAATTTACAAAGAATTCTTTACTTAATTTGTTTGAGGTCAACTTCTTAATCCTCTACATGAAAAACAATGCCTACACCACTAAAACGGCAAATCGCCGACACCCTCCGGGGGCAAATACTGGCCGGCAAATGGAGCGAAGGGACCCGTATCAAGGAAGAAACCTTGGCCGATCAATTCGGGGTGAGCCGCGGGCCCATTCGCGACGTGATGCTGGAATTATCCAAAGAGGGCCTTCTGAGGGCTCTTCCCAACAGAGGGGTCTCGATCAATCGCATGCCCTCCCGGAAAGCGCGTCGCATTTACTTGCGGACGCGCCGGGACCTGGAAACGCTCGCGTTGCAAGACGGGTTTCCCCATTGGTCCGGGGATGACCTTCTCACGGCGGAAAAAATTTTAAGGCATTTTCGGGTGGCCGCCGAATTTGGCGACCTTTCGGAGGTTATTGAATATGACGTAGCCTTCCACCGCTCCATCATTGAAAGGTACCGGGAGGAAAACCTGTTGGTGTTGTGGCTGCCCTTGATGACGACATTGGCCCTGCCCTATTCGAGGCACCGCGATTTGATGGAGAGTTTACGGGAGCATGAGGATATCCTGGCCGCTCTCAAAAAGGGAGATTTGCAGCAAGCCATCACCTTATTGAAAACCCACATTCAATAAAGGAAGGGTTAAATTGCGAAGCTTGCGGAAATTTGAGGCGATCCCGGTTGGATGAGCGGGGACAGGACCGATATCAAGTGGTGGGAGATGGCAGATTCGAACTGCCGACCCCTTGCGTGTCGAGCAAGTGCTCTAACCAGCTGAGCTAATCCCCCCCACTTGTAAAAGGTGTATCAGCCAATTGAAGAATGGTGGATTGGCAAGAATAAAGGTTAACCCGCATGTTTGCCAAATTCCGGGGCGCAGTGGAAAAATTGTGAGACAGGTGGGTTATGAGGTGCCCGGGTTGAACCTGAATAACACCACGTCTCCATCCCCGATGACGTAGTCTTTGCCTTCCAGCCGGTAGGCGCCTGCCTCCCGCGCTGCCTGGATGCTGCCGGCGGAGAGGAGATCATGGCAGGAAACGACTTCCGCCTTGATGAAGCCCCGTTCAAAGTCGGTGTGGATGAGGCCGGCGGCGCGCGGGGCCTTGGTGTTTTGAGGAATGGTCCAGGCCCGGACCTGCTCTTCGTTATTGGTGAAAAAGGTCACCAACCCCAGCAGGCTGTAAACGGCACGGATGAGTTCGCTCACACCGGAATTCTCCACCCCCAAAACGGCCATGAATTCTTCAGCTTCTTCCTTGCTCAGGTCGGCCAGATCCGATTCCAGGCGGGCGCTCAGGCCCATGCACTCGGAGCCCAAGTGTCGGGCTGCGTATCGCTCGACTCGCTTCAAATAGGGGTTCTTCTCCAAGTCGACCGGATCCTCCTCCGCCACGTTGGCGGCAAACAGGGTGGGTTTGGAGGATAGCAGAAAAAAGGAGTTCACCATCGCTTTCTCCTCCTCCGTTGTCGGCCAGGTGTTGGCCGGTTTCCCCTCGTTGAGATGGGGCAGCAGTCTATCGATCAGCTCCACTCCGATCCGGGCAACCTTGTCATTGCCTCGGGATAATTTGACGAATTTGTCCCGTTTTCTTTCCAGCGAGGCCATGTCGGCCAAAATGAGTTCGGCATTGATGATCTCGATATCGCGGATGGGGTCGACGGATCCCATGGGGTGAACGATGTCCTCGTCCTCAAAGCACCGAACCACTTGGATGAGGGCATGGCATTCCCGGATTTGGGCCAGAAACCGGTTGCCCAAGCCCTCCCCTTTGTTGGCCCCTTTTACCAGCCCGGCGATGTCCTTGAATTCGATAGCAGCGGGTATGACGATGTCGTTTTTGGTGATTTCAGCCAAGGGTTCCAACCGGTCGTCCGGTACCTTGACCACCCCTATATTCGGTTCGATGGTGCAAAAGGGGTAGTTGGCCGCCGCCGCCTTCCGCGTCCTCGTTACGGCGTTGAACAAGGTGGATTTACCCACATTGGGAAGGCCCACGATACCAGCCTGCAGCATAAATTAGAGGAAAATTGTCGGATTCCAGTCGAAAATTACGCCGGAAAGGTTCATTCGCGGTCAGAGGCAAAGACAATCACAAAGTTGTATTGACAAGCCTTTCCGGTCCTATTGGGTTCTTTCTCTTTTCTTCAATCCTGCAACAGGCATTCAATCATGGCGCTTCGTATAAAATTAGCCCGACGGGGATCCATCCACAATCCGGTTTACCGCGTCGTTGTCGGTGAAGCCCGCACTAAACGGGACGGTAAATTTGTCGAGTGGATTGGAACCTATTCTCCCAAGGCTCCTCACGGACAGTTGAGACTCAAGCTGGACCGCGCGGATCATTGGATAGGCCTCGGGGCGAAACCGACCGATACGGTTCGCTCCCTTATCAAGCGGGCTCGACGGCGTGAAGAGAAAGTTGAGGCGGAGGCCGAAGCATCTCCTGCAACGGAGGCTGAAGCAACCGCCGAAACCGAACCGACTGCCGAAGCCGAACCGACTGCCGAAGCCGCTCCGGGCGAACAAGCGGAGTCCTGATTGGACAGATTGAAAAATTATCCCGTGAAAGACCCCTCCCATGGAAACAATGCTCACCATCGATTTGCTTACCTTGTTTCCGGGAATGGCTCGGGGGTTCTTGGATGAAAGCATCATCGGGCGGGCCATAAAAAACGGTCTGCTCGCGGTTCACGTGCGCAACATTCGCGATTGGGCCGAGGGAAAACATAAGATTACGGATGACCGGCCCTTTGGGGGTGGAGCCGGCATGGTCATGAAACCGGAACCCCTTTTCGCCGCCATTGAATCGCTCCGCGGTTCCGGTTCCCAGGTGATCTACCTGGCCCCTGACGGGGAGCAATTGACCCCCTGTCTGGCCGAGGACTTGAGTCGGTCTTCCCATCTCATATTGTTGAGCGGTCATTACGAAGGAATCGATCAACGGGTGAGAGATTGCCTGGTCGATCGGGAAATCAGTATCGGCGACTACGTGCTGACCAACGGCACCGTGGCCGCCTGCGTAGTGATTGACGCCCTGGCACGTTACATACCGGGGGTTTTGGGAGAGGAAAAATCATTGACCCAGGATTCCTTCGCGGGCAGGCTCCTCGCTTTTCCTCAATTTACCCGCCCGGCAGAGTTCCGTGGCATGCGGGTTCCGGAGGTGTTGCTGTCCGGTAACCACGCCGAAATTGCGGCTTGGCGACTCGATCAACGCCGGAAGAAGACAGAAAACAGACGACCCGATATTTTTCTCAACCCTGCCGAATCATGAACCGAGTAATAAACGAAATAACCAAGGACGCCATCCGCACCGATCTAGTCGATTTCAAAGTGGGGGACGGGGTTCGGGTACACCTGAAAATTCGCGAGGGCGGCAAGGAACGCATCCAGGTCTTTGCTGGAATCGTCATTGCCCGCCGCGGCAGCGGTATTCACGAAACCTTCACCGTCCGCCGCATTTCCTTTGGCGAGGGGGTGGAAAAAGTCTTTCCTTTAAACGCGCCAACCATCGACAAAATCGAGGTCGACCGGGTGAGCGTGAGGCGTCGGGCCCGCCTTTACTACCTGCGCGACCGCATTGGGAAAGAAGCTACCAAGGTAAAGGAAAGACGCCGGTGAGGCGCCGGAGGCGCCAATTAGGAATTAGGAATGAAAAGACACATCCGCCTTCGCCGAAGGCCTACCATGCTCTGCCTGAAGGCTCCGCACGGCACAGCGGCGTGACAGGGAAGGGATAGAGGATTATCGTGATCGTGATCGAAAAGGGAGAGAGGACTCTCGCCAAGATCTCCAAGAACGCTAAGAGATCCGGCTATGCCGGAACAAGAGATAACGGAGGGGGGACATTCCTGTCCCCCACCACGCCAATTTTATATTCGCAAACCGGGCCATGGGGGATTAGGTAATGTATTGAAAATGTCGGTCCAATCTCGGTTGCCCTTCCATGTAATGACCAAGCCCATTGGGCCGTTGTGCAACCTCGATTGCTCCTATTGCTTTTATCTGGAGAAGGAAGCGCTCTTTAAAAAGGAGGCATCGCGCAGAATGTCATTCGGGGTATTGGAAACCTATATCGAGGATTACATCGCTTCCCAACCCAACGATTCGGTTACCTTTGCCTGGCAGGGTGGGGAGCCGACCCTTTTGGGAGTCGATTACTTCCGCAAGGTGGTGGAGTTCCAGAAGAAGCATGCCAAGGGCAAGAAGGTCGAAAACGCCTTCCAGACCAACGGGACTCTGCTCGATGATGAATGGTGCGCATTTTTTCGGAAAAATGACTTTCTGATCGGGCTCAGTATAGATGGCCCTCGCCAACTCCACGATGCCTATCGCATCGACAAAAGGCGCAAACCCTCCTTCGACCGGGTCATGGCGGGACTCGGATTCCTCAAGAAGCACCAGGTAAGGTTCAATACCCTCACCTGCGTCAACCGCAAGAACATGAAGTCGGGCAGGGAGGTTTACCGTTTTCTCAAATCCATAGGATCGAATTTTATGCAGTTTATCCCCATCGCGGAGCGGAGGCCGGGGAAGAGGGAAGAAAACATCGGGTTTTGGCTGGCTCAACCCCCGGCCGGGCGGATGGAGGAGGAAGACGATCTTCCCGTAACGGCCTGGAGCGTAAGGCCCCGCTATTACGGGCAATTTCTCTGCGATATATTCGACGATTGGATCAAAGCCGACGTAGGCAAAATTTTCGTGCAAATGTTCGATACCGTGTTGGGCAAGTGGCTGGGTGTTCCGGGGGGGCTCTGTATTTTCGAAGAAACCTGTGGCCGGGCCATGGCCATAGAACATACCGGGGACGTGTATTCATGCGACCATTACGTCTACCCGGAGCATAAGGTCGGCAATGTCATGGAATCTTCCCTGGGGGAGATGACCCGTTCCCGGCAGCAGGAGAAGTTCGGCAAGGATAAACGCGACTCCCTTCCGCGGATGTGCCGGGAATGCGAATTCAGGTTCGCCTGCAACGGAGGTTGCCCCAAGCAGCGGTTCATGAAAACACCCGACGGAGAACCGGGCCTCAATTACCTCTGTGAGGGTTACCTGAAGTTCTACCGACATTCCAGGAATGCCATGCAAACCATGGCCGGACTCTACCGCTCGGGACGGTCCCCCGCCGAAATCATGCGAATGATGGATTAAGAGGCACAAAGGCACAAAGGCACAAAGGCACAAAGGCACAAAGGCACAAAGGCACAAAGGCACAAAGGCACAAAGGCACAAAGGCACAAAGGCACAAAGGCACAAAGGCACAAAGATTA
>JAJDZZ010000019.1 GCA_022824405.1 Opitutales bacterium
TAATTCCAGTGCTTCTTCCGAGCGTCTCCAGTAGCCACCCGCGGGTTAGCACAATCACCCACGAGTTGCTTCTAATGCTTCCGAACGCTGCCATGCTTAACAAGTTTTATCAGATTCGGATTGAACGCATACCATCACAAAATACACAAGATAAGGTATAAACATGGATTCACAGGATGGACAGGATTTGGAATGGACTCCCGCCACTTGTCACGCCGTAACTCAGTGGAGCCGGATGAAGGCGGAAGTTCGCAAAGTTCGCCAGGAGCAGAGTCCATTAGGAATGGACCACGTTTGCGGGAATACTGGCATGAAAGTTCCCCACCCAGATTCTCTCTTAGGTGGGTCAAATCTAAACCGCCTTTTTGACTATTAAATTACCTGGGTTAGAAAGACACTCGCCTCTTTGGATTTATCCATCAAGTTGTCCACACCGGAGGTCAAATCCCAACGAAACTGCTTTCTATCACCGCTTTGAGTTACCTCGGCTATGATCCGGCGATCATGAAAATGTCCTCCCTCACCCTTGCGTCGTTGCACGTATCTGACAGGAACGGAACCAATGTTTCGGATCTTCAATTTCTTCTTGAATTCCCGTATCGTATCGCGTGGATGCCTGCCGGAGCGCGACGGATCCCATATCAGCGTCACTTTATTTACACAGCCACAGAGTGAAATGAGGTAATCGAGTAGCTCGGCGGCGCTCTCGAGATTGTGCTCCCTGGAGAGCAAGTAAGGGTCCCGGATGGTAATGGCAGCCTTTTCCACGTTAATGAGAGGAGTGAAAACTTGGGCAAGGTCGACAGCTTTTCCCACTGGAAAATCGAACCTCTTGGTGTCGCGCAAGAACTGGCCGAGGGCGTTGGACTCCGAGCTGCAACCTTGCTTAACGTGTTCGATACGATCCTTAGTCGTGTTTGATATCTTACCTTCCACGAACACCGAGCCATTTGAAAGCAGCCCATTTAAGAGTGGACGGTCCCACTCTTGGGAGAAATAACACTTTCCATTGGCCGCCGTGTCCACAACCAGCCTTGGGAACCCTGTTCGACGCTCAATTGGTCCCGATGCAAGGAATTTTAGTCGCCCTGCTTTCTCCATCTCAGCAAGCATGGCAAGCGCTTTCAATTCCTCCCCGCTGGCCTCGGCAAGTGAGTCACGGATTGGATGTTCGGTAAAGATTCGGACCTTTCGATCAGGCGAAGCCTCCAACAGGTTCCTGATGAACCAAGCTGTTTCTCGTTGGCGTCCAAGATCTTCTCCTCCGGCAATTCTGGGAACGAAAATCTCAATATTCCGAGAACCACGAAGTCGTTCCAAAAGACCCGCCTCGGAAGGGACTTCCCATCGAACGGCTCCTTCTGGGGCAACCCCTTCCTTTATCTGCGCGCCTGCGGCAAGGGCTTCCAACCAAGGGAGCACTCGGTGGCGGTCGAATTCTTCCCAATGGGCTTGGTTGCCATAGTCGTTCAGACACCTCACACAAGAACTGGCGCAATCCGCATGGCATTTTAGAATTGCGAGTGCTTTCCTTACCAAATTCTTTGTCGAAAGTTGCCCGCCACTCCCAAGTCGGCGGGAATAACCTGCTCCGCCTGGTGTCGAGTCGTAAAGGATCACAACGGGTCGATGACCGTCCCTTTGAAAGGTGGCCGCCAAATCACGCGAATCGATTTGGAGCAATCGAACGGCAGCAAGGCGGAGGGCCTCCGCAAGAGTTCGCAGGAAGCTATCCTCGCCCGACTTCTCTTCGGGGTCGTCTTCGAATCTCGGGATCGGATTGGTGAAGGCAAAAGCGCGTACATCGGTCTCAAAAACATGCCCCAAGTCGACTGGAAATTTTAGCTCGGTTACTGGGCACTTGTCTCCTGTACGGGGATTGTCATGGTTTGTCTTGACGGGTTTCCCATACTTGGTGTCTTGGGTAGCAGGTTCGGCATACTCGCACTTCTCGCAGCGAAGGTAACCACCTCCATGAGGCCCTCGATTTACGATGAACAGCCGCCCCCGAAGATCTTCGTTGTCATCCCCTGGAAAAGCGGGAGCGTAAAAGGTCCGTGCACCTACCAAATCCGTGTCTTCGTATCGGTGAACAGGAGCCTGCGTAACTAGCCGAGCTTCATCTGCGGGACGTTGTCGAATGCGGGTCGATCCCGGATCTCTGCCTTTTCGGTCCTTCACCGAAGTCAAAAATCCCTTTGGCTCGATGAAATTACCTTGGCGGAAGTGTCCGGCAAATTTGGATGAGCACTGTGAACAGCGTCCATCAAAATCTTGGAGGTCATCCTTGATGTCCACATGACCGCAGGAATTGCAAACCCTATACCTCTTGGTTGGCATAAATTCCTTGGGATAGCGGACGATTCCCCTGCTTGCCCAGATCCTGCCGCCAGCAACGACCTCCGCTTCAGGGGCGTATTCGGAGATCGCTAATGTCGCCGAACGGTCGAGTTGAAGTTCGGCCTCCAGGTTCCCAAACGGGGTAGGTCTCTGCCCTTTTCCTCGAATGATCTCCAGCCTGCAAGTGTGAACCGGGAAGCTGTAAGTTGGAATCACCGCCGATCTGGAAAGGCCATCGACCAGAAATTGGTTGAGCAGGTTGGTTTGCTGACGTTGCATGATCGCCGCGATGATGTCTCGGTCGGCGTCTCGGGCCTCAATTCGCCGTTTTTGCAGGAGTTGCCAGCGAGAAGCGATGTCGTGAACGAACCGGCTCAACTCGTCACGAGTGTGTTTGGCCAGTTCGCTGCCCTGCAATCCGATAGGCCGGAATTCCTCGGGCAGGGTCGAAACAAGACGCTGTGCTTGATTCTTTGCATTAACCCCTTCTTTGCCCTCCAACCAATTTAGGAAGGTGTCCAAGAAAATGCTAACCTCGTCCTTTGTGAGGCTTTCACCAAATAGATCTTTCAACTGAGGCGCGCCCATCCCAGTCTTCTCGATATGTTTACGGAGAAAGCGGGCGAGGATAATTGAAACCTGATGACGGCGGAAGAAATCGGCATTATCCAAGGCAAGGAAAGGAACGGGCGCCGGGTCTCCCAAATAGCGGTCGAATCTGCGGAAGCTTGCTTGGTCATAGTTGCTGTTGCGGGCAATCGTCAAAGCGACAGGTGCAGCTTGGGCTCTACGGCCTGCGCGACCGGTGCGTTGCTGATAGTTGACAACCCCAGGAGGTACGTTTTTGCAAACAATCGCTTCCAAGTCTCCGAGGTCGACTCCAAGTTCGAGTGTGGTTGTGCAGCTTAACAAATTGACCTTACCGATGCGGAAATTCTCCTCAATTGTTTCGCGTAGTTGACCTCCAATAACCGCGCTGTGCTCCTTTGCCACCGCGTTGCTGCCCCCCTTAACTCTGTCAGTTTCCCTCAAATAGAGATGGGCGTAGTGGTTTTCCTTCTCAAGGGTCCGCCGGGCCTCTTTTGATAATTCTTCAAGATTCCCCTTACATTTCCAAGCGGGACAAACAGACCGAACGGAGCGAAAGGTGCGAGTCCCACAGGTGTTGCATTCGTAAATTGGGAGATTACCCCCATCCGCAATACCGAACTTATCGAGATTCAGTCCGTATCCGACCCCAACTGGAAGAAGCAACCGTTCTCTCCTAGCCTGATGCCAAAACTCCTCCAAAACTTTGAACGCTAGATCTCGGGTTAGATTCAGTCTCGTCTCAAGTATCCATGTGGAACGGTTGGTGGTCGATCCCGCTGGCAGGAGTCCGAGAGTCGAACCGCGTTGTCTAGGCTTCCTTTCCAGAACAAAACATCGGCCTGACTGATTCTTAAAAGGCCCCCAGATGGTATCGTCCGTGAGGTCGAGTTCTTGTTGTGGATTCGCAATGGCCCGCTCACTGCGAATGCGGTCGAGCGTGAGTTCCACGAAGGCTTTGGCATCTCTGCCTTTCAGGCCTGCTCCAGTTTTTTCAATAGCTTCCACAATCCTTTCCAAACTCCCAAGGTCGTATTGCACTGACGCAATGCCCAAACCTTCGAGGGAAACCCTAACCAAACTCGGGGTGAAGAACTCCGCGACAATCTGAGCGTAAAGGGTATCCTTTGCATCGCCGTCACCCGAGTCCTCCATTCCATGATGTGCTTTATAAGCCGCTCGGCCATGCAACCCCAACAGTTTCCAGACCCTGTTGCGGGCCTGCCGTAATGGGGTGCCTGTTGGTTCGGCATCCTTCCGAACAGCTTGGGCGATGCACGCTCGCAAGGCCAAGTCCATACTTGTCCGCTCAAAGAAAGGGGCGAAAAATGCGGCGTCCTGGCGGTTGTCCGAAAAAGCCAGGAGCTTCCGTCCGGCCAGCGGCCTCGGCTCGGAGGCGTGGTCTTGGCCGGGGAGGGCTTCAAAAAGGACTTGGGTTGCGACGGCAGCAAGCGCATCGTTTCCAGGGTGCAAGGGAGTGATTGGCTCCGGAAACCTGGATGCCCGGTTTCCACAAACTACGCACGCGTTCAGATAGCGACGCTTTTCCTCCTTGTCTTCCTTCAGTTCGCATTTAATTACCCGCACTCTGCCAGAAACTTCGGCGGAACCCGCAATGCCCGTTTTGGGATCAATGTATACAATCTCCTCAGCCTCATTTGAGACTCCCTCTTCGGGATCCAATTCCATCGCGGCGTCCTTCGCCAATGCGACAATGCGAAATACGGCGCGTTCGGATCCAGGAATGGGCTTTCCGGACATCTTCCCATTGCGGTACCAACCTTCCAGATACGGCTCACCACAGTTGCGGCAAGATAAGAGACTGAAATAAGGAACACCATCAGGGTCGTTGTGGGATTTCTTGGGGCGAAAGTCAGACCAACCTTCCTCGGCTTCGGCATCCAGTCGAACAACTCCTCCCTCGATCCCAGTGAGGGCCAAATGATAGCGAGCCGGAAGAATCGGGAATTCGTAGTTGTTTGGCCGAGAGAAAACGGCGGTCCTGATCATGGAGCGAAGAGCCGAATTGCTCGTCTCCGGATCGGATTCGGGAAAGACCTTCTTTGCAAGATATTCAAAAGATCGGAGTCCTTGGGCAAGTTCTTGAGCGACTATGCGGACTTCGGAAATTGTGGCCAGGCGACGTGTGAGAGTTTTTTTTAATTCTGGCTGATTTAGTTGGAGCAAATCGTCCAAATCTTCGCAATAAATATTCCAATCCTCTACCGTGGGGTTCTCCTCCTCTTGCATAACGTTGACAACTTCCCCTAATTCCTTCCATTGGTCCGCTCCAAGGGAAATCTGTGCGTGTCCCTTCTTAAGGTCCGGATGAAGTTCTCGGCCTCCGGAGATTAAGCCGGCTCTCGAATCAAACTTCTCCCCAAAGAGATCCGAGGCGAATCCGGCAAGTTCTTTGCGGTTTTCGACATTGAGACTCGCGCTCGTGCCGATTACCTGGAGGTTTCCGGATTCCAAACCGAGCTGAACTTTCAATTTGCGAAGAAGAAATGCCACTTCGATTGCCTGGGCCCCAGTGTAAGTATGGATTTCGTCCAACACAAGGAACCGAAGGCGCGCATTGTGGAAAAGTGGAGCGTTGCGAGGAAGGAGTAGGAGGTGCTCCAACATCGCATAGTTTGTGATAAGTATATGGGGAGGTGTTTCCAGCATTTCCGAGCGGGAGAGGAGCCAGGATTTGGAAAGGCGGGTAATGGTCGGTTCCAACCCCAAGGCGTCTCTCAGAGCATCGTTATCGAGCAAGCGAGATTCCTCCTGGCGCCTGTTCGCATTTGCCCGGACTTGGCCCGTGAACCGACCGAATGTGATGCCTGGGTCATTGAGTTGCCTGAGCAGCATTGGAGCCAAGCGGAAATAGAGTTGATCGTTAGCGAGGGCGTTCAACGGGTAAATAATTACCGCTCTCACCCCTGGCGTTCCCAAATTTCCTTCGCGAAGTAGTTGATCGACCAACGGTAACAAAAAGCACTCCGTTTTCCCGGAACCTGTTCCTGTTGCAACAATGAAATTCAGGTTTTTGGCGGCCTGCCGAATGGCGCGCTCCTGATGCTTATGAAGAGGGCGGTGGAGGATTCGTTCGAAACCCGTTTCCTGCATGACTCGCCACTTATCAGCCATAACCCCGGAATCTATAAGTTCGCGAATCGACCCTCGCTTTTTAAAATCTGGCAGGTTCTCCAGAAATGGGCCCTTTGTCAAAAGGGTCGACTCAGATTTTAACGCATTCCTAACGGCACGAGCGAGTTTCGGGGCGCGGGTGTCTGACACGGGGACCGCGGTTGAAATGTAACGGGCGAGCGTTTCTCGAAGGCGATCTCTCAACCGCAAGGGATTCAGATCGCGAGCCATTCGCTATTTCGTTTCATGCTTTTCGACCAGCGTCCACAGAAGAAGGTAGAAGGCCAGGAGTTCCGGAGCGAGCCGGAGAAGCGTGCCTATATGTTTTTGCACTTTATCCATTGGCAAATTCGCCTTTGTCGCCAAATCCTGCCAAAACCATTCCACATTCTCTTTCCGCCAAGCCTTGCTAAGTGCTGAAATCACTCTTGGAGCGCCTTGGACCAAAGCGAATCCGTCTTCCAAATCATGGGGTAAATCCATAGCCGTGGTTTCGTGCCGCTTGAAGTGTTCCACAAGGGCCAGCACCTTGGAAAAACGGGTTCCTTCCGAAGCGATCGCAACCCGGTCCGCCATTCGCTCGCACGCTCTGTCGTGGTGCCAGATCGATAAGGGTTTATCATCATCCGCTATTTTCTCCATAGTTCGGGCATACTGACAATATCGTGAGAAGTTGAATGCTCCCGGAGAAGCATTGGGGTTGCTTTGAAAGAATTGGAAGTTTTTGAATGCTATCAGGAAGGTCGGGCTGACATCCAAGCCCTTCACTGCATCTTCCAAGGACTCTGTAAGTCCGGCGAGGCCGACCGACTCGAACTCTTCGTAACCGGACATAGTACTCAACCCTAACTGTCCGATATCCTCCGCATTGACGGTGAAAAGATCGGGGCAGACTTCAATGGGATGATGGAAGGGAATCCAACTCTCCCTCGCATGAGATTGGGGCGGAAGGGCGCAGGCTTTCAGCAAAGTTGATCGATGGGCATGTTTGGAGAGGTCAAGGGAATTTCCCAACCGCCTCCATGCGTTCAAGGCTTCAAAATACCCGTTGCTACGGCATTGCCTAGCGATTGGGGTTTCCATGATTCGGCTCAGTTGTAGAAAAGCCTTAGCCCTATTCGGTTCTGGACACCATTCCGAAATATCTCCATAGCCCAGTTCTTCGGCGTATGATTCTGATGTTATGCAGGTGGCGAAGGTTTCCCCACGAGAATTTATGAGGGGAAGGAATTCCATGCGGTCTTTTTCACGGATTTGGAAGCTTACAAACCAAACCCCGTCCGGGTATTTATCCTGGTCGATTTCGATGTGAATTTGAGTCGATTCGTCAGTCTTAATTGCCGAAGCGAGAGGGAAGTCATTCCGATGATTTAGTGGAGATAGCAAGGGTAGGTTTTCTTGCAGCTTTTCCCCAAAAACCAAATTCTCAGCCTCTATACGCACTTCCTCTATAGGGCGTTGAAAGACTGCCTCAAATTTCCAAGAAGTCGCGCCAAGAGGTTGGGCATGGAACTCCGTGGGTTCCGCTTCTGGAACAACGCGAACCAATACCCGTCCAAAACTCTGATTCCCGTTTGAATGAAGCCGAACCTCGTTGTGTTTCCCTTTTTGCTTTAGTCTTGCAAAAGACACCGACCATTTTCCTATTTTACCGAACGCGTTTGGGATTATTTCCCCTTTCAAGTTAATCGCAGCTTTCGGGTCCGAATAGCGCACGATCAAGCTCGATGCAAAATCATCTCTCACAGAAATCAAACCTCCCACCTTCAAGGGACGCACCGCTCCATCGGACTTCCGAACGGACAAGGAAACTCCGGGTGGTTTCAGGCTGAAACTGACCAACCGATGATGGTCCACCAAGAAACAAAGGCGAGCTCGCAAATAAGCCTCACCCTCAAGGAGCGCCAAGCGGTTGTGATGGTCCCAATCGATATGCCTGAGCTGCTCTTTCGCGAGGTTTTTGGGCATCGATTTGGAAAAAAAGACTCCGTCGTTTAGTCGATCCAGACCTGGCCAAAACCAGAACTTTGTCCGGTATAGAGCACGATCCTGTCCCCTTATGTGAAGGGAAGCTCGCGCCATTCCGAAGTGACCTGTCGTTGGCATTTCGGGGTCGGCGGCAAGAAGGCCATCGGAAGTGCTTAGGACGGGAATCCGAATCTCCTTGTCCAAGGCGGGATGTGAGATTCGCGCTTCCAGCCCTTCCGAAGCGTCGCCACTCCGACCAAGGATTCGAAGCGATATCGGCCCAGCCAATAACCACCCATCCCGGTTCCGAACGATTCTTTTTCCTACTACCTCCATTCGAAGACGCGCCTCCACATCCACTTCGCATTGGAAATCCTGCTGAAGGAGGTCTACTTTTCCCGAGATGTCGTAGAAGAGAACGAAACCTTCGGGACCCAAGGGGTGGCACCTTTCCTCATTGATTTGGAATGCAGTTGAAGACAGGAACCAGAGTTGCCCAGCTCGAACCCTTTGCCCGCTATTTTTGGCAGGATTAAAATATCCTCGGTGGATGCCCGTCTCACCATCGAAAACCAAGATGCTTCGGCTTTCCGAAATAACCGGAAAGGGCCTCCAGCCATTGACTGCGTCGCCAGGTCTCCTCCATTCTATTGCCGAAGGCCATGGCAAGGAAAGGGCCAGCCTGCCACCGCGGCTAAGCGGGTGGACTTTTCTGTTTATCTTCACTTCCAACCTGCTTGCATGACGTGGGATTGACACCCACAATTCGCCGTCAGAGAACTCAAGAGTGAGGGGTGGAAGGTCGGTTTTCTTGCCCTTTAAAGCGGATTCGGGAGGATTCTGAATCGCCCTTTGGAATTCACGTTCAAACTCCGAGTTTGGGGATTTCTGATGGCGAAGACGGATAAAAGTGGCAGCATGATACCCGGTCGGGTCCCCTCGGACGATGCGGCGAAGCACTTTGAGACCAGGCGGAGCAAACTCCACTGCCCTGTCCTCCCAATCATCAACTTCACGTGTTTCGTAGGCATTTGGTAGACCCATGAGGCTCTCAGCCTTCAGAAAAGCGCCCGCGAGAGAAGGTAATTGTTTGCGCGACACACCTGCTTGAAAAAGGTAGGCATCCACATAACGCTCCCCAGTGTCGGATGGGAGTGCCAAACCGATCTTCTCACAACTATTCCTGAATTTTATGAAAAAAGAGAAACGTTCATGATGTGGGATACCTTCACTATTCAGGTCTAAACTCTTTTCGATGTGTTTATAGACTGCAGCATAGTCTCCCTCTTTTCCATAAGACTGCGAGAGAGCGGTGGCCACCACTCTTGTGCTGACGCAAGGGAAACTGCCCATTAATGAAAGGAAACAATAGAAGTCCCCCCGGATCCACTCCACGAGTTCCGCATGGGCTTCCTTTTCAATCTCAGGTCGCACATCACAGTGTGCAATGAAGGGGGAGCCTTGTGATGCGGAAAGCTTTTCCAACAAAGCCTTTTCAAAGCGTTGGACAGACTCCAAAAATGTCATGGGATGTTATATTCAAACTCCTCCAACTTTTGGTTCAAGAGTTAAAGCAGAACAGCAACCAGCTCTTTGGTTATTGCCCGCAGATTTAGTGGTGTCCTCAGATTTTGCCAATAGGGCTCCTGATGGCAGGCTGAAAAGCGAAAAAAGGGGAAAGGAATGGCTCCTCTCCTTTTATTTCATCAGCGTGATCGCTGGCAACAAAATCCTTAAACCTTTACCGCCTCATACAGGCTTTTCTTGAACTGGTTTTCATCCTCCAGGTTATAAAAGGGCACGCCTACCAGTCTGAATTTTTCCGTTTTTCCCAAGGTGTTGAATTCCAATGTTTTTCCCTCGAATTTTTCCGTCAACTGTTTCAAGAAGTCCTGTTTCCATTTATCGCCGGCTTTCAGGTGTTTTCCCTTTGGTTCCACAAATACCTGGTAGGTGAGCAAGTTCCCATCACGTTCCCGCAAAAACAGAACAAAATCCGGCTCAAATGCTTGGCCGTCATCGAATCGGTAGATTTTGAAATGCCTTTCGTTACGCATCAGGTAAATGCTGTCGTACTTTTTTCTCAGGTTTTCCATTTGCCGGTCGAGCATGCGAACGAAGGCCTTTTCCTCGCTAGTGCCGTAAATGGTATTGAAGGGAAACCAGTCCTTGGAGGATACGAAATGGGCGAATTGCGCGTCTTCTTTCGACTGTGGGCTTCGAGGGTCAAATTTCAACGCTTTATCCTTGAAGATTTTATGGGCTCTAAAGCTCCTGAAACCTCTCGAACCTTCGAATTCGGTGATTTGCTGGCGAATTTCAGACTCGATTTGGCGTAAGAGCCCACTGACGGCTTCTCGTTGTTCAACCCGGTTGTCTTTCAGACCGGACACTCGGCCCTCAAAGGTGATTTCCAAGCCCCCAAGATAATTTTCAGATTCAATGAACTCCCGGATGGATCCCAAATTTGGGAAATAGCGTCTCAGGGAGGCAAAGGTAAAGAACGGATTGCGTGCAATGGCAGACTGAACAATGTTCCGGTTGATGTCTCTAACCCTCATATCCCGGCGGTTTTCATCTTTCACAATCAAGCCCTGTCCCCCATCCTCCAAAACGGTTTGAGCACCGCCGTGACCTGTGGCAATTTCGTGAATGTGGTTTTTCATCTTCACCCCCAAATCAGTAAAGGATTTTACGTTCTGATAATTTCTTCGGCGGCGGTCATTGAGCCAAACCACACCAAATTTGAAGAAGTTGGTCTTCTTAAAGGAGTCTTTGAGCTTCAATTTGCGGATCACTTCGCGTTCATCCATCATACCCTGGGCAATCAGGGCTGTTCGGAGCTCAGAAATATACCGAGAATCATGGATACTATGGTAATGCAACTCCTCCAGAACGCGTAATTCATTTTCTAGGTCATCGTCAAACTTCCGACGGAAACGATCAGAATTCTCAGATAACGCAAATGGGAAATAACGGGCCCCGCGACCAATGAGCTGGGCCTCGGAAATGGTCGTTTTCCCAATTCTGTTCTTTCCCGAATCACGCGTTTCGTAACAGCGGACGATGTCAAAGAGATTGAGCACATCCCAACCTTCGTTGAGTTTTTGCACGGCAAAAATAGCGCGGATGGGATTGTCCCGGTCTTCCAGTGTGTTGACGAGGATTTGGTGTTTCTCCTTTTCTTTTTCCGCATTGACGGAGATGCAGTGATCTTCATGGAAGGCCCGCTTCAATCGTTCCGCCAATTGGGCGTCGCTGATATGATGAGCTTCAAAAAATTGAAATGCCCGCCAAACGAGGGCAATATCCGAACTGCGAAGGCGGGCTATATCCTCTTCCGTAAGAGACTCAACCAATTTGTGAAAGTTGGCCTTGTTCTCCCGGGACTGGGCAATGGTGCGCTGGGCTTTGAATAAAATTACAGGTTTGAGGTTGATCTGGTATTTAGCAGCCACTTCCTGTTTGTATTGATTGAGAATGAGGGCTTGCAGGATACGCTCGTTCAGATCGAAATCGGATTGCACGATGACCACATCTTTGGAGAAACGGTCGTTGCGGAACTGCAACAAGTCATACCGATTTAACACCTTGTTGCGGTACTTTTCCACCATCGTCGGCGTTTCGAAATCGTGCGTGGCGGTGAACTCCAACAGGAGATTATCTTCATTTTGACGGAAGATCCGTTCGACGGTATTTTCCCAACTTTCCAACAATTCCCTGCCGGATTTGGTACTGACGTTGATATGGTGGGCCTCATCTGCCAAAAGGGCGATTTGCTTGTCCCTGAAATCCTCATAGGTAATGGCGTTTTCCTTTTCCGTGGTCAGATCGGAATGCAGTCTCTGGATGGTGGTGAAACAGATATTGATATCATTATCGTTGACCCCCTCAAAATTGGGGCACTGCGTTACCGAAATACGGTTGGACCCGAAATGAATCGTTTCATTAAATAGATACTTGGATGAAATGGAGTTGAGGAAATTGTCCCGCGTCTTTTCGATGATGTTGGTGGAGTTGACGAAGAAGAGAAAATTGCGATAGCCCTTTTCATACAGGTAGAGTATCAACCCCGCCATGATGAGGGTTTTCCCGCTACCGGTGGCCATGTTGAAGAGAAAATGCAGGGGCCAGTCCTTTCCCGGAAAGTTTTTTTCGAAGCAGTGGAAGAACCGAGTAAAGGCCTCTTCCTGATAGGGGCGCAATTCAAATTTCGGGTTCAAATTGTCCTTGAGACAGGAAGGGATTTCCCTTCTCAGAAACCCCATTTGGGAGACGGAATCGAGCGTCTCATATAAAAATTTGTCCGCCATCAAAATTTGTCTCTGTAGACTTTCCTGCGATGTTGAATACGGTGGACTTCAATGTACCTTTTATTTCGGTCAATGGAATAGAGGATGCGGTAATGGCCCACACGAAGTCTGAAGAAGCCTTGCTTTGGTCCGGTGAGGGCCCGCAGTTTAGTGGCCTCAAGGTTTTCGGCCAACCATCGCAACTTTCCATTTACGCGCTTTGCCGTGGCCCTGTCCAAACGACCTTCATCCGATCGGGCGCGGTCCGTAAAAACCACGCCATACATTACCATTTCAGCCCCAGATTTTCGGCCACTTTCTCTGCCGGGATAGTCCTTGCCCCGGCTTTTACCTCGGCGATGGACTGCTCGAGTTCCGCGACAAATTCCTCCCGCAATTCCAACCCCTCATCCGGGTCAATATCGTAGAACTCCTCGTTCAGTTCCTTGTCTTCCTCGCTGATTTTGAAATCCCCATCGTCAATCTCGGAAAGATTCACATACAACTGGTTCTTATCAAGAAGTTCCGCCAGTAATTTCCTCTGTTTGTTCCGCCCGTTTTCCCCTTTGCCGATGGCAATGAAATCATCAAGGGCATCCTCCGGGGCTTCAGGGTTCACATACCAGTTCAAAAACGAATTTTCAGCGATGTCTCGCCAGAGGGCGACAAGTTCCCTGGAGGATCGAGCGGCTTGAATTTTGCCCATGAAGGCTTCATTGTATGGCATTAATTCACAATAGACAAAATCCCCGCCGCCCTTCCAGCCAACGGACTTGGAGATGCCTCCGGTGTCGTATTCGAACTCTTCGAGCGGTTTCCCGTCCGCATTTACTTTTTTACCAACAACTTTCTTTAACCTCTCAATGGTGAGAGCTTCAACATAATCCATTTGTTCAACTGTAATCCATTGGCGGTTCATCTTGTGAGCGACGGCAGCAGTAGTAGCAGAACCTGCGAAGAAATCTAAAACAATATCTCTCTCTTCGGTGCAGATTTTAACCACATCCTTAATTAGAAAAGGAGATTTTGGATAGCTGAATACCTTGTCACCAAAAAGTTTCTTCAACTCGTTTGTAGCAGTCTGTCCTGTATACTTTGAATCTAGCCATAAAGTCTTTGGTTTTTCACCCAGGTAATCATCTTCTCTTTCCTTGATATAAATATCATATCTAGTTCCTTTCGTCTTTACTTCGATATATTTTTCAATCCTCTTTATCAAAGTTTTCTGTCCCCACCTCCAACATCTTTCAACACCCTTTTCATCAATCGGCAATATCTTTACGGAATTGTGGCGGTGTTCCAAATCTAAATGCCTAGTTGCCGGATTGTAATAAATAGGGTAAAAAAGTTTTGGCCGTTGTTCACGTTTTGAATTATTTCCACTGCGTCTAAAACCTCGCAATTTGTAATTTCCAAAAGAATCACTGCATCTATATTGCGAAATTTTTTTTTGGCTCATGTCCAAACGATTGAGCTTTGAACGGGTAATGTTTTTTGCATAAAACAACATGCTTTCATGAGCAGTCGGAAAGAAAGCATCATCTTGACGACCACCTGGGTTGTGGGCAACTGATATAACTCCTATTCGGTTCTCTCGGCCGAAAATCTCATCAAGCAGAACACCAAGGTAAAAAAGTTCATAGTGATCAATCGCTACCACTAAAATACCATCTTCGATCAAAAAATTTCTGGCAATTTCTAACCGATTTTTCATAAAAGTGAGCCAAGCACTGTGATTGAAAGTGTTGTTATAGGTAAATGTATTAGCAGCAGACTTTGTGTTAAACGGGGGATCGATATAAATCAGTTTTATCTTTCCTTGGAATTGCTTTTTCAGGGTATGCAACGCCAAAAGGTTGTTGCCCTTGATGATGAGATTCTCGCTGAGAGTATTGTCCTTGCCGCGTCTCAATCCCATTACCTCCTCTTCCCCATTCACCGTATGGCGTTTCCAGTTGGTCAATACCTTTGGATCAAATAGCCTGTCAATTTCGTCCTGGGCCAGAATTTCATTAAAGAATATCTCCTTCCGCTTTTCCTCTTCCCTGGTCTGGCCCCCTTCCAGGACACAATCCTTGTAGGGCCATGCCAATGACACCTCGCCTCGCTGCCGGAGGAATTTTTTATCGATGTTCAATCCGATTTTGTTGCGGAAACGAGTGTAGGAATTGGCCAGGAAGTTTTTTTCGGAAAGGTAATCAATGAAGGTGTTGGTGTTGAAAACCCAATGCCCCTCAATTTCATCAAAGAATTTCGCCTTGATTTCGGGATCGCCGATCAATCGTTTTACAAGATCGTGGTCGATCTTCCAGGCCCGGTCGATCACCGCGGCCTTGACCAATTCCCCCTCTTCATCGACAAAACGGGGGTCGTTTTGTAGGAGGTCGATGAGCCTCTGGTGGAAATTTTTCGGCATAGGTCAGTTCCATAAACACCCAAAGGTCGATGACCGGATTTGTCTATATTTTTATTCCGAGGTGGGGTCTAGCGATTTTTTGCCACGGATTCTGTTGCGCCCAATGATTACGGCAGGACAAGTGACAGGGATTAGGAATTGGGGAGTGAGGGAAAGGAAGAAGGCTGAAGGTGCTGAGATTAATCGTGATCGAAAGGAACGGGATGAAGAATTGCCTCTCGCAAGGACGTAAAGGGGGAGAGGCGCCCTCGGCGCCTCCGTTAACTCCTGTTCCGGCGAAGCCGGATACCTTTGCGTCCTTTGCGAGCTTTGCGAGAGTCCTTCCCTTTTTCCCTCTCAGCACCTCTGTGCTCTTTGTGTCCTCTGTGGTTTTTTCCTTCTCACCTTTGCGATCTTGGGGCGAGGTAATGGGTTCATCCGGAATGGGCTGAAATGCCGTATAAATAGTAGCCCCCATTTCTCACATATCTTCTACTGCGCTCCGGTGTATCGGCACTGGTGCGGACTTCGTTGGATTCGCTTCTTTGCAGGGTGTCGACCCAGCTTCACGCGCGAATCTGCACGAAACCCTCACCAGCACTCGATCTCCGTTCGCTCGCTACGAATTTTGTGAGAAATGGGGGCTGGTAGGGAAATATGGCGTTGATGGCAGGCAGAGACTCATGATTTAATCGAAAGCAACAAAGAGCATGAAGACCATTTTCGTTCTCCTTCTCGGTTGGCTTTTTGCCTGGGGTAACCTGGCGGCCGAGGTGGTGGTAATTTTCCAAAACCCGGATGATTACCGGGATATCGATTACTATTATTCCGGACACAAGAAGGGTCAGCGGATATACCTCCCCCAACTGAAGGAGTATATTGAGAAGCAGGGGGCCAGACAGTTGCCGGAGGGCCTCGTTTTGACCCTGACCTTCACCGATATCGATCTGGCCGGGGAGCACGAACCGTGGAGGGGTTTTCTAACCCATGATATCCGGATCGTGAGGAGCATTTACCCTCCACGCATGACCTTCAGTTATGAGTTGGTCGATGGGGATGGGAATGTTTTGAAGACGGGGGAGGAGCGTTTGGTGGATCTGGCTTTCGATTACCGGATACGCACCAATTATCACGATAACCTGTATTACGACAAGGCCATGATCGGCCGATGGTTGCGGAAATTTGCCAAGGAGGCGGACTCTTAAACCGAATATCTCACTTACCGTACGGAAAAAGGGGGGGAATCTCGCAAAGGGCGCCAAGAGCGCAGGGCAACAGGAAAAACTAATTTTTTGAATAGCCACAAAAGGCACAAAAGACTCAAAAAGGTAGGCAGATTTTTTTGTCTGCTATAAGTTGTAGGAGCGGCTTTACGCCGCGACCCCACGATACAGCCTCCAAGCAATCTCGGCATAAAGCCGCTACTACAATTCGAATTAGGCCGGATTGAAAACTTGTCATATGGAGGAAATGGGGGACCCGCCTCCCGGCGTGGCATCAGGAATGTCCCCCCTCCTTTCTCTCTCTGGGTTCTTGGCGTGCTCTGCGAGAGTCTTCTGTGGTTAATCTCCTCTTCGCGAAGCGATCCTGTTCCGGCGAAGCCGGATCAAGTGACTGAAAGAAACGTTGTTAAATTATTTTCATTCCTCATTGCCCCATCGGTGCTCCCCCTCTCCAAGTCATTGATTTTTCGATCACGATGATTTACTTCGTGCCCCTTCGTGTCCTTCGTGGATCCAATTTCCTTTATGCCTTTCTTTCTCTGTGCTCTCGGTGTCCTCTGTGGTTAACCAAGAGGCATTGCGGGATGGTTACCGGGAGGCCAGGGCGGCGGCCATCCGTTCCAGGGCTCGTTGGAGGCGGCCTCGCGGGCAACCGAAGTTCAGGCGAAGGCGCCCGGGTGAGCCGAAGGGTGCGCCGTCGGACAAGCCGACCCCGTGTTTTTCGAAAAAGACGGCGGGGTTTTTCAAGTCGAGCGATCGCACGTCCATCCATGCCAGGTAGGTAGCCTCCATCGGACGCATTTCGATCCCGGGCAGTTTTTCCGCGACGAAGGAATAGAGATAGTCCCGGTTCGACCGCAGGTATTCGAGGAGCGCTTGGCGCCACGGTTCTCCCCAGTCGTAAGCAGCCTGGCAGCCCACGTAACCAAAGGCGTTGATTTCAGTGATGATTCCGCGGGCCGCTTTTTTGAAAGTCGAGCGTATTTCCGGGTTCTCAATCACGGCAAAGGCGCAACATAAACCGGGCAGGTTGTAGGTTTTGCTGGGGGACATGAGCATGACGGTCCGCCGGCTGATTTCGGGGCCGATCAAATGGGTCGGCAGGTGGGTGAGGCGGCTTTCCAGAATAAGATCGGAATGGATTTCATCGGAGCAAAGGATGAGGTCGTGCCGGATGCAGAATTCCCCCAAGGCTCTCAATTCGGATTTGGAAAATACCCTCCCCACCGGATTGTGCGGATTGCACAGAATGAACGATTTGGTATGGGGCCGGATCGCTTTCTCCATGGCCTCAAAATCGAAGGTCCAACGCGAGCCGTCCCAGATCAGGTCCACCGCAATCAGCTTTTTCCCGGAATAGACCGGCGCGGTAAGAAAGGGGGCGTAGACGGGGGTGGCGGTCATGACGCTGCCGCCGGGTGGGCCGAAGGCACGGCAGAAGAGGTTGAGGGCTGGAACCACGCTTGGCGTCCAGATGATCCACCTGGGGTCGACGACGTAATTGTGTTGTCGCTCGAGATAGTTGACCACGCTCCTTCCCACCTCTTGCCCAGGCACCGTATAACCGAACACACCGTGGCTGGCCCGCTCTTGTAGCGCCTCCACTATCTCGGGGGCGGAAACAAAATCCATGTCAGCCACCCAAAGGGGTATCACGTCCCTTTTACGGTATTTTTCCCACTTCAGGCTGGCCGTGTCCCGGCGCCCGGGGGGGTTGTCGAAATCGTAAGTCATGGATGAGCAGGTGGATGAAGCAAGACTTGCCTTGGGGGATCAAGTTTTTACCTGTGGTCCGGTTGAAAACCCATGGAAAAAGGATTTACCCCCGGAGGACTCCCGGAGATATTTTCTGTTGGAAAGGTTGAGGAAAGGGAAGGCAATTTATTCTTGTAATGCGGAACTTGAGGCCAATCCTCCACCCCTTGCCCAATAAATTATACAATGAAAGTACCCATTGAAGATTATTTTGAAGACATCCTGGGCAAAGCGGCCCGCGGATTGGGGTTAAGCGCCTCTCAGATAGCAGACCAGACCGGATTGTCGCGGGATGCCATTGGGAAGGCTTTGCGAGGCGAGTTCAATGAGGATCACGTCCGCCGCTTGGCCGGTCCCCTCCGTCTGGACGCGGAAGCCTTGGTTGCGGCAGGCCGAAAGACTTGGTATCCCAATGAGGTGGATTTGGAAGGCTTGGCCCTGTTCAACACCGTTTATGGAGACATGACGGTAAACGCATTTGTGGTTTGGGATCCGGCCACCGGCGAGGCAGGCATTTTCGATACCGGAGCCGAGGCCGGAGCCATGCTGACTTTCATCGAAGGAAAAAACCTGACCGTGAAATCGCTTTTCATCACCCATACCCATGGAGACCACATTGCTGCCGTGGACCAAGTGGTGGCAGCGTATTCCTGCCCCGTTTTTGTGGGGGAAGGGGAAAGGTCGACCATAGGGCAATCCTTCTCCCCCGGGAAAGGGTTCAACCTCGGTTCGCTCGAGATTGAAACCCGATTGACCTGGGGGCATGCCCGCGGGGGAATATCTTATTGCATCCAAGGCCTGAAGCGGCCCGTGGCCATAGTGGGAGACGCTTTGTTTGCCCAGTCAATGGGCGGGGGGATGGTGTCCTATCGCGACGCCCTGGAAACCAACCGGAAGGCCCTGTTTACCCTGCCGGACGATACGGTGGTCTGCCCCGGGCACGGCCCCATGACTTCCATCGGTGAGGAAAAGAGGGTCAATCCCTTCTTCCCGGAATTCAAAGGCTGACCACGAAGCGATTAGCCACAAAAAGCACCAAAGGCTCAAAAAGGCAGGCCAAAGTAATTGACTCTCGCAGAGAACGCGAAGGACGCCAAGAGGAGGGAGGATAGGCGCCCGGGGGCGCCGATTAGGAATTGGGGTGAGGGATCACGATCAAGATTACATGGATAGGAACGGATCATTCAAATCCTGTCGATCCTGTGCATCCATGTTCAATTCTTAACCCTCTTCTGCCTTTCCGGAGTTGGGTCAGAAGGCCGCGGCGGGGACTGAGGATCCAGGCCAGGCAGAATAACAGGAAGCCAGCCACCACCATGGCGCCGGCTGGGGAACAATTCAACCAGGTTGCCAAGTGAAGTCCGGCCAGGGCGTAGAGGGCCGAAAAGACAGCCGACATAATGAGAATATGGGCCAGGCGGTCGGACAGCAACGACCCGGTAACGCTGGGCAAAATGAGCATGGCGATAACCAAAATGGCCCCGACCGATTCAAACGAGAACACGATCACCACCGAAAGGCTCAGCATGAGGCCGTAATGAACCCAGCGGGCCGGTATTCCCAGTGAGGTGGCCAGGACCGGATCGAAGGAGGTCACCACGGCTTCCTTGTAAAACAATAGGAGCAATACGAGCAGGCCGAACAAGGTGACCGCCATACGTAGAACCGGGATCGGGACTTCCATTCCAAGAAGAGCAAAACTCTCGGCAAAATAGACAAAGCCTATTTCCCCATACAGGACGCATTCGAGGTCCAGGTCCACCTGATCGGCGTAGAGGGCAATCAGAATGACCCCGATAGAGAACAAGGTGGTGAAAGTGACCCCCAGGGCCGCATCCGGCTTTACGCGGGTATTGCGGTGTATGAATTCGATCAGCCAAACGGCAAACAATCCGGCCCCGACCGCGCCTACCATCATGAGGCCGCTGGAACGGGAGGTAGACAAAAGAAAAGCCACCGCTATGCCGGGGAGGACGCTGTGGCTGATGGCGTCCCCCACCAGGGCCATGCGCCGGAGAACGAGGAAACTTCCCACCAGGCCGCAGGCCGCATTGACCAGGAAACCCATGATCACAATCCAAAGGGAACTTTCCCAGGCCTCCGTCCAAGGGGCTCTGAAGAACGACACGATATCGAACGGAGGAATCATTTTCATCGGGAAGGACCGGCCAAAGGCGTTTTGCTGAGGTCCTGCAGGCTGGGTATGAGTTTCCCATGCGGGTCCCGGGTCGGATAATTGAGACGGCGTTCCAGTTGTCGCACGATGTCTTCACCCAACAGGTGCTCGATTTCCTCGGCATCGTCGTGAACGTGGTCGGGTTGGTACCGTACCGATTCGGTTAGGTAGAGTTCCCACAACCGGTGGTTGCGCACGATACGGCAGGCCGTCTCCCACCCGGAGGGAGTGAGAAAAAGCTTTCTTTCCCGATCCGGGAGGGCCTCGGGATCCGGCTCATCCATGGAAGCAAAGCCCCGCCGCACCAATTGCCGGATTTCCTTTTCCACTTCCGAGGGGGAGAGTTTTCTCCGGTTCTGCAACGCTTTCACCGGGATGCCGTCAATGGAGAAAGCATTCTTTTCCCGAACGTGGTAGACGGCCTTGAGGGTATTTTCTATTTGGATGCGCCGGTCACGGGAGAGGTTGCGAATCCATCGGGGAATGATGCCGTAACGATTGGAGAAAAGGAGGGCCAGGGCGAAAAGCGTACTTGCCGCAACTATTATGAAGGGGCCGGTGGGCAAGCTGTTGCCCAGGTAGGAGAAGAATGCGCCTGCTACCCCGGCGCCCATACCGAAAAGGCTGGCGTAAATGAGCATGCGGTGCATCCGGTCGGTCAGAAGGAATGCGGTGGCAGCCGGGGTAATGAGGAGGGCCGAGACCAGGACAACGCCCACCGCTTGCAAGGCTATGACCACGGATAAGGCCAACAATAGCATGATCAGATAATGAAAGAACCGGGCGGACAGCCCCAGCGCCTGGGCGAAACCGAAATCAAAACTGGTTACGAGAAATTCCTTGTAAAACAGGACGATTGCGAGGAGGGAAAGTATGGTTACAATGCCGATCATCCATAGATCCTCGGCGCTGAGGGCGGCGGCCTGACCGAACAGAAACTTGTCGAGGCCGGCTTTGTTGGCGGTAGGCAGTTGCTGGATCATGGTGAATAGGCAAATCCCCAAAGCATAAAACCCCGAAAGCACCAAGCCCATTGCGCTGTCCTCTTTTATGTGCGTGGTGGTGTGAATCCAATGAACCACCACAGTGCCCAGTAAACCGGCAAGGGTGGCGCCCACAAAAATGGCCCAGGGGTTTTTTGTCATGGTCCAGAGGAAGCCCAATGCCACCCCGGGCAGCACCGCATGACTAAGGGTGTCCCCCATCAGGGAGAGTTTGCGCACCACGATAAAACTACCCAGCAGCCCGCAACAGGTTCCCAAAAACAGGGAAGCAGTCAGAGTGTAGCGCAAGGAGGGATCGCGCAGGGAAAAAAACCGGATCAGTTGATCCCAGAAACGGGTATCGGAAAGATCACCGATTTTTGCGGCGGAGAGATCTCCGGCGGTCAGCAGGAGCAATCCGCCCGCCAGGGCCAGGGCCCGGTATGGATGGTTTGGATGCACTAGCCCGCATCGGTGCCGGTATTCCGGAGCGCAGTAGAAAATTTGTGAGACATGCGGGCTAGGGTCCAACGGGCAGGTTTTCCTTTTCCTGGCTGAGGCTATCCGCTACCTGGGACAGGATGGTCAGCCGCCCGCCGTAGGTGGCCTGGAGTTTTTCATAAGTGAAAACCTCATCGGTGGGACCATAATCCACCATCCGCATGTTGAGCAGCAGCAGCATATCGAAATATTTCCGGGCCGTGGTCAGGTCGTGGTGAACGACCATCAGTGTCTTCCCCTGGGCCCGCAATTGGCTCAGGATGTTGACAATGGCGCTTTCCGTTGCCACGTCCACCCCGGCAAACGGTTCGTCCAACAGGTAGAGATCACTTTCCTGGGCCAGCGCCCTGGCCAGAAACACCCGTTGCTGTTGCCCCCCGGAAAGATTGGAAATCTGGCGGTTGGCATAGGGCAGCATCTGAACTTTTTCCAGGCAGGCCCGAGCCACCTCCCGGTCCGCTTTTCCAGGGCGTTTGAGCCATCCCAGGCGACCGTAGCGTCCCATCAGAACGACGTCCCTGACATTGACCGGAAAGTCCCAATCGACCGATTCCCGCTGGGGGACATAACCCACGCGCTTGGCGTTGTTCCGATACGGTTTGCCAAAAATTTTTACCCACCCGCTGCTGGGAGGGGCAAGGCCCAGAATGGCTTTGATCAAGGTCGATTTTCCTGCCCCGTTCGGCCCGACAATTCCGACTAACCGGCCGGACGGAACTACCAGGTCAATGCCGTAGAGCACGGGTTTTTTGTGGTAGGCTACCGTGAGGTCGTGAATCTCCAGGGGTGGAGGGGTTTGCGGCGACATAACAGTTTCTATCAGTAGAAATTGAAATTTTGATTAGTCAAAATTGCCTTGATAAAAATACCTGAAAGGTTGAGGGGCAAGTCAATTTGGGAGAAAAGGGTCAGCCCTAGAATTTTGGTATCTCGATCCTTTGATTAGGCAACTGCGTCTCGCATCGATACCAAAATTCAAGGGCTGACCCTTTTCTCGCCCAGGACGGGTGTTCCCGAGTTTGGAACGACTTGAATGGCCCGGTCATCCCACAGTTCGATCATGTTGAAATCTTTTGCGTCGGTCACATCGAGATCGGGCAGGCCTTGTTTTTTGAGCCAGGCCTTTACCGGGGGAATTCCGTGGGGAATCCCGGCCCTGGCGGTAACAATTTTTACCTTTATGCCCTGGGCGATCCATTCTTTTACCCGGTTCATCATGGGCTCCACGGGCTGGCCGATGTGATATGCGTCCACCCAGGTACCATCTTGGGCCAGGGTTCCGTCCAGATCTACGCCGATCCAGGGTCGGTTGGAAGGGGATGAGCGGGGAGGGGCGCCCTCAAAATTCCGGTCCTGGAGGAATGTTTCGGCTCTGGGGCGCCGGGAAAAGAATTGCCTTAATCGCGCAAGCATATCTCCGAGCGCTATTTCAGCGCATCCACGATACGGTAGACATTGTGTTTGATCATTCCCTCATAGGTGCCCAGGTCATAGGTATCTCCATGGCGGGTTTCGGTTGTACCGGGAATGCCCATGGCATCGGAATACAATTCTCCTCCAATTCTTACACCGGCGTCGCGGCTGATGCTTTCAATGGCGGCAGGAGCCACGGTGGATTCAACGAAGATGGCCCGGACCCCATTTTGCTCGATAAAATCGACCATTTTAACCACGTCGGCCAAACCGGCCTCGCTAGCCGTCGAAATGCCCTGCACCCCCACTACCTGAAACCCGTAGGCCAGGCCAAAATAATTGAAGGCATCGTGGCTGGTTACCAGAATGCGGGCCGATGGAGGGATCTGGCCCACCGCTTCGGTGGCCCAGTCGTGAATGGCCTGGAATTCCCTTTGCACCCGGTCCCCGTTTGCGGCAAAAAATTTTGCCAGGGAAGGGTCGGCTTGGCTCAGGCCGTCCACCACCACCCCAATGGCATATTGCCACAAAGTGGGGTCGAACCATACGTGGGGATCGTAATTCCCTGCAAATTCGGGAGGTTCCAGCAAGCGGGCCTCAGGTATGGCGGCGGTGACGGCATAAACCGCTTTCCCCTTTCCCTCCAGCTTTTCCAGGACGTCTCCAATTTTTCCCTCCAGAAACAATCCGTTGTAAAATATCACCTGGGCGCGTTGCAGGTTTTGGATATCGCTGGGCTTGGCCTTGTAGAGGTGGGGATCCACTCCCGGGTTCATCATCCCGGTGAGGTGGATCCTGTCGCCTCCAATGTCTTCTACCAGGTCCGTGATCATGGTGGTGGTGGTTACAACCCGTATTTTCCCGTCCAGTGAAAGCCCTGCCAGAAGCAGAGTTAGGCTAATAAAAATTTTCATTTTGACTAATCAAAATAGGTCCCATACAGAAAAGGGGGTCAAGCCTTGAATCGGTTGACTCCGCAAGCTACGTCAAGATTGCAAGGCATGACCCCGACGATAGTCGCGGAGATTGCGGAAGCTAGAGGCTGTCCCCTTTTTCCAGTTTAACCTGTTGATCCGGGGTGAGGATCATATCGTCCACGGTCCGGCCGGCCGGAATCATGGGCAAAACGTGTTCGCTATAGGGAACGATCACGTCGAGGACGTAAGGTCCGTCGTGGTCCAGCATTTCCCCGACGGCGTCAAGCAACTCTTCTTTTTTGTGGACGCGGCGAGCCTTGATGCCAAATCCCTGGGAGATCTTAACGTAATCGGGATAGAGTCCCGGGAGGTTATCCGGGCTGCCGATATTGTTGGGATCGCCCAGAATAGTCTGGGCTCTCACCCCCTCGTAGAAGCGATCCTCCCATTGAACGACCATGCCAAGGTGCTGGTTATTCAGGATCATGGCTTTGGCGTGGATCTTTTCGACCTCCGCGGTGGCCAGTTCCTGGATGTTCATGAGAAAGGAGCCATCTCCGTCGATGTCGATCACCTGGCGGTCCGGGCGGGCGATTTTGGCGCCCAGGGCGGCTGGATAGCCGAAGCCCATGGTGCCCAATCCGAGGGAGCTGAGGAAACTGCGAGGATGCCGGAAATTATAGTATTGGGGGGCCCACATCTGGTGTTGTCCGACCCCGGTGGTGATGATGGCTTCACCATTGGTCAGTTGGTAGAGCGCTTCGACCGCTTCCTGGGGAAGGATGTGGGGGCTCGCCTCGTAGGTGAAGGGGAATTCTTCCTTCCAATTGTTGATTTTTGTGTGCCACGCGCTCAGGTCAGGGGCTTTGAACCTTCTTTCGGCCATGAGTTCCAGCATGCGGTGCAGGGCGTATTTCAGGTCCGATTGGATGGGGTATTGAACGATTTTGTTTTTGTGGTGTTCGGAGCGGTCGATATCGATGTGAACGATCTGGGCGTGTTCGGCGAATTTGCTCACCAATCCGGTCACGCGGTCGTCGAACCTGGCCCCGAATGCGAAAAGCGCGTCGGACTCAGCCACGGCATAGTTGGCCGTGACCGTTCCATGCATACCCAACCATTTCATGGAAAGGTCGTCCGTTTCCGGATAGGCTCCCACCCCCATCAAGGTTGTGGTAATGGGAATACCGGTACGCTGAACGAACCGGTAGAGTTCCTCCGAGGCATTGGAGGAAATGACCCCGCCGCCGACGTAGAGAACCGGTTTGCTGGATTCTTCGATCAGGTCGATAACTTCGATGAGTTCTCTATCCGGGGCCTTCTTATGGGGATGGTAACCTATGAGGTCCAGGGTCTCGGAAAATTCGGGGATGGTCCGTTTCTGCTGAACGTCTTTGGGGATATCGATGAGAACGGGTCCGGGTCGGCCGGTTGAGGCTATGAAAAAGGCTTCTTGTACGATTTTCGGGATTTCGGCCGCATCCAGTACCAGGTAGCTGTGCTTTACCGCGGACAGGGTCATCCCGAAAACATCCGTTTCCTGGAATGCGCTCTTGCCAATGAGATGTTGGGGAACTTGGCCGGTGATGGCGATGAGCGGAATACTGTCCATGAAGCAATCGGCGATGGCCGTGAGCAGGTTGGTTGCCCCGGGTCCGCTGGTTGCCATACATACGCCCGGTTTCCCCGTGGCACGGGCATAACCCGCCGCCATAAATCCCCCGCCCTGTTCAAAGCGCGGCAGGATGGTGCGAATTTCGTCTTGCCGCCGGACCAGGGACTGATGCATTTCCATGGATGCCCCGCCCGGATAGGCAAACACCGTATCCACCCCCTGGCGCAGCAGGGCTTCCACCAGGATGTCGGCTCCGATCATGGCTGTTGATTTTTGTGGGGCGACCGTCGGGTTTTGGGAGGTGCTACTCATAGTATTGGATCTCCGTGTATCCGGATTTTGAGAGAATTCCAGCCGAAACTAGGGCTTGAGCGCGGAGGTGCAACCCAAATAGGGAAGGATGAATAATCGTGATCGAAAGGAACGGAGTGGTGGAATTATGGAATTATGGATTGAAGGAATGATGGATTTATGGAATGAGGAAGTGATGGAAGAAGGAATAGACCACGGACTACCAGCCACCAGGCGCTGAATCATGGCAAAGATTCTTGTCCTTGGAGATATCGTGGGCCGTCCCGGCCGGAGATTGGTTATGGAGAAAGTGTCGGATTGGGTGGAAGAGGGCCGATACGACTTTGTCATCGCCAATTGCGAAAATGCCGCGGCGGGGGCTGGGGTCACGGGAAAAATCGCGCGCGGTTTGCTCGATGCCGGAATCGATGGATTGACCTTGGGGGATCATTGCTGGGACCGGAGGATATTTTTGAAGGAAGTGGACGAGTTGGAGGGGATTTGCCGCCCGGCCAACCTTCCGGCTGCGGCGCCGGGAAAAGACCGGCTCATCCTGGAGAAAAACCAGACCAGGCTGGGAGTTTTTACCGTTTTGGGGCGCAACTACATGCGTGCCCAGTCCAGTTGCCCCTTTTTGACGGCGGATCGTCTGATAGAAGAACTCACCCCGGAAGTGGATTTCATTTTGGTGGAGGTGCATGCGGAGGCGACTTCCGAAAAGATTGCCTTCGGCTGGTACCTGGACGGCCGGGTGGCCGCCGTTTATGGCACCCATACCCACGTGGCTACGGCGGATGCCCGGGTATTGCCCGAGGGCACCGCCTACATTACCGACCTCGGCATGTCGGGACCTCATGCGAGTGTGCTGGGCCGGGAAACCCAACCGGTGATCGAACGGTTCCTGGACGGTATACCGAGACGGTTTCCCGTAGCTGAAGGCGATGTGAAGTTGTGTGGGATCGAGTTGGAACTGGCCCAATCCGGCCAAGCCGCCTTATCCGTTCGGGGTTTTGTTTGGCCCGGGAACGACCGGGATTGACTAACCCGAATATCTACCAAATCTTCTGCTGCGCTCCGGAATGACGGCACTGGAGCGGAATTCCCTGGATTCAGGACTTTGCAGGGTGTCGACCCGGCTTCACCCCCGAATCTCGCGACGAATTTTGTGAGATATCCGGGCTACCGGAAGGTTATCCGCTGAGGGAGGCGGATGCAAAATTTTCCGTTTCCAGGTAAACTCCTATTCTTCGGTATTTCCGATATCGGTTCTCCAGCAGTTGGGGGATGGGAGTTCCTTTCAGGTCCTGGAGGTGTTTGAGCAAACTATCCCGGAGGTTGGCGATACTTTTTTCGGGGTCGCAGTGGGTTCCCCCCATGGGTTCTTCGAGAATTTCATCGGCCACGCCGAATTTGACCAGTTCCTTGGCATCCAGTTTCATGGCTTCGGCCGCTTTGGGGGCATGGGTTCGATCTTTCCAGAGGATGGCCGCGCAACCTTCCGGTGAAATAGTGGCATAGTAGGCGTTTTCGAATACCAGGACCCGGTCGGCTACCCCGATTCCCAAGGCCCCGCCGGAACCTCCCTCCCCGAGGATTGCCGCAATTATGGGCACTTCCAGTTGGCTCATATCCCTGATATTTACCGCGATGGCTTCGGCCACATGTCGTTCCTCCGATCCGATTCCCGGCGCTGCTCCGGCCGTGTCGATGAGACAGATGACAGGTAATCCGAACTTGTGGGCAATTGCCATGCATCTCCCGGCTTTGCGGTAGCCCTCGGGATGGGGCATCCCGAAATTGCGCAGCAATTTGTGTTTGGTTTTCCGCCCTTTCTGCTGGGCTATGACCATGACGGGGTGCCCTTCGAAAAAACCCGGTCCGCATATGATAGCCGGGTCGTCCCGGAAGCGGCGGTCTCCATGCAGTTCCTGAAAATCTTCAATAAGGGGGCGAATGTAATCCAGCGCGTACAATCGTTTGGGATGCCGGGCGATCTGGACCTTTTGCCACGGGGTCAGGTTTTGGTAAACGCGTTGCTTGGTCTGTTCGATTTTCCCGAGAATGGAGACAATTTCAGCTTTTACGTCTACTTTGTTCTTCCGCGATACGGATTCCAGGGCGCGCAGTTGCTTGTCGAGATCGCGGAGCGGCTTCTCGAAGTCCAGTATAAATTCAAATTTCTCCATAGCCGGCGAGAATCTGGTCGGAGTTTCAGGTGGGTCAACCTCGGATTTTCAGCCCGGATTAACGACAAATTTCAAGTCGGTGTAGGTCTTTTGACGCTTTTTTTGGCAATCAGTTCAAAATTAACCCTTTTATTGCGAAAACGGAGGAGGAATGGGATCTCGCCAAGCGGAGAAGGGAAAAAAACCACAGAGGGCACAGAGAACACAGAGAGGGAGAGAAAAGGAAGAAGGAAGAAGGCGCTGAGATTAATCGTGATCGTAATCGTAGGGAAGGGGACGGGTCAGGACGGGTCGCCTTTGAGCTCTTTCTTCCAACTTATCATGCGGACCTGGGCGGCGAAATGTTCGGCTTTTTCCACGTTCCCGTGTTCTACCCAGATTCTGGACAGACTGGTATTGATGTGCAGGTCGTCCGGTTTGATCTCATGGGCTTTTTCCGCCGCTTCCAGGGCTTTATCCAGGGATCTCCCATTTAAGTGAACCTCGGCCAGGGCCAGCCAGGCATCAAAGCACTGGTCGTCGAGTTCAAGGGCCCGTTTGAGTTTGGAGATAGCGGTATCGGAATCACCCATGGTAAATTCCAATATCCCTTCTTCGACCAGGTTTTGTGGTGTTTCGCCCGACATCAGGCAAAAGGCTAGATCATCCGGACAGAAGATCAAGCAGGCTTTCCCGGGGTATGATGGCCGGGGCCGGGTTAAAAGGACACAAATTGGCTCAATTCCTCGGGGTCGTGGGTGACCAGCAAGTAGTGTCGGTCCTCCTCCGTCCAATAGGCTGTGGAGGCGTAGGCGTTTTGCTCCAGAACGGGATTGTCCCGGTGGGGAAGTTCGGGGAAATCCCCGGTATTGACCACAAAAATGTGGGACTTGCTGTTTTTCCCAAAACAAATGACACCCACCGGTTTACCTAGATATTCCAGGGTCATGCAGCCCTTGGCCGGCATTTCGTCCATCCGCCCGGGAAGGTTGATGGGCGCGGGTGTGTCTTGTTCCCCGAGGTAGGATACCAATTCAGCCCAGTCGCTCGATTTCGAGGCGAATCTGGATGGTCCCTTCAGGGCCTGGTTGGCGAATTCCTGAAAGACCGGGATGGTTACCGGACCGGTTTCGACCCAGAATCGGCCGGGAATAAGGGCCAAGCCAAGGACCAGAGCCATGGAAGCCACCGCTCCCCATACGGAGAATTGTTTCCACCAGGGAAATTCCACCACCTTGTTTTCCCTGACAATGACCTGGGAGAAGATGGTATCGGCCAGACCGGGGGGCGGTTCTATTCGAGCCAGCTTGGCGGAAAAGGCATCGTCAAAGGCCTGTTCCGTCTGAAACCAGCTTTGCAGCCCGGTATCCTTACGCAACAACTCGAGCGCTTCTTCGAGATCGGGGTGGGCGGTGGCGCCCTCCCCTTGCCGGAAGGCTTGCAGAATAAATTTTGCCCGATCCGTGGTCATCCTAAATTGAAGGTTGGTCAGGTTTCAACGATGCGGAGTGGGGGTATTTGTGAGAATTTTTTTCAACTGGGCTTTCCCCCTGGACAATCGCGACATGACTGTGCCGATGGGAATTTCGAGGGTTTTGGCGATTTCCTTGTAGGACAGATCTTTCAGGTAAAACAGGGCCAGGGGGGCGCGGAAGGCCTCGTCGATCTGGCCGAGCGCTTCCACGGCGCTTTTCGCATCGAGCCGGTTGACAATGCCCGGTTCGATGGGGGGCAGTTCGTGTTGGATAACCTCGGCGCTGATATGGGGGAAACGGGACGATCTCCGACGCGTCCCCAGAAATTCCCTGTAGAGGATGGTAAAGAGCCAGGATTTCACCTTGGTCTTGTCCTTTAGAGTGGAACCCTTTTTCGCCCAAATCAGGAAGACTTGCTGGGTGAGATCGGATGCTTCCTCGACATTGTGGGCCAAGGAATAAGCGAATCGATAAAGGGGCTGGTAGTAGTTGTTCACCAGTTCTTGGAAGTCCAACTCTAAGTTACTCGGGATGTCAGTTGGAGAATTCACTTTGCAACTTATTCCGGATTTATTCTTTGTCGCCGGGCCGGGCAGGGGGGAATGGCAGGCCCAAATGCCTCCACCAGAGAAAGCCGGCCAACCCCAGCAGGGCCAAGTCGCGGGCCACGTAAATGACATACCTGCCGGTGCTTTCAGCCGAGGCTTGGGAAAAACAGCCGCATATGATGTTAAGACCCCGCGCCCAAGCCTGAATAAGGGCCATGAGGAAGACGACCAGAAGGGCTGCTATCAGGAACAGGCTTCCCGGGTAAGCCTTCCGCAACAGGATTCCCAACCCTGCCAGAACTTCCACCCAGGGAAGATAAAGGGCCAGCCAATAGCTCCAGCGGTAGGGAATAATCTGGTAGGTATCGGTAGCGGCAAGGAGAGAACCCGGATCCAGGATCTTCAGAATCCCCGCCACCAGAAAGACCGTTCCCAGCGCCATTCGGGCCAGGAGTTCGATCCAATTCAACGATCCCGGTAATCCAGCCACGTTTGCCAGCCTCCCTTCAGTACGTAGACGGAATCGATCCCGAGCGACTCTCTCAAACGAACGGCCACGCTTTTACTGGCCGAGCAATTGCGGTTGTCGCAATAGACCACCAGGGTGGTGTCTCCCGTCCATTGCAAAATGAAGGCTTCGAAGAGCCGGTCCCAATCATCCTCGTTCAACAGGATGGCGTCTCCGATCCGGTCCGCCGCATAGGCTTCTTCAGTTCTGGCATCGATCCAGGTGACCTCGGCCAGGGCCAAGGCGTTTTCCAGCAGGATTTCCCCTTCCTCCAATTCCATGGGGTTCCATGGGGGCAACTGGGGATGGAGCAACCACGTGGCTCCCATGCCGGCCAGGCTCAGGGCCAGAATTCCAACCCCCTGTAAACTGGCTTGCCGAAGCGTTTTCAATGGACCGGGAGCTACCGAACGATGGCGTAGATTTTCTTGGTGGACTTCATCGGATTGGGAAGGCTGGTCTTCACCAGGAAAGAGCTTCGCATTATCCCTTCCATCTCCGGATCGTCCGGGGGCCGGATGGTAAGGGAATACTTCTTTCCCTTTTCCAGAACTTCGAGCTCGTGATGGAAGCGTTCATTGCTGGAGACGATTTCCAGTACATCCACCTCATCCTCCAGATAAGATTCAATGATGGCGGTCTTGGCTTGAACCGGTTGTTCGCTTGCTTTGTTCCAAATCATCACCCCAGGTGTCACCACCAGCGTTTTTGGAATCGTCACTTCCAGGGTCAGATCGATGAAGGGGTTGTCCGCCTGGGAGGTTTTAACCAGGATGGATTTAACCTGTATCCCCTCCCGTGAACCATAATCGAACGTGGCGGAGATCTCACCCGACTCCCCGGGCTCGAATACCCGTTGGTTGGGCACGGCTGTGGTGCATCCGCAACCGGAGCTGACTTCGAGGATCTCAACCGCTTCCCCCCCCTTGTTGGCAAATGGAAACACAGCCCGGTATTCCGTTTCCTCCACCGTGGCCCGATGGCTGATTTTGTTTACCTCAAAGGATAGGGCGGCGCTCGCCCCGAGGGGTAGAAGGAGGCAGCCGAGGACAAGGGTGAGGATGGTCTTCATGATGCTTCTCGATTTTCAAACCGGATTAAAAAATATGTCGAACTTTCTTTGCTCCGGGTTACCGTTCGGCGTATTTACCTTTGAGGGTTTCCAGCACACTGGGGTCTGCCAGGGTGGTCACATTGCCCAAGGCGCGTCCCTCGGCGATGTCGCGCAGGAGGCGGCGCATGATTTTGCCGCTGCGGGTCTTGGGCAAATCGGCCGAAAAGATAATTTTTTCGGGCAGGGCGAATTTGCCTATCTTTTTGGCTACGAGATCGTTCAACTCCATCTTCAAGGCGTCGACCGGCTCAATTCCTTCTTTGAGGGTGACGAAGGAAACGAGGCACTGCCCCTTGATTTCGTGTTTTACCCCGATCACAGCCGACTCCGCGATGGCCGGATGCTCCACGTATATGCTTTCCAACTCGGCCGTTCCTATCCTGTGGCCCGAAACATTAACTACATCGTCCACGCGTCCCAGTACCCAGAAATATCCGTCCTGGTCCACCTTGGCCCCGTCTCCCGGGAAGTAATATTCGCCGCCCCATTTGCACCAGTAGGTATCGAGGTATCTTTGCTCATCCCCGTGAATGCCCCGGGTTATGGACGGCCAGGGCTTGCGAATGGTAAGCAGGCCAGCTTCGGCCGGCTCTCCCGCTTCCGTTACCACGGCCGCATCGACGCCGAAGAAGGGCAGGGTGGCGCTTCCCGGTTTGGTGGAAGTGACCCCGGGCAACGGGGTCAGCATGATGCCTCCGGTTTCGGTCTGCCACCAGGTGTCCATGATGGGGCATTTCCCGGACCCGATAATGTTGTGGTACCACATCCAGGCTTCCGGATTAATGGGCTCTCCAACCGTTCCCAACAGCCGTAGAGAACTGAGGTCGTGGGCCTTTGGCCACCGGTCTCCCCATTTCATAAAGGCTCGAATAGCGGTGGGGGCGGTATAAAAGATGGTGGCGCCGTATTTTTCCACAATCTGCCAGAATCTCCCGTTGTCGGGGTAATTGGGGGCGCCTTCATACATTATACAGGTAGCGGCGTTGGCCAAGGGTCCGTAAACCAAATAGCTGTGCCCGGTAATCCACCCGATGTCCGCCGTGCAAAAGTAGACATCCTCCGGCTTGAGATCGAAGACGTATTTGGCGGTCAGATAGGTGTAAACCATATAGCCGCCCTGAGTATGGATGATGCCTTTCGGCTTACCCGTTGTCCCACTGGTGTAGAGCAGGAACAACCTGTCCTCACTGTCCAGTTCCTCGGGCGGGCAGTTCATGGACTGATGCTCTACCAAGGCGTGGTACCAATGATCGCGTCCTTCCCGCATGGTTGCGGGCATGGGCCGTTCCGCCGGACGTTTGACCACCACCACATTTTCCACGCAATCGACCCCCTCGATGGCTTCGTCGACTATATCCTTCAAACGGAGAATCTTCCCCCGGCGCCAACTGCCGTCCCCGGTAATAACCATTCGGGCCTGGGAATCAAGGATGCGGTCGCGAATGGATTCGGCCGAAAACCCGGCGAATATTACGGAGTGCACGGCGCCGATTCGGGCGCAAGCCAGGAGGCTGATGGGCAGTTCGGGGATCATGGGCAGATAAATGGCGATGCAGTCCCCTTTTTTTATGCCCAGTTCCTTGAGCGCGTTGGCAAATTTGCTCACCTCGCGGTGGAGGTCCCAATACGTGAGCACGCGGCTGTCCCCGGGTTCACCTTCCCAGATCAAAGCCGCCTTGCTGCGATCGGGGCCGTTCAAGTGCCGGTCCAGGCAGTTGTAGGAAAGATTGGTTGTGCCGCCGGTGAACCATTTGAAGAAGGGTTTTTGGGAGTCGTCCAACACCTTGTCCCAGGGCTTGAACCAGTGCAGTTCCCGCGCCGCTTCCCCCCAGAACCCTTCCGGGTCGTCCATGCTTTTGCGGTAGGTCTCCCGGTAGGCCCGCATACCGGAAATATGGGCCTTGTCCCGAAATTCCCGGCTCGGAGGAAAGGTGCGGTTTTCGTGCAATACTACCTTGATTTTCTGCGTATCCATTTTCCTGCAGTCGAGGTTAACCCTTGGGAAGGCTCGGACAGGTCATAAGATGGGTTAATACCCGAATCCTGGTCAATATGAGAATTCAGGGGGACTCGCTCCGCTAAGGGTGCGGGGAATGGAGCCGGGAATCGGATTCGAACCGACGACCCACGCATTACGAATGCGTTGCTCTACCAACTGAGCTATCCCGGCCCCGTATTGAAGGACCAAAGTGTGCCATTATTCTGCTTTGTAAAGCCAATTGCCGAGGGAGTCCCATCTCTGCAGGCATCGTCGGAGGGGCGGCCCGGCCGGCCTTCCCGTTTCATTGCTTTTTCGCGTTGATTCCCCGGTCGGCTTGCCCAAAGTTCCAGCCCTTATGAGTAAGGAGCTGGAAGAGGGTCGCGAGGCGATGCTCGATTTTGGAAAACTGGAAAAAGTGGCCTCCACCGCTTCCGCCGTGCTGCCGGCTGTAGCGCAGAATGTCGAATCGGGGGAGGTGCTTTTTATCGGTTACGTCAACGAATTGGCTCTGCAAACGGCGATGCGAGAGGGGCTGGCCACCTTCTGGAGCACTTCACGCAATGAATTGTGGATCAAGGGCAAGACATCGGGGGATTATCTGGAGTTGGTGGACGTGCGGGTCAATTGCGAGCAGAATTCTCTCCTCTACCTCGTGCGGGTGAAAGGAGGGGGAGCGTGCCATACCAGATGCTCGGATGGAAAGGCGCGATCGGGTTGTTATTACCGTAGCCTCCGACCTGACGGAACCCTGGAATTCACCTGACTCAATCCCATTCCCCATTTTGGTCCGGTGCCTGTGACACGCCCCGGTTTTGTCTGCCCCCAGTGTGTCACAGGTGTGACAGTTTGAGCCAATTATCAGTCTTCCCTCGAAATAGCGGGGAAGAAAAATTATTGGCAACTTGTTGTAAAGTAGAAGGTTACATGGTTTTTTTCCACAGTGGCACCGGCATTGCTTCACTGGCCATCGCCAAAGTTGCAAATTTACTTCAACCAAAATTAATCCAACCAATATTAGTACGGATATGAGTCAGATCAAACCTCTTGGAAACCGTGTTCTCCTCAAGAGAATTGAGGAGGATGAACAAGTTAAAGGCGGGATCATTATCCCCGACACCGCCAAGGAAAAACCACAGGAAGCCGAAGTGGTAACGCTGGGCACCGGGAAAAAGGGTGAGGACGGAAGCGACCACGAATTTTCCGTATCAGTTGGCGACCGGGTTCTCACCAGCAAATATGGCGGAACTGAAGTCAAGCTCGGTGATGTCGACTACATCCTCGTAGATGAGGATGACATCCTCGCCATCGTTTCTTAACCAAACCTTAATTTCAACCCTTCTACATTATGCCTAAACAATTGATTTTCAGCGAAAGCGCTCGCAAAAAGATACTTATGGGGGTGGATCTCCTCACCCAGTCGGTAAAAGTGACCCTTGGGCCCAAGGGCCGGAATGTCGTCATAGACAAGAAATTCGGATCTCCCACCGTGACTAAGGACGGCGTCACCGTGGCCAAGGAGATCGAACTGCAGGATCCCTACGAAAACATGGGGGCCCAGATGGTTCGCGAAGTGGCCTCGAAAACTTCGGACGCGGCCGGGGACGGGACCACCACCGCCACCCTGCTGGCAGAGGCCATTTATAAGGAAGGCCTCAAGAACGTTGCGGCCGGGTCCAATCCCATCTACCTCAAGCGCGGCATCGACAAAGCTGTGGGCGCCGCCGTGGCCGAGCTGGGAAATATCAGCAAGTCGGTGGAAGACCGGGAAGAAGTTCGCCAGGTGGCCACGGTTTCGGCAAATTGGGACACCCAGATCGGCGATATCATCGCCGACGCCATGGACAAGGTTGGCAAGGATGGAACCATTACCGTGGAAGAGGCCAAATCGATTGAAACGACCTTGGAAGTGGTGGAAGGGATGCAATTCGACAAGGGTTACCTGAGCCCTTACTTCGCCACCGACACCGAAGCCATGGAGGCCGTCCTGGAAGACGCCCAAATCCTGCTGCACGAGAAGAAGATTACCAACCTTCAGGATCTCCTGCCCTTGCTGCAAAAAGTTGCCCAGGCGGGCAAACCTTTCATGATTATTTCCGAAGATGTGGAAGGCGAAGCCCTGGCAGCTCTGGTGGTCAACAAGATCCGCGGCACCCTGAATGTTTGTGCCGTGAAAGCGCCTGGATTCGGGGAACGGCGCAAAGCCATTCTCGAGGATATAGCCATTCTGACCGGTGGTAAGCTCATCACCGAAGACTTGGGTATCAAACTGGAAAACGTCCAGTTGAGTGACCTCGGATCGGCCAAGCGCATTACCGTGGACAAGGAGAACACCGTCATGGTGGAAGGTGGCGGATCGGCCCGTGACATCCAGGGCCGGGTCAAACAAATCCGCCGTCAAATCGAGGAAACGACTTCCGATTACGATCGGGAAAAACTGCAGGAACGCCTGGCCAAGTTGGCCGGTGGAGTAGCCGTCATCAACGTGGGCGCTGCCACCGAACCCGAAATGAAGGAGAAGAAGGCCCGGGTTGAGGACGCTTTGCACGCCACCCGCGCCGCCGTCGAAGAAGGTATCGTTTCCGGAGGTGGGGTCGCCCTTCTCCGCATCGCCGAGGCTATCGATTCCATCGAATTGGAAGGCGACGAAGCTATTGGCGCCGCCATCGTTCGCCGAGCGGTCGAGGCTCCCATCAAGCAACTTTGCGCCAACGCCGGCGTGGAAGGAGCTGTTGTCGCTCAAAAAGTCAGAGAGCAAGAAGGAGCATATGGTTTCAACGTGGCCACCAACGTATACGAGGATCTGATCAAGGCCGGTGTGGTGGACCCGACCAAGGTTACGCGCACAGCTTTACAGAATGCCGCCTCCGTGGCCGGCCTGTTGCTGACAACCGAGTGCCTGATTACGGATCTTCCTGAAGAAAAGCCCGAACCGGCTCCCGATCATCACGGTGGCGGAATGGGTGGAATGGGCGGAATGATGTAACCCGGTCATCCCCAAAATCTTTGAAAAGGCCCTTTCGTTTGGAAGGGCCTTTTTCGGGGAGAAAAACCACAGAGGACACAGAGAGCACAGAGGGGGAGAGAGGGAAAGGAAGAAGGATGAATAATCGTGATCGAAGGGAATGGCTCCGCTTACGGAAAAAGGGTCAAGCCCTGAATCGGTTGACTCCGCAAGCTGCGTCAAGATTGCAAGGCATGAGCCCGACGGGCATGCCTATTGCGGGACGGACAAGGATCGGCCGTTGTGTTGGGGGGTGAGCGATAACAGGTAGGGAACGGCCCGTTTTGCCCACGCCTCGGCATCGGGATAATGGGATGCCTGGGAACCGAAGCAACTGCGCAGCATATCCGTATCGATAATGCCCGGATTCAAAGGAACACAGGCCATCCCGGTCGGCAGTTCCTGAGCCATGGACTTACTCAGGCCTTCCATGGCCCACTTGGAAGCGCAGTAGGGCGCCACGTGGGGAGAGGTGCCGCGTCCCCAGCCCGAGCTGAGATTGACAATTATTCCCGACTGTCCTTGCACCATGGCCGGAACGAAGGCTCTGATACAGTGAAAGACCCCTTGGATATTGGTTTCGAATAGCTGTTTTACCGCCTCTACTTCCAATTCCCAAAGGGGGAGATTCGAATTTATGACGGCCGCGTTGTTAATCAAGAGATCGGGCGGGCCGAACTGGCTTATGACGTCTCCAGCCCAATCCCCGACCTCGCGAAAGTCGGTCACGTCCACCCGGTCGAATATGTGCTCGGGGAATTGTCGGGCCAGTTTCATCAGGTCCCGCTCGGAGCGACCGCAGCCGAACACCTGATTCCCGCGTTTTATAAAACCTTCCGCCAGGGCCCGGCCGAGCCCCCGCGTCACCCCTGTCACCACGATTTTTTTACTCATGAGTCGGAGTTTAGGGATAGCTCTGCGGCATGGATAGTTTAAACCGGCTGGAAGTGGAATTTAGGCAGTTGGGCCTTGTGCAGAATGCGGTTTTCCCATGGTTTTTAGGGCGATGGAAATCTTTTTTTTGGGTACGGGAACTTCCCAAGGCGTTCCCATGATCGGCTGTGATTGTGAAGTTTGCCGTAGCCCGAATCCCAAAAACAAACGGGGCCGCACCTCCATTCACGTCAAGGCCGGCGGCTATGGCGTGCAGGTGGACGCGGCGCCTGAATTCCGCCTGCAATGCATTGAAAACGGCATCGATCGCATCGACTGGGTCGTCCTTACCCATGGGCATGCCGACCACATTGCGGGAATGGATGACATGCGGAGATTTGTCGATTTTCGCCATGGAGAAGCGCTGCCCGTATATGGTTCTCGTCCCACTTTGGAACGAATGAGGCAAATGTTCCCCTATGCGGTGCGGGACCGCCCCGAATTTCCCGGTTATCCCGCTTTTGTGCCCCGTGCGGTGAGTCCTCCGCAAACCTTGGAGTTTCCCTGGGGGACCCTCGACACCACTAATTTGCCCCATGGACGGTTCGAAGTCCTGGGACTTGTTTTTACGGAAAGGGAAAGCGGCAAAAAATTAACTTACTACACGGATTGCAAAACGGTCGAAGCGCCGCAACGCGCTTTGGCGGCGGGGTCCGATATCGTCGTGTTGGATGGGTTGCGCGACCGACCTCACCCCACTCATATGACCATTGGCGAAGCCGTTGAGGTGGCTGTCTCGATCGGCGCTCCCCAGACCTATCTCATACATATGGCCCATCGGGTGGAACACGAACGGGTCGATCGAGGACTCCCCCCCGGGGTCAATCTCGCCTATGACGGGCTGCGCCTGGTCCTTTGAGAAATGCGGATTAATGAAACGGCCAGATCATTGGTATGAGGACAATGCTGCCGCTGAAATAGGTCAGGTTCAGAGGCAGGCCGAATCTCAGGAAATCGCTGAAGCGGTAGCCGCCCACCCCGTAGACGAACGTGTTGGTCTGGTAACCGATGGGAGTGGAGAAGCTGGCCGAGGAGGCGATGGCGGTTACGATGAGGAAGGGCCGGGGATCGACCCCAACGGTGGCGGCAATGCTGATTGACACCGGGGCCAGGAGAGCTGCTGTGGCGTTGTTGGACAATATTTCGGTCATGAACGAACACATCAGGTACATGACCGCCAACATGACGTAGGGCTGCCACTCCGGGGAAACCAGGTGGCTTACCATCGCCACGGCCTTGTCGGCCAAAAGGGTCGAAGCTCCGGTTTCCTGCATGGCCAAGCCCAGAGCCAACATGCCGTAGATAAGAAAGATAATGTTCCATCCCACGGCAGAAAATGCTTCCTCGGATTTGATGCAACGGGTGACCAGAAGCACCGCCACCCCCATGATGGCGGATGCCACAATGGGGAAGCTGGTGAAGGTAGTCGTCCCCACGATTCCCAGGATAACGGCGACCACAATGGGTATTTTCCGTCGACGACTTCTGGAGGTCACGTGGGGCTGGTCCAATAAAATGATATCTTCGGATTTGCGCAATTCCCCGATGGCCTGATCGGTGCCCATCATCAACAGGGTATCTCCGAATTCGAGGGGCAGGGTAGCCAATTTATCCCGCACGTTTCTCCCCCGGCGGTGCATGGCCAGGATTATCATGCGAAATCTCTGGCGAAAATCGATTTCCGCCACGGTTTTTCCGGCGATGGAGGAACTGGGGCCGATGAAACCTTCCACGATTGAACCCTCGGAGGCGGCGATTTGTTCGAGGCCCTCCCCGATTTCGCCGAGAAAATTGACCCCTTCCAGGGAGCGGGCCTCCACGATACCGTGGGGTTTGCAAGCCAACACGAGCCGGTCCCCCGCTTCGAGGACGATCTCGTTGAGTTTTTCGACAAGCGTCCTTCCCTGGCGCACAATTTCGAGAACGCGCACCCCGGGCGCTCTCAGGATTCCGGAATCCAGCACCCCCTTTCCTACCAGGGGCGAGTGCTGATGGATGAAAGCCTCGGTGATAAATTCCTTGCGCTCTTCCGGGGAGAGGATTTGGGTGAGGGTCTCCCGCACGGGGAGCCGTCTCTTGGAAAAAACCAGCAGGTAAATGGTTCCGAGGACCATCAAGGGCAGGCCCGCCATACCCAATTCGAACATGGCCAGAGGCGGTTGTTCATAGGTTTCGGCGATTCCGCTGATGATAATGTTGGTGCTGGTGCCGATCAAGGTGCAGGTTCCCCCGAAAATCGAGGCGTAGGAAAGCGGGATGAGAAGTTTTGATGCCGGAATATCCATCTTTCGAGCCAGACTGAGAAGCACGGGCATGAAGATGACGACTACCGGGGTGTTATTGACAAAGGCTGAAAGAAAGGCCACGAACAGAATGATGATCAGCAGCAACGGGATATATCCCGCTTTGGCCAGACGGTCGAAATAGCCGCTTATCATTTCGATCGCTCCGCATTTTTCCAGACCGGCGCTGACGATAAACATGGCGCCCACGGTAACCGGAGCGGGATTGGACAATACGGAGAGGGCTCCTTCCACCTGCAGCAACCCCAGAACCGGAAGCAGGGCAAAAACGGAAATGGCGGTGACTTCAACCGGTACCTTTTCCCAAATGAAACTGGCCAGGGCCAGTCCCAGAATGCCGAAAACCATTGCTATCTCCAGGGTCATGGGGGGCTAGATTGCAGAGTGTCGGTCAAAAAATCCAGCGATCAATTACCAGAATAACAAAGAGCATGGGCAAGTGAACGATGGAGGCGTTAAACAGTTTTCGGGCCGGTTTGTCCTTGTCCCTGGCTCTGAAGAATTGCCAGGCCCTCCATCCCATGAATGCGGACACCAGGGAGGATCCGATGGCGTATATCCAGCCGGTTAAGGCGAGAACAACGGGTAGCGCCGTAATGACGATGAGTAAGAGGGTGTAGAGTAGGGCGCTCCAACCGATTTTTTTCGCCCCTCCTGTTTCCAAGGCCAGGACGCGAAACCCGCCCCTGCGGTAATCCTTCCGGTAGATCCAGGAGATTGCCATGAAGTGAGGCATTTGCCAGGTGAATAACACCCCGAATATAATCCACCCCAGGGCCGAAACCGAACCCTCTGCCGCCATCCAACCCATCAAGGGCGGTATGGCTCCCGGTAGCGCCCCGATTTCCGTGGCCAATGGAGTAACTTTTTTTAGCGGAGTGTAGAGGGTTATGTAGATGAGGATGGTGGCCAGGGCCAACAGGCCGACAACGGGGCGTGTTCCCAAACAAAGTACGGCCACACCCCCGGTGGAAAAAATCAGGCCCATCCAGAAGGCCGCAGGCATGCCGATCGCGCCCCGGGGCAGGGGCCGGTTCCGGGTGCGCGTCATCAGGTTGTCTTCGTCCCGTTCCCACCACTGATTCAGGATGGCGGAACCGGCGGCCGTTAAAGTTGTGCCCGCCACCAGACTCAGAAAAACGGCAATGTCCTGGGGGGGACGGGCCGCAAAATATCCCAACAGGGCAGTGACGATCGCCATCAAGCTCAGCTTGGGCTTGGTCAGTTCCACGTATTCCATCCAGCGCGACTTTGCCGTCCCCGATTCGGATACCAGGGGTGACGATGGTTTGATGTGCATGGAATTGGTTTCTGCCTGGCTCATGTGGATGGTTTTTCCGAAGAAGCTTCCCCGAAACCCAGCCCGGCGGGAGGCCGAAGGGCCGCTTTTGCTCGAACCGGTTGCGAGGGTTGAAACTGAAAGAATGTGATGATCCATGAGGTAGCCAGAAAAAATGCCCCGATCAGGACGTGGGCGGTGGTGACGAAGGGATTTCGGACGGTCCAGATAATGTAGGCTCCAAGGACAATCTGGCAGGACAGAAGAGCCAGGCCGACCCCTCCCAGAAGGCGGATCCGTTTGTCCAATTTCCTTTGCAGGATCAATGGAATGGCCCAAACCAGATAAACGGCAAAAATGATAAGGGCCATGAACCGGTGGGCAAAGTGAAGGGCGACCCCGAAATTCCAATTCATGGGAAAAATGCCGCCCTCCGGGGTGAGGGGAAAGGTGGGAATGGCCAGACCGGCTCCGAGATGGCGCATGACGGCTCCGATAATGAGCTGAATAAAAATCAGACCGCAAACGATGAGACCCCCCGCTTTGAGCCTGTGGTTTGCCTGGGACGGGAACCCGTGCCCTTCCCTGAACCACCAGGAGGATTGAGCAGCGGCGATGGAAGCGACCAGGCAAACAAAGGTTTGGGCCAGGCATCCGTGGACTATGGCGAATTGCAGGTTGTTCAACAAGATGCGCATGCCTCCAACCAAGCCCTGCAGCAGAACCAGGGCGAGAGCCGCGAGGGCAAGGTGACGCACCCAAGCCCTGTTTTCCCTGAGCCAGATCCACACGGTAAGAACCAGGGTCAGGAGTCCAATCAGGGCGCCGAGCAGCCGGTGACTGTGTTCGGCCAGCATGGCTCGGTCTTTCAGCCAACCTTCGGGGTTCAGGGAACCATGGGACAGCGGCCAATCCGGAAACACCATTCCGGCCCCGATCGAGGTGGTAAACCCTCCGGCAAATAGCAGAAAGGTCATGACAAAGAGCACTACCAGGCTGAACCATGCCAGCTTGGGCTTGTAGTGGTCTGTTCTCCTCCTGTTCAAAGCGGGGTCTGGGACTGGAAATTTTGGCTAAACAGATAGGCGTTGCCCAAAAGGGGTCAAATGTTGATTTTTTTTGCGGGGTTGGAAAAATCCGAATTTGGATTCTTCCCCGCTAATTTTCTCATGACTTCCTCGCCACGGACCAATATATACCTGGTCGGTTTTATGGGAACCGGAAAGTCCGTTCTGGGGCGGCTCCTGGCCACGGAACTGGGGTATTCCTTTGTCGACAGCGATGAACAGATCGAGGAGAGCGCCGGTTTGACCATCCCTCATATATTCCAATCCAAGGGGGAAAAGGCCTTTCGGGACCTGGAGCGCCGTTTCGTGGAATCGGGTCACCCCGGAGAGGGGTGCGTGGTCTCATGCGGAGGCGGGATGATTCTGCAGCCGGGTATTCTTGAGTCTTTGCAAAAAAAGGGAATGGTGATAACCTTATTTGCCTCGCCCGAAACGATTTATGAGCGAACCCGTGGCAACGAGAACCGGCCCTTGCTCGACGTGGAGGACCCTCTGGTCCGCATTCGCGAACTCCTGGAGGAACGTTTGCCGGTTTACCGGAAGGCTGGTATTGGTGTGCTGACGGACGGGCGAACCCCAATGGAAATCGTCCAGCACATCGAGCGGATATACCGGCGCGAGAGGCCGGGCCAGAGCCCGCATGATTAGGCCGTAAAGCCTTTGATCCGGATCATCCCGCATGACCTCCCGGTCCGGGGATGCCATTGCGGAGGGCCGCCTTCATGGCGTTTAGAAACCGTCGGGGAGGGCGGATGGGTTTGGTCGATTTGTCGATAAATGCGTGCGCGGATGATCCGGTGGCCAAAAGGGTATCCCCGCGACGCACCTCGTATTCGATGCGAAAGCGGACCCCGGGCTGTTCCTTGACCAGGCAGGTGACAGTGAGACGATCGTCAAAAAAGGCTGGGCGGCGATACCTCACTTTCACCTCGAGGACCGGTATGAAATAGCCCGATGCTTCGAGTTCGCGATAAGCCAGTCCGATCCGGTCGAGCATTTCGATACGCGCCGCTTCAAACCAGGTCACGTAATTGGCGTGGTGGGCAAATCCCATGGCATCGGTTTCGCTGTAACGCACCCGAATCCTGCTTTCGGTGCGGATCATGTTCCTGATCGGGAAAATATTTGGGAGGTCATGTTTCCATGGCCGCGTCCCTCGGGCCGAACAATCGATCGACCGAAGCGACCCAACTATTTCGGTTAACCCACTTCCGCCCGGTTTCTCCCAATTGCCGCCGCAACCGGCGGTCGGAAATAAGGGTGGAAAAGGCATCGGCCAGGGCCTTCCGGTCGCCGGGTTCCACCAACAGGCCCGTCTGCTTATCTGCGACCGCATCGGAGACGCCTCCGACCCGATGCGCGACTATGGGTAACCCGTGAGCCGACGCTTCCAGGTAGACCAAGCCAAATCCTTCCACGCTCTTTTTGTAGTTTATGCTGGTCAGGGCGAAAATGTCGGCCCTCTCATAAACCCACCGGAGTCCATCCTCGTCCAATGGACCCCACAATTTGACCGGAAAATCGCACTTCTCGGCCAGCCGTTGCACTTCTCGCTCAAACGGATTGTGCCGGCTCTCCCCGACGATCCAGAACTCCACCATCGCTTTCTCGCCCGGAGTAAGGAGATTCAGCGCCTGCAATATATTGTCCTGGCCTTTGCGCGGGTGAAGGCGGCCGACCGTAAGGATGACCACCTTGCCAGGGTCGACGGCTTTGCGGCGGTCGATTCCGACGAATGCCGAGGGCAGTGCGTTGGGGGTTAGCACCGTCTTGGTCTCGGCTTCCGGAAACCGGGAAATGAGCAAGCGGTGGGTAAAGGTGGATACGACCCCGATGCGTTCCGCCTTCCCGATCAACTTTTTCAACAGCAGCCGATGGTGCAGTCTTCCGTGATATTTCAATATTTCCGAACCGTGAAAGGTGAGATAGAGCTTTCCGGGTAGGAAGGCTTTAATGAATTGCAGGTAGAGCAGGGCGGAAATCGGACCGGGTTCGGGCAGGTAAACGGTGGATTGGCGCAGGTGCTTTCGTTTGGAAATGATTTCCTTGGAGAGGGTAAAGAGACAGGACAGATTCTGAGTTCCTTTCATACCCAGCCTGTGGACCGTAAACGGCCACGGTTTATCGGAATCATTCCCTCGGCCCCTGGGAGCCCATACTTCTACTTGAAATCCCGACTCGCTACTGGCCAGGGCCATTTCCTCGGTAAAAGTGGCGATCCCTCCCTTCCGGGGATGAAACTCGTGGGTTAATATCAGAAGGGGAAGCCTGCCATTACCGTTATCCTGAGGGTAGCGCGGATGCATACTTTCCCAAATTAGCATTTACATTTTCCATGAAGCTAAAATAGTTGGCTGTTTACAAATGAATTCTGGGATAGAAATAGACACTGTTGCCGTTAACCCGCTTTCCTCGGAGGAGCGGGCCGATCTTGAAGAAAGTTTAAAGCGATGCAGTGAAGAAACCCGAAACGCCGTGTTCGAATTTCGGGAAACGGGTCGGGTCAGCCTTCTCCCCGGGATTGTTATTGGGTTGATCGAGCGATTTTTAGAGCCTGAGGTCCGTCCTAAATTACGAAGTTCGGACGACTCCATTCGTTTGGTCGACGATTTGAGGATAGATTCCCTCACCATGATGGAGATCGTTGTCCTGGTGGAAGAGGCCCTGGACATATCGATCGATAACCAGGAGTTGCGCGACTTGCGGACTTTGGACGATGTCAGTTGTTTTATCGATGCCAAGACGAAGGGGCTTCCCCTTCCCCAACGGGGGCGGCTATTCGGGATTGAAGCCATAGGCGCTGCCGTGCCCCACCGTCCTCCCTTCCTCTTCCTGAACGAAGCGAGGGTGGAGAATGACACCGCCGTCGGCGCTTACACCATTACCGGGGAAGAAGATTTCCTTGGCGGCCACTTTCCCGGTAATCCGATTATGCCGGCCAGCATCATGCTGGAGGCTCTCGGTCAGTTGGCCGTATTTCATTTGGTGACGACCCAGAAGAACGGGATGGGCTCGGTAGTCGATTCCAGCAAGGTTTTATTTACCTCGGTTGAGGCGGTCCGCTGCCAACGGATATGCCTTCCGGGTGAGACCTTGACCCTCCGTGTCAAACTCAAGCATATCCGCCATCCTTTGGCCATGTTCGAGGGCAAGATAACGGTCAATGGAGAGAGCGCAGCCTGGGCCGAGGAAATCTGCCTGACTTTCGATTGGGTGGGTGTTGCGGGCGCTCGCTGATTTGGGAAAGGTCTAACAATTTACTTGCTTGTCCCTTTGTCCCAAAAGGACAATGAGGCAAGTTTTGCCCCAACATGCCGCGCGTATTTATAACAGGCCTTGGTTATATTTGCAGCATCGGGAATGATCAGGGAACTGTGGTGCGTAACCTCCGTAACCTGAAACATGGCATGGCCCTGTTTCCCCCGGTCAACGTTCCCGATTCCCCGGTCAAGGTAGTCGCCCCGGTCAGGGGATTCGAGGTGGATTCCCTGGATCAGGAGGATTGGACCTATCCTGCCCGCTACAAAATCCGCCGGCAAACCATTCGCAGTTTTTCCCCGCACGTCCTCTACGCCTATTGCTCGTTAGTCCAGGCCATTGAAAATGCCCAACTCGAGGAGGTGGATATCTCCAATAAGGAAACGGGCATTTATACGGCCTCCGGCGGGTCCATTCGCTTTATTTACCACCACCTGCGGCGAATGGAAAAACGGGGTGTCATGCGATGTAATCCTCTGAACATCATTTCCTCCATAGCCGGGACGCTCTCCTTCAATCTCGTCTCGCATTTCAAGATCCAAGGGGCCTCCACGGGATTCGCCTCAGCTTGCGCCTCTTCCGGGCATGCCATGGGATTTGCCTACGATGAGATTCAGCGGGGCCGCCAGCAGCGAATGTTCGTGGTGGGGGCCGAGGATTGTAACTTTGAAAGCGTGGTGCCGTTTTGCGGCATGCGGGCTTTGAGCCTTTCCCGGGATCCGTTCCGGGCTTCGCGGCCATTTGACCGGACCAGAGACGGATTTGTTTCCTCGGGCGGAGCGGTTACGGTGGTGCTGGAATCCGAGGAGGAGGTGGAGCGCCGCGGGGTTCCCGTCTACGGGGAAATGGTGGGTTGGGGCCAAGCTTCGGACGGCCACAACGTGGCCATATCGCATCCGGAAGGGCGTGGATTGGAATCGGCCATGTTACGGGCCTTGGAGGATGCCGGCATCCAACCTGATCGGATCGAATACATCAACGCTCATGCTCCTTCCACTCCCATCGGCGATCGGTCCGAGGTGAAAGCCATTCGCCGTGTCTTCGACCCCGGGGAAATCAGACCCATGATCAGCAGCACCAAGGCCTTGACGGGTCATGGGCTTTCCCTTTCCAGTGTATTGGAAGCGGCTCTTTGCCTGAGCGCTTTAAGGCATGGATTCGTTCCCGGGTCCGCCCATATCCGGCAACTCATGTCGGAAGCTGAGGGTTTAAATATCATTCGCCAAACCGTGAACGCGACACCCACCTATATTTTGAGTAACAGTAGTGGCTTTGGAGGCGCCAATACCTCACTCGTTTTCAGGCATGTCTGAATTGAGTTCTCGCTACACCCGCGCGCTCGTGACGGGGGCTCGGTCCGGGCTGGGGAAGGCTTTCGCCCTCAGGTTGATGGCGGAGGGGATCGAGGTGTGGGGATCTTCCAGAAAGCCGAATGCTTTTGAGAACCTCCCGAGTATCATTCCCGTCTCGGTTGATTTGAACCGGGAGAAGGATTTATCCAAGTGGTACCGGGATCTGGACAGCCGGGCTGGCGGTTTCGACCTCCTGATCAACAATGCCGGGTTTGGGGTCTTTGGGAAATTTGGCGATTTCCGGGATGAGGATATCCAAAGCCAGTTGCGGGTCCTCCTGACCGCTCCCATGCAGTTGGCCCTGGGAGCAATGAAGTGTATGAGGGCCAGGAAGCGAGGTTGCATCGTCAACATTTCTTCGATGGCGGGTAGTTTGTGGATTCCATTTTTCAGCAGTTACAACGCGGGAAAAGCGGGATTATCCGCTTTTAGCCAGAGCCTGATGCTGGAGGCTCCCGGGGTCCCCCCTTGGGTTATCGATTTTTGCCCGGGGGATTTCGCGACCTCCTTCAATCGATCCACCGCGCGGCGCGGCGAGCCATCGGGCAGGTTGCAAAGGGTCTGGCGTCGCATTGAACAAAATACCGGAGCCGCCCCGCCTCCCCAACGGGCAGCAGAAGATCTGATGGCCGGGTTGAGGCGGTTTCGTCATTGCACCTTGCACAGTGGATCTTTCTTTCAAAGGATAATGGTCCGATTGGGGGCGCGACTTGTCCCGACTGGATGCAAGCGCACGGCTCTCCGTCGCTACTTCGATCTCCATTGAAGGACAATCGTCAATTGAGGATTCTGGTATTGACTTCCGCCACGGGAGGGGGACATGACGCCCGGGCCTCGGCCTTTGCCGCCTGGTGTCGCAAGCTCTACCGGGACGGGGTGGTCCTGAGAATCGTTCGGCCCTTGGAAAGCGCCACCCGGATTACCCGTTTTGGGGTGGAACTCTATAATGTCATCCAGAAGTGGGCTCCCCTATTGCACCATCCCTATTGGTGGTTCGTGGAAGGGCTCGGATTTTTGCAGCGGAACGGGGTGAAATTTGGCAAACCTTATTACGAATCGCAGCTCAGGGAATTTGCCCCGCACCTGATATTGAGCGTGCATGATTTTCTCAATCGGGGTTATTTTCAAACCGCCAGATCCATCCTGGGCCATCGGGTGAGGTGCTCCACTTACTGCGGCGAATTTTCCGGGGGATTCGGCTACAGCAGAAACTGGGTGGAGCCAACGGTCGATTTATACTTTTCGCGAACTTCCATGGCTCAGGATTATGCCGTGCGTATGGGAATCGCTCCTCAAAAGTGCCGCGTCCGGGGTCATCTCATGCACCCCAAGGTCTACGACCAGATTCTGGACGATGAGGAGCGCCGGAATCTTCTGGTCAATCATCTCGGACTATCCCCGGACAAATTTACCCTCTTGCTTGCCGCAAGCGGGATGGGCGCCAACAATCACTTGAGGATTTTGCAGATCCTGAAGCGATACGCCAGTCGTGTGCAGGCTGTTGCGGTATGCGGAAGAGATGGGAATACCGCGAACAAACTTCTGGAATGGAAGGAACGAACCCCCGATTTTCAGGTACATGTGGAAGGATATTCCCAGCGCATGCATCACCTGATTCAGGTCAGCGATGCGGTGGTCGGTCGTGGGGCCACCACTTGTGCCGAAGCTTTGTTTTTTGAGGTCCCCGTCATCTTCAACGGCATCGGTGGCCTGATGCCCCAGGAGCGGTTGACCTTCAACTATTTTTGCCGGTCCGGGGCCGCGGTAAGGATGTCCAACCTCGAGGACCTCAATGATCATCTGAAGTTGTGGCTCACCCATGAGCAAGCCTACGCCCGCCTGCGGAAACGTTGCCGGGAAATTGCCGTGGCGGAAGATCCGACCCTCCTGATCCGGGAGTTGCACAGTCTGGCCGCAGAAGCCATGGAGGAAGGGCGATGAAATTGAGGGTTCTCTACATTTGCACCACCTTTCCCAAACAGAGTGAACAGTTTATCATGCGGGAGGTCGAGGCCCTGTCCGAGCAGCCGGTCGACCTGGAGATCGTAACCTTGTGGGGAGGGGACTCCTCTTATAAGGGGTTGCCTGTAAGACGGTTCTCAAAATTGAATTTGTTCAGGGTGATCTGGTTATTGCCCCTGGCCTTTTTCCTGAAGCCCCGGGTAATGTCGCGGAACCTGAAATGGTTCCTGGCCCGGCGACCGCCTTCCCTTATCAATTTATTGGAAAACCTCCTCGGGTACGGGTTCGCCCTCGCCCAATGGTTCGAAGTGGAGAATGACAAACCGGATCTGATCCACGGGACTTGGGCTACTTCACCCGCCTCGGCCGCCTTTCTGTTGAGCATATTGACGAGGATTCCGTTTTCCATGGGAGCGCACGCCTACGATGTTTTTGAAAATGGGGGAGATTGGCACTTGTCGGAAAAACTCCGTCGGGCCTCCCTGCTGCATACCACCAGCCAAAACACCGGCCAGGCCTTGTTGCGGAGAGGCTCGGATCCAAAAAAGACCCGTGTGATTCTTTCGGGGCTTATGGGGGTACCTCCCCTCAAGTCCTTGCGGTCCCCCCGAAATCCGATTCGGGTGCTTTACGTGGGCCGTCTGGTGGAAAAAAAGGGTTTGTTTTACCAGATTGACGTGCTCCGATCCCTGAAAGGGTCTGGGCTATCCTTCCGGGCCCGCATGGTGGGCGGCGGGGAGTTGGATGGGAGATTGAAGCGTTACCGGGACCGGTCCGGCCTGCAAGGTGAACTGGAGTTTTTGGGAGAACAGACCTTCGCCGCCGTGCAAGAGCAATTCGATTGGGCCGACCTGTTCCTTTACACCGGAAAAGTGGGCGCGAGAGGGGACCGGGATGGATTGCCCAATGTAATCGGGGAGGCCATGGCCCTTGGGGCGGTGGTCTTGACCACGGCGGTGGGGGCTACCACCGAAGCCGTTGAACACGGGGTCACGGGCCTGGTGTTGCCGCCCGACGACCCCCTGGCCTGGGTGGACCCGATAATCCGATTACAAAGGGACGATGCCCTCATGAAAACCCTTCGCGGAAACGCCCGCACCTGGGTGGAAGAGCATTTCGATGCACGAAGAAACTCCAGGGAACTTTATCTGGCGCTTCTGAAAGCAGCCGAAAAGAATGGGAGCTCCAATCTTGCAGCATGCCACTCTATTTCGATGTAACCCTAGCCGGGCGTAAAAGGCATTTTTCCGGTCTGCAACGGGTTTCCGGCCGGTTGAGGAAGGCCCTTCGGAAAATAATTGGAGATGAGTTGGTCCCGGTGCGGTGGAGGGCCCGAGGGCGGGGATTTTCCCGCGAAGACTCCCGTGCTCCGGTCACTCTTACCAGCGAGGATCGCTTTATCAGTCCCGAAGTCTTTTCTCCGGAGGAAAGGCCCGGGTTTTTCCATGGTTTGGAGGAAAGCGGCTGCCGCAGCGCGATTATTTATCACGATGCCATTCCCCTGAAGTGGCCGGAAATCACGTGGCCCGTAAGTGTGGCCAGGCATCCATCCTATATGAAGGCGCTGGCGCGCTTTCATCACATTTTCGCGGTTTCCCGGAGCAGCGCCGGGGAGTTGGAGATTTACCTGGATTGGTTGGATATGGCAGCCTCTCCACCCGTTTCGGTTTTGCCTTTGGGGGCGGATTTTGCCGACATCTCCGTCAGGAACTGGCGGCACTCCCCAGGCAAAATCCCCCTCATCCTTTCCGTCGGCATTCTCGAACCCCGCAAAAACCAAAGCCAGGTCCTGGCCCTGGCCAGGCGCCTCTGGGATGGGGGATTGAAATTTGAACTCCATTTCTGCGGACGGGTAAATCCCCATTTTGGCAAACCGGTGGCTGCGGAAATAAAACGGGCCCAACGTCTGGGCTATTCCGTTTTCCACCACTCCCGCCAAAGTGATGAATTACTCCTGAATTATTACGCCAAAGCCCATTTCAGCGTCCTCAATTCCAAAGCCGAGGGATTTGGCCTGCCCCTGGTGGAATCCCTCTGGCTGGGAGTTCCCTGCCTTTGTTCCGATTTGCCCTCCCATGCGGCCATGGCGCGGGGGGGTGGATGCCGGGTCGTATCGAGTGGGGAAGAAATGGAGGAAACCTGGAAAACCTGGCTTTGCCGGGAAACCGAATTGGAATCCGTAACCCGTGAAGCGAAAGAGAGGACCGTGCCCCTCTGGGCAGACGCCGCGGCATCCGTTCTCCAGTGGATGCGAGAAAAGTGAGCGCCTTGACTTGCCTGGTAATTTCCAATTCCTTTCCCCCCGATCATGCGGGAGGGTACGAGCTTGGCGCCGGAATCCTGGCGGATGCCTTGCGGAGATTCTGCGGTTGGGACATCCGGGTGTTTTCCTCTGTGCGCAAGAAAACACCGCCGGGGATTTTGAGTCCGCAGCTCACCGGTTTCTTCCCTGGCCGGTTGGGCCCGGCCCATCGGCGCCGGCTTGTCAAAAGGGAATTGGTCGCCCGACACGAAGGAATTTGCGCGGCCATCGACCGGGAGGCGGAACGGGCAGAGGTAATCCTCGTATTCAATCCGAGGCGATTGATATACCCCCAGTGGGCCCGCCTGCTCGATTCTTCCACTCCGGTGGTATTTTTTATCTCGGATTTCTGGCCTCGGGATCCCCTTGGGGCAGACCTGTTTTATGCGGGTTTGGCCAAGAGAAGGCATTCCATGCGTCCCAGGGATCCGGCACTGGACGTCATTTACGAACCATTCCTGCAAGAGGAAGCTATCTTTTCCCGAGCCAAGGGTGCGGTGTTCTGCAGCCGGTATCTTCAAAATGTCCACCGGGAAACCTTCGAAGGATTGGAGCATCAGTCGGTGATTCATTGGGGGGCAAATCCGGAGCGTTTCCCCAAATTGACCAAAAGCCCTGAACACTTGAAAGTGTTTGGTTTTTGTGGCCGCGCCGTTTTGGAAAAGGGCCTGGATTGGGCTTTGCAGGCCTTTTCCGAACTCTTGAGGCGGGATTCGCGCTTGAAAATGTTGGTCGCATCGGATTTGTCGACAGCCCACGGCCGACGCCTTCGACGCAAAATTTCCCGCAACCGCGGGCTGGCAAGCTCGGTTGAACTGTTGGGACAGGTGCCCCACGATGAATTGCACGAGAAATTCTATCGTCGCATAGGCTGGCTCATGTTTCCCAGTGTCTGGCAGGAGCCTTTCGCCTTGACCGTGGTGGAAGCCATGGCATCGGGGGTGGTGGTCATCGGATCCTCCACCGGTGGGACCCCCGAAATTTTAGATGAGGCTTGCGGCTACCCCTATGACCCAAGCGACCCGGCCGCTCTTTCGGTGGCTTGCCGAAATGCCTTAAGCCGATCCGACCGCCATGAGATATTGGCGAATCGAGCGCATCGGCAGATTGTGGAGCAGTTTAATTTGCCGGTCATGGCCGGAAAATTGGACACCTTTGTCCGCGGCCTCCTTTAAACCCCCATTTCCCACTCCCGATCAGGGTTGAGTTTCGATGGTTTCGATAACTTCGATCTCTCCGATCTTCACTTCCCCGGTGTCGACGCCGGCGCGCTCCTTCTCCAGTCCATCCAGATCTTTCCCAAAGTAACCGCCCGCCGCATTTATGAGATCCTCATGGGCAATTTCGAAATTTGTGCCCGGGGACCGGGTGCTGAATCTCGTGGTCCAAAGCAACTTTACCTCCCCGGTATTTTGCATTAGCTGGAAGTCAAAGGCATTCACTACGATAAAATACCGGGAATCGCTGAGCGATTCTCTCAGTTCTGCTTGCTCCCAGGAAGCCAGGCGCCGCTTTCCGTAGAGCACTTTGTCAAAACCGGTGAGAGCTGCGTTGAGCCTCCGGGTATTGAAGTTCCAGCTATTCATGGTACTGACCAGGTCGACATCCAAATTCCCCTCCGCGTCTTGCAAACCTCCCGGGAATAAAGAGTCCAAGTCATCCTCCCAGTCCGTCGCGCCCCAATGGATTACCAGCAGGAAGTCGCCCTTCCGCTGTTGGATGTGAGGAAACATGTTCCGTTTTTTCAGTTGGTTTCCGATGGTGAGGATGATGTCTTCGAATTCCACGTTGGTCAGGCTGTCATCGCGGACGTTCCCCCCGAAGAAGACCCCCTCGGCCACCTGGAAGAACCAGATCTTATCGGGGTCCTGACTCATTTGGGTGTACTCAGGGCTGGCCGTGGCGCTGATAACAATGCGCGATTTCGCCATGACGGAGGGGCCGGAAAATCCGGAAAACAACAGTATCCCCAGGAGAATTCGGGATACGATGGGCTTCATCGGCATGGAGGGTTGAGGTCGTTCAACCCCTTACCCTGCTTGGAACTTTCTTCACTTCCTCCGTGAGTACCTCGGCCCCTTTTTCCCATACCTCGTCGCGGGTTATTTCTCCACTCCGGATCTTGGCCAGGATTTTTCTTTGGGTGAGGTAGTCGATATTCTTTTGTCCGGCGCGCGATTGCATCATGCGCCAAGCCTTGCGGCGTTCCACGACAAAGAGCACCATCTGCCGGGAAAGGCTCATGTGGATCAGATTATTATTCGCGTCTTCCACCAGGATGTAGACCCCGAAGTCCGGCACGTAGGCGCGGGCGCCGCTCTTCAGGTAGCGTTTATTGACCACGTCCTTTTGCTCCACGCACCAGATCAGGTTGTCCAGGAAGATGAGGTCTTTGCTCTGTTCTTCCGATATGCGTTTGAGGTGGCGACGGAAGCGGCCCTCGGTGGCGGCCCAATGGGCCGTGGTGAAATTGTATCGCTGCTTGTTGGACTTGTAGCGGGCTATCATCCAATCCCGGTTGGGATTCCGGTTGCCTTTGATACTGAAAGATTCCTCGTAGGTTTCCCCCAGGTCGGGATTGTAGACAAACTCGGGAGCGCCGCGGCTATCCCGAATCCAGACAGCTTGGCGGGTGGCCATATCGTCGGCCACCCCGTGTTCCGGCTGACAGGTGGTGAAGCATTTGTGAAAGGAGGTTCCCCGGTATTCCAGGCCTTCCAGGATGGACCCGTACAATTTGGGAACGTCCGCCATGGAAACCTGTGAAACGTATGGTGAACCGTGGCCACTGACAAAGGATTCGGCCACGTTCTTCATTTCGACCAGTTTTCCCTGGGAGGCCGCCCCCAGTTGGTTCATGTCGAACCCGCCAGTCATTGGGGAGGAGTCAGAATTCTGCCCACCCGTGTTGGAATAGACCTGGGTGTCCAGCATGAGCATTTTTACATTGGGGCGGTTTTGCAGGATGACCTTGGATACGTTCTGGTAGCCGATGTCCCCCATTGCGCCGTCGCCTCCCACACACCAGATTTTGGGCATTTCCTTGACTTCCCGATCGGTCATATGGGTGTCGCTGAAGTGAGTGTAGTCAAAATAGTCCACTTCGTCGAGCCGGGCGTCTTCCAGGAGATGGTCGCAGAGCCGTTCCGGGATAACCGAGGTTCGGGCATTATCCATGATAAAGCTTTCCCCCATGAGCCAGGAAATAGTGGCGCCGTCCTGGAATAGGGAATTCATCCAGGGATAGGGGTGCGGATTATTGGGGGGGGTGGAACCGTAGACGGTGTTGCAACCGGTGTGAGCCCCCATGGCCATTACCGACATTCCGTTGTCCAGGCCCCCGTCGAGGGTCTGGATGTGCTTGTGGTTGAAAGCGTCCTGGCGCATGACCGCCACAATGGCGTCCACCACCTCCTTATCGGAAATTTCCCCATGCCGGGAAAGCCGGGCATCGGTATCTTCATCGCTGTCGCCACCCAGCCCCATCAACACGTGGGCCGTGGTCCGTTTGAAAATCCGATAGGCTTCTTCATCTTCGGCCTTCAAGGTGGCCAGCCGCTCTTCCCCTTCCTTCTCCAGCCGGCATGCTTTGTTCATCAAGCGGTCCGACTTGGCGTGGTATAGAGGCCGCACGTAGGCTTCGGTGACGGAGGCCAAGGCGTGGAGAACCGATTTTTCTCCGCATCCGGCGCAGGCGCCGTCTCCGGATACCAGGGCCTTGTAGGCGCCGGTCATCATCATCAAATTCCGCAGGGTGGCGGGACGGGACTCCTCGGGGGCGTCGACGTTGTAGAAACCCAGGTATTTTGTGTTGGTTTCGGGCAGGATATCGAGGAATGCCGAGGCGGTCAGGACACGGGCATTATTGGTTTCGTTATCCGGTTGCATGCGCAAAGCATCGTGATCGCCACATTCGGTGACGCATTCGCCGCAACCCTTACAGAGGTCGGATACAAAAATGGAAAAGATTCCTCCTTCACCGGGAGACTTTCGTTCCCTGGTGCCGAAGATGGCGTTGACCTTGTTGTAGGCCAGGGGGAGTTGCTCTACTATGGCCTGGAATTCCTGCTTCGATGGTTCGGAAATGCCGGCAATTTGGCTCACTTCCCGGGTCAGGATGGAAGGCAGGGGTGTCTTCTCCTTGGCCTTGATGGAGTTCCGCATGATCTCCCGGGCCGCGGTGTCAATGCTCGGAATGGCTTCGATCATTTTGGCGCGGTCCGCCTCGTTGGAAACATAATGGTTGAATGCGGTTTCCAGGATGGTTCCCAATTCCTGGGTGGTGGTCGGAAGGGCTGTATCGGGGCAGGCCGTTATACAAGCCATGCACTGGGTGCAATTCTCCGCTATGAAGACCGGGGTTTCCCGGCGCGCTCCGTACTTTGACGCGGTAGCGCCCGATGCGGCCGCCATCACCCCGACCGAGGCCAAGGGAGAGGCCGGCTGGTTATAACCCAGGCCCGAACGGTATTCCGCATCGAAGGTTTCGGTCTTGTACATCGGAATCCGCTCCTCCTGCCTGTCCGGTTTCGGGGTACATCCGAGGGGGCCACAATCTCCGGAGGAATCGACGTTGGGGATGAGGATTTTGCCGCGCATCTGAGAACGGTCGGGAGCCTCCAGGTCGCCGTAGAGGACCTCGGTCAGGCGGTCTCCCCCATGGGTCATCACCTGCATATTGGATTCGACCACAGCCTGCCCGAACTTTCCAAACTTCTTGACGTATTGGGCCCGCACGATTTTGCGGAATTGATCTTCTGAAATGCCAAAATCCTTTAGTAGAGTGGAAAGTCTGAAAAAGGCTCCGAGGAAGGAATTGCCTTGCATGCGGAGTTGCAGTTCCGGCCGGGATGTAGCCTCTTTGGCAATATCGAAGCCGGGCAATATGAAGACCCGGATCTTTTTCTCGATTATGGTCTGTCGGGCCGAGGGGGGGATGCGTTCCCATGCTGTGGCCGGATCTTCATCCGATTCCCAAACGAAAATTCCGCCGTCCACCATTCCCTCCAAAGGGTTGAGATGGGTAAAAGCCTTGGGGTCGCAGCAAAGGACGACATTGACATGGCGCAGGTCGCAGTTGACCCGGGCCCGTTCGGGACTGGCCACGAGGAAGAATTCCGTTGGCGCGCCTTTCTTTTCGGAACCGTACTTGGGATTGGCGGAAACGTGGATCGCTTCTTCCTGGAGACCGTGTTCGCTTATGGAACCCCTCTTTCTGGACACCACTTCACCGATTTCACCGATAATTTCCGACAGGTTCTTGCCAGTGGTTATCATTCCCCAACCCCCGATGGAGTGCAGGCGCACCGCTATGGATCCCTCCGGCAAGAGGGAGGGAGTTTCTTTGGAAACAACTCGATAGGGATGGTCGATGCCCAAGGTGAAGAACGACTCGCCGTCGTCCCTGTGTTTCCCATCCCGACGGGAGATTCTGCCAGTGGCATATTGCCAGGCTCCTAAAATGTCCTCCGGGCGGAAATCCCGCGATCCCAATCCGTATATTCCTGAGAAAATGCGGGGCATTTTTTCCAAAATGATGTCTCCCAGGTGTTGATGGGCAAACTCGTCCTGGTTTTCCAGCGCTTTGGTCAGGGCGGTGCGAACGTCCCGGGCCAGCGGATTATCCCCGGCCATGGGCTCGTCGGTTCTCTCCAGGATTATGACGTTCTTTTTCCCGGCCAGGGCCTTGACCACGGCCGCTTCGGGGAAGGGCCTAATGACGTTGACGTGAACGACGCCCACTTCTTCCCCGTATTCCTCCTTCACGTAATCAATGGCCGCCTCGATATTCTCAGCGGAGGAGCCCAATGTGACGAATACGGTATCCGCTTCGGCGGTGTTGTATTCGCTGACAAATCCGTAATAGCGTCCGGTCAACCGGGCGAATTCGTCGTAAGCCTCTTGCAGGAAATCGAGGATAGGTTCGACGAAGTTGTTGCGGCGGGCCGCCACCCCGTTCATGTAGTGTTCCTGGTTCTGCACCGGCCCGATGAGGGCGGGGTTCTTCAGGTCTATTACCTTGGGCACACGGCGCCGCGTAGGACCGAAAAGTACCTTTTGCGACTCGGTCGGGCACTCGATGATATCGTCGGGAGCCCCGAGGAATTCCCTCAGCAGTTCCGATTCGTGCTTGAAAAAAGTTCTTTCCAGGTGGGTAGTGAGGAATCCGTCCTGGATATTGACCCCGGGGGTGAGGGAGTTTTCCGTGACCTTTCTTAAAATGAGAGCTTGGTCTGCCGCCTGCTGGGCATCTTTGGCGAACAACATGATCCACCCCGTATCGAGGGCGGCATAGATGTCGTCGTGACCGCAGTGAACATTGAGGGCGTGTTTGGTCAAGGCCCGGGCTCCCACTTCCAGAACCATGGTGGAGAGTTTTCCCGGGGCGTGGTAGAATTGCTCGATGCCGTAGACGATACCTTGCCCGGAGGTGAAATTGACGGTTCTTTTGCCGGTTATGGAGTAGGCAATCGCTCCTCCCTGGGCGGCGTGTTCTCCTTCGCATTCGATGGCTATCTTGGGCCGTCCGAAAACGTTCAGCATCCCCTCGGCGTAGGATTGCTGGTACATTTCTCCCTGTTCGGTGCTGGGGGTGATGGGGTAGAATATTCCCCCATCGGTAATCCGTGCTTCCGTGAAGTAGCTCACCAACTGATTTCCGTTGGTGGTGACTCTGATTCCGGGATATTTCGGTTTCGAAGCTATCATCATCTAATGTTCAGGGCGCCTTTTTTGTGCGGGATTTGCCTTGAAGGTGCAACCCTGGGGAGGGCTGGGAGACTAATATAGGTAAACAAAGTTCCTCATAAAAGCGGTAAAGTCCAGCAAAATTGGCAAATCTTCCCATCTGTAAGGTTAAAATCAGGTTAACATAAGTATTTGATGTTTCAATAGTGTATCGGGAGTCAGATGGGAAGGAAGCGTGGCATTTGATGCGTGGCGGGCCGCAGGGGTCAAGCCAGAAGGCTGAAGGTGCTGAGGATAATCGTCAGCGTGATCGAAAGAAACGGGGTCTGCTCACGGCAAAAGGGGCCGACGATGGTCGCGGAGGTTGGCGCATGCCGGGAATAGCCTTACCTGATTCCGGAGGCGAGCAAGGTTTCAAAAAAAGGCTCTGTTTTTTCCTGGGCCACCACCGATACCTCGACCTGTTCAAACCCGGCGTCTTTCAACCAACTGTAGATCTGGTTTTGAGAGAATCCCAGCCACCGGTCGGCGTACATTTCCCTGGCTTTTTCGAACTGGTGTTCCAGGAGGTCGAGGACGATTATCCGTCCCCCCGGTTTCACGATACGGAAGGCTTCGTTCAGTGCGTTAAGGGGATGGTTGGCGTGGTGCAAGGCCTGACTGAGCAGGGCCAGATCGACCTCCTCGTCGGCCAGGGGCACTTTTTCGATATCCCCGAGTTTGTAGAACAGGTTGGTAAAACCATTTTTTTCGGCCAGGGCCGTCCCCACTTCCACCATGCGCCGGGAGTTGTCGATGCAGTACACTTTTTCAGCGCGCCGGGCCAGGAGTTGGGACAAGAATCCTTCCCCCGCTCCCAGATCGGCGATGGTTATGGGAGGGGTAATTTTCAAGAGAAAGTGTCCGATGGCCTCCCAGGAACGTCCGGGGCATTTGTATTTGTCGATGTTTCCCGCTACGGTGTTGAAAAACGCTTCCGATAATTTTCGGCGTTCTTCCAGGATGCGTCCGAGGTTTTGCAGATCGGTCTTGGCCTGATCCTGCAGGGCGAAGGATTCACAAACCACTTGCAGCAGGTTTCGCCTCTCCCGGGGCATGGAGCGGTTCAAAACGTAAAAACTTTTCTTGCCGTCCTTCCGGTCGACGACCAATTCACCTTGTCGGAGCAGGCCAAGGTGGGAGGAAATGCGCGACTGGCCCATGCCCAGGATATCCTGCAACTCGGCCACGGACAGTTCTTCTTTTTCCAGTAAACCCAGTAGTCGTAGACGGGTCGGGTCGGCTAATAACTTTAAGGTATCGGCTGTGTCCACTGGGTGGAGCAGGGTGAACGAATTACCTAGCGGTCAATGTAGCGGGAAATGGATTTGAGGTTCCATTTTTCAGAATGTCCCTCCACTTCCACTTCCACCTCCGAGTTTGCCGACCGACCGATGAGTTGCTGGGCCAGGGGCGTCTTGTAGGAGAGGATATTCACTTGGGGATCGCTGTCCCATGCGCCCAGGATATGGTAAGTGGTTGATTTCCCAGTCCGCCCTTCCACCACCAGCACGGTGCATCCAATGCCCACCACGTCGGTGGGAGCTTGGGTGAAATCGGTTACCCTGGCCGTGGAAAGTTCGCGCTCCAATTGGGTTTTGCGAGCCAAAAGGGTGAACTGGTCTTGCCGCGCCATCTTGAATTCCGCGTTTTCGGTCAGGTCGCCGTGTTCCCGGGCCGCGGCAATGGCCAGCTTGTTTTCCGGGATCTTTTCCTTCACCAGAATATCGTACTCCTTCTTTCGGTCATCGAAGCTCTTCTGGGAAACATAAATGAAGCTGTCCTCCGGGGGTTCAACCGAGCTGTCGACCAAGGTTTGGACGTTGGGGAAGAGTTTTATGATGCGGGCCAGAATCGATTTTTTGGTCAACTCCTCGAATCCCTGATTAATGAGCAGGGAGTTGGCCAGGTCCCGTGCCGTTTCGGGATCGGCTTCGGCCAGGAGGTCGCCGATTAATTCCCGGTCCTCCGATAAAAGGTCCGCCAAGGGCACCCGGCGGGTTCCGGAGGATTGCAGGGACTCGTAATCAATGGAAAAAAGAATGGCGACAAAGAGCCGTGGGTTGATCAGATCGGCCAGGAGCTTGGAAAATTTGCGCGAATTGCGGTTTTTTATGATCCAAATCAGGACCGGGGCCTTGAGCTTCTGTTCAACCAACCAGCGTTCGAGCATTTCCTTTATCTCCTGCAGGGAGGCATTTTGATAGAGGAAATTGATACTCTCATTGGTGAATTTTCCCTGGCTGCTTTTGAACAGGTCCAGAATGGTTTTGGTCCAGGATTCGGGCTGGTTGGATTTAATCAATTCCAGGAGCTTGGTCTGATAGGGGCCGGGCAACTCATTGGCCAAGGCATCCAGGGCAGGTGCTTCCTCCACCAACTTTTCCGGCAGGGGTTCGACGTTGGTTTCCCGGTCCAGGAGGGTAAGGACCTCATCTCTGACCCAAGCGGCGTGGAGTTTTTCCAGCAGGTTCAACTGGTGGGTTTCCTCAAGGAAGCGCGAAAAGTCCTCGATGAGTTCGGAAAGGTGTACCTTGACCGCTTGGTTTGTTCGAGCCGAGGCCACTAATTCCTCGACCAGTTTCAATTTTCGCCCTGCGGAGTTGGTTTTAAAGTAGGCATCGAACACTTCGTCTTCCCGGTTGACCGGTTCTTCGCGAATAAAATAGGGATCGGTCCGACGAACGGGCATGCCGATACGCGAGTCCTTGGCCACTTGTTTTTTCGCTGCCGTCCACCACCTTTTGGCCTTGGGCATGCCCAAAAGAATTTTCAGGATTTTGTTGATTTCCTGGTCGGACCCCTTCTGCCCCGGCAGATGGGCCAGGATTTCAAAGACGATATCCGGCCGTTTTTTGGCAATCATTTGCTTGACCGTATCCGGCTCCGTCTTGCTGCGGGCCAGGATGTGAGTATCCGGCAATACTTGCAAGGTATTGGCACAAAAGGCGGGATCCATGGGGTGCCCCTCTTTTTCCTCGAAGTCAATGATGAGCCGGTTATCTTCAGCTCTATAAGCCTGGATTTGCCCGAAACCCCAACTGCGGTGAATGCAGAAGCGGCCGGGCTGCATGGAAAGCAACTTTTCCTTTGCATGCTTTAGCCCCGGATTTTGTTGGATCAGCGTTTGAACCGCCTCTTCGTTCATAAATGAAAGGATTTTAAGTAAATGCCAGGATTTGAAGTCCATTGTGCGACACTCTCCCATAAAATGTCAAAGTCAGATCATCATTTGTCCTCACAGTCCTGGCAGGTTTCCATTCAGGTCATTGAGCGCTTTCTCAAATCTTCTCCGAAACTCGATGAACTCCTCGCCGGAGCCGCCCGGCATTTACCCGAGGGGCAGGTGACTCGGGTTCAATTTCTGTCCTACGGAGTGGTTCGCAATCTCGGGCGATTGAAAGCGCTTATCGCCGAGGTGGCCCAACGTCCCCCCAAACGTTTGTGCCAAGCCCTTCTGCTCGTGTCCGTTTGGGAATGGCTGCAGTCGGACGTCACCTTGAAACCCAAGGTGGTGCACCATGCCGTGGAGCGTGCCAAAGCCCTTCTGGGCGAGCCGGAATCGGCTTTTGTCAATGCGGTTTTGCGGCAGATGCCCAAAGCCGTGGCACGTGAGCCGGATGCCCGGAAGTCCCTGCCGGCCCTGGCCCGGATCAATAGTCACCCCGAATGGCTACTGCACCGTTTCGGACAACACTACGGCGAAAGGGCCACTGCCAGGTGGAGCCAATGGAATCAGCAGATACCCAAGATTTACTGTCACATTTTGGGGGATTCCAAGGAACTGCCGGAGGAGTTGATCCCGACCGATTGGTCCGATTTCTATCGGGTTTCGGGAAATTTGCTCGATGCCGCAGGAGATCTCCTCCGGGACGGAAGGGCTTACATTCAGGATCCCGCCACCCGGTTGGGACCATCCCTTATCCCTGGTGACGGGGTGAGCAGCATCCTCGACCTGTGTGCGGCGCCGGGCGGAAAAAGCATTCACTTGTTGAAATGTCTGAAAGCTCCCGGTGGTGTGCTCGTATCGGTGGACCTGCCCGGACCTCGCTTCGAGCGAATGAAAGGGAATCTGGCCCGCTACGGCGTGGAGGGCATCCGAATGCGGCAGATACCAGCCGATGTCTTGCGATTGAAGGGGAAAGACCTTCCTTTGGAACAGTTTGATTGCGTTTTCCTGGATGTGCCCTGCTCCAATTCCGGTGTGTTTCAGCGCCGGCCCGATGCCAAATACCGAATTGGGCAAGAATCCCTGACCCAGCTCATTGCCCTCCAGGAAAACCTGATGGGAGCTGCGGCCCGGTTTGTCGGTTTGGGAGGGCGGTTGATTTACAGCACCTGCAGTATCGATGTGGAGGAGAATGCTGGAGTGGTCTCCCGTTTCCTGGACCGGCATGGGGGTCGATTCCGGGAAGTCGGAAGGATTATCTCCCTCCCCTGGGAAAGTGGGCACGATGGTTGCGGCGCCTTTGCCCTGAAACGGGTTAAACCGGCCCCTTGATCCTTTCCTCTTCCACAGGTGGCAGGAAGAAACACCGGTAGAGCGGAACAACAATGACGATGCCCGCCAACAGGTAGGCCGCTTTTGCGCCGAAGTACCAATAAACCGCTGCCGCCAGCAAGGGTCCGACGGCCCGGGCGAAGGATCCGGAAGAGCGGAACAGGCCGAGGTGGGCCCCTTGTTTTTCCTCCGTTGAATACAAAGATACCAGACTCGCCAGGCTGGGATTGACCAGTCCCCCGGCCAAGGCCATCACGGTCAGGGAGGCGTAAAAGAGCGGGATGGTTTCGGAATGGCTCAGCAACAGAAAAGCCAAGACCCCGCACCCCAGGCCGCAAAGAGCCATGCGCTTCTCCCCAAATTTTGCCGAAAGTCGGCCCACCAGCGTCCCCTGGATCAGAACCAGGAAAAATCCGACGTAGAGAAAGATGAACCCGTTTTGGGCCGGGGTGTAGTCAAACCGCTCCACCGCCAGGAAGGTCAAGGTAAATTCCATGCCGCTGAAGGCTGCAATAAAGATCAGGAACAAACCGTTTACCTTACGTATCCCGGGATGATCGACCCGGAGCAGCGCCACCAGGGAAGCCCATGCTCCCGCGGAGGGGGCTCGGTGCCGATTTTTTTCGGTCAGAGATTCCTCGAAACGAAATTGAAACCAGCAAAAATTGATCAGAGAGAGGATGAGGGCCAACAGGGCGGGCGCGGAAAAGGGATTTATGCCAATGCGGGCCAGGCCGGGGGCCAGATCCAGGATGTTTACCTTGGAAAGCAGAGATCCCAGGACCGGCCCCACGATAAAACCCAGACCAAAAACCGCCCCGACCAGAGCCATCCCTTTTGACCGGTTTTTCTTGCTCGTAATGTCGGCCACGGCGGCGGTGGCCACTGATATGTTCCCGGCCATGATCCCCCCCAGCAGACGGCCCAGCAGCAGCAGTTCAAAGCTTCCGCTCAATCCCCATACCAGGTAGCTGACCGCCGTTCCCAGCAAGGTGAGTTTGAGAACGGGCTTTCTTCCTATGCGGTCGGAGCGCCGGCCCCAGATGGGAGCAAAAATAAACTGGGTGCAGGAGTAGAGACTTCCCAGAATTCCTCCGAATAGGACAGCGGTGTAGTGCCCCCCTCCCGTGAGGCCATCCAATCGTGGAACGGCCCATCCCAGAATGCCCGATTGTCCACTGGCCTCGAAATAATAGTCCAGCATTCCCGGAAAAAGGGGGAAAATGATGGAAAACCCCACCAAGTCCAGGAACAGGGTGAGCAGAACCACACCAAAATTTTTTCGGAGAGAAGGCGAGGTGGACATGAGGGTATATTCTGGCTGGGAGGAGCGCCTCCCCGTCCGTTTATCGGCTCAATCCTGCAAGTTCGGGAACTTGTCCTGCAGGGCGGCAAAAACGTTTGCCGGGACAAACTTGGAAATGTCTCCCCCGAATTCCGCCACCTGTTTGATCAGGTTTGAACTGATGAAGGTATAGGCTTCCTTAGGCATGAGGAAGATGGTCTCGATCGATTCATCCAGATTTCGGTTCATCTGTGCCATCTGCAACTCGTACTCGAAATCCGATATGGCGCGCAGTCCCCGGACGAGGGCGATGGCTCCGACTTCCCTGGCGAAATCGACGAGAAGGCCGTCGAAAGCTTGCACCTCCGTATTGGGGGTTCCGGCCAGGTTCTGCCGAATGAGTTCCACCCTCACGGAAGCATCGAAAGTGGGGGCCTTCTCTTCGTTTCGCGCAACCGCGATGACCACTTTGTCGAACAATTGGGTGGCTCTGTGAAAGACGTCGAGGTGGCCCAGGGTGACGGGATCGAAGGTGCCCGGATAAAGAGCGGTTTTCATGGGGAAATCTTACAAAAAGGGTTCATTTTGCCGCAGGTTGGCCGATTCGCAACTTTGAATATTGCCAGTTCAAGGCATCGGTGGAAAACATGTCTGCTTTCCTTTTGGCCGGAAACCTGCTCGCGGCTCAATCCATGAACTTGCCCAATTTACTAACCTTATCCAGGGTCCCCTTTCTCTTTTTAATTGCCGCCCTGCTTTACTGGAGGTTCCCTTTTTCCCATACCCTCGCTTTCGCGGTCTTCGTAATGGCCGGTTTAACCGATTGGCTGGACGGGAAAATTGCCCGTGACAGGGACATGATATCCGTATTCGGACAGCTCATGGACGCCTTGACCGACAAGATTCTCACGGTGGGGTTATTCATTACCTTTTTGGCCGTGGGTCTATTGCCGGACTGGATGATGATCATGGTTTTATTCATCCTGAGCCGGGAATTTTTGATCACGGGTTTGCGTATGGTCGCGGCCGCGAAAAACAGAGTTCTGCCGGCGGAAAGGGCTGGAAAAATAAAAACGGTATTTCAGATCGTTTCCATCGGGGCCCTCATATCGGCCCGGGCCGTGGAATGCGACTGGCTTCCCCTGACCGATTACGACCTCGATTGGTTTGTTTCTACCTGTAACTACCTGGGTTTGAGTCTATTCACCGTGGCCACGGTAATGACAGTGTATTCGGGTTTCTACTACATGATCAAGTACGGGAACCTGTATTTTGGCGCATCCTCAACCCCGGATCGTCCATGAGGAAGCATCTCTGGGTCAGGCTGTTGTCCGATTCGGTCGTCCTCAATGCCGCCACCCTGGGTCCGGTGGGAAAGTGGCCTCTGGCTCCGGGAACCTTGGGATCCTTAGCCGGCCTGCTCTGGTTTACGATCGCTTATTTGAACCTCAATTACCTGGCTACCTTGCTCTTTACCCTGTTTTCCGCTTACTTGGCCATCCAGCTTTGCTGGGAAGCCGAGTTTCGGATGCAAAAGCGGGATCCCCCCCAGATCGTCCTGGATGAATTCGTGGCCATTCCGGTTTGTTTCCTGGGCATGCCGGGCCTCTTGCATTCGGAAATCGGATGGCTGGTCCTGCTCCTGGGTTTTGTTTTCTTCCGGATCTACGACATTGTGAAACCCCTGGGCCTGCGAAGGTTTCAGAATCTTCCCGGGGGAATAGGGGTTGTCGCCGACGACCTGGCCGCGGCCTTGGCGACCTGTCTTACCCTGAACCTGATCGCCCTCATCGCCTTTTCCCGCGGCCTTCTGGATGGCTATTCCCTTTAACCCGCCCCGGGGCGAAGGCGGATTCCTTTCCCTTGCCTCACGGCCTCACGGCAACTTAGCATCTCGTCCAAAATGAAAACCGTCGCCGTCATAAACGGACCCAACCTGGATCGGCTTGGCAAGAGGGAACCCGAAATTTACGGATCCTTTTCCCTGGACGATTTGAAATCCCGCCTGAAAAGGGAAGCGACCGGCCTGGGAGTATCCCTGCAGTTTTATCAATCCAACCACGAGGGTGCTCTGGTCGATTTGTTCGGTCAGTTGGCCGACGACGGCATTGATGGAGTCATATTGAATGGCGCCGCTTATACCCATACCAGCGTAGCCCTCCGGGACGCCGTGTCCGCATCGGGCTTGCGCGTCATAGAGGTGCACATCTCCAACATTTACGGACGGGAAGAATTCCGGAAACATTCCTTTACGGCTCCGGTGTGCGAGGGGGTTATAACCGGTCTGGGTCTCAACGGCTACTCCTGCGCTTTACAGCACTTGGCCCAATAGCCCGGGTTTCTCACTGCCGAGCGGACGTAGATCGAGCGCTGGCCTCGGGGACATGCCTGGTTTTTCAACATGAGTACATGTCAAAAATCAAGGAGTTGACCCCGGCTGGCGTCCTCCGCTCTCTACAAGGGACAAGCCGTGGGGATGAACTCCCAAGGCAGGGAAAATTTTTGGGCCAACTCTGTGGCGAGGGCTTTGACCCCATAGGTTTCGGTGGCGTAGTGGCCGCACAAATAGAGGTTTATACCGGCTTCCTGAGCCTGGTTGTAGGTGTGCTGCCTGACTTCTCCGGTAACCAGGGTGTCCGCGCCCGCTTTTTCCAGTTGCGCTACTGCCTCCGCCCCGCTGCCAGTGACCACTGCTATGGTTTGGGGTTCCTCCGAACCGCATTCGATCGCGATTATTCCGGCGGGGAATTCCTTGGCCAGGCGCGATTTCAGATCGGTCCGGGAAATCCCTCCCTCAGCCAGGAATCCTATGCGGTTTCCCTTGTATTCCAGGAACTTTCCCTTGGCCTTCAGGTTCAGGTTTTTAATGAGGCAGGCATTGTTACCCAGCTCATCGTGGCAATCCAACGGCAAATGGGCGCTGAAAACGGCCAGGTTGTTTTCCACCAGAAACCGGTATTTTCGATACCGGACCCCGGATACCGGGTAAGGTGTGCCCCAAAACATGCCGTGGTGAACCAGCAGGAGGTCAACCCCGGCCCGAGCCGCTTTGCCGAAGGTTTCCATTCCCGCGTCGACGGCCGCCCCGATTCTTGTAACTTGGCCCTTGTTTTCAAATTGCAAACCGTTGACCGCTCCGGGAAAATCCTCGATTTCCTCCAGCCCGAGCCTCCTTTCGCAGTAGCGGGCGATGTCTTGGAGCGGTACCACCTACCGAGCTTTTTTATCCTTCGGGGCATGTCAATCGGAACCCCGGCTTTTCTCGGGGCGGAGGGAAACCTTGAATTTTTGAATTCGATGCGTCAGCATCGGCAGGTCGGGAAATATAGCCTCCCGCGGGAAAACCATGGATGAAACCCATTTTCAGGATCCGAACAAGCGCTGGGCAAAACGGGCCGTTTTTTTCGGTTTGCTGGTCGTGCTGGCCCTTGCCGTTTGGCAAAGGGAGGCCATTCTCGGCTACTTCTCCTTCCGCGAACACGGGGAAGCCCGCATTGTCATTTATGCCGAGCCCGGAACAACCGTCAGGCTGATTCAGGGAAACAAGCCTGGAATGGTGCTGGGCCGGGTCGGCCGCGATGGTAAACTGACCCTGGTGGAGAAAAAGGCCATATCCGGGTTGAGGGTGTCTCTGCAGCATCCCCAGTACTTCCCGGAAGAGAAATCCTTCGATTTTGTCGGCAAGGGAGAAGCGGTGACCTTTCGCGCCTCCATGGCGCCGCTTTTCGGCAGTATCGAGGTCAATTCCTTCCCGACCGGCGCAACCGTATGGGTGGATGGGAAAGAGGTGGGATCGACCCCGTGGACCCGAAAGGGCATACCCCATGAAACAGAAATGCTCATCCAGGTCGGCCTGGATCATTTCGTCAAACAGTCGCGCCAAGTCAGGATCCTGGCTGGCCAAAAAGAGGAGGTACTAATGAACCTCAGATCGACCTGGTGCGCCATCACCCTGGTTTCCCCCGAGCCCACTTTTTCTTTTGCCGGTCTGAAGGTTTTCCTGAATGAGGAGTTGAGGACGGTAATTGACGGAGAGATAAAGTTTATCGAGCCGGGAAAACATGAACTTCGCCTCATTGCCAGCGATGGACTCGTCCTGCAAAAACAGGTCAATCTGAAGCCCGGGCAGCATCTCTCATTGCATTTGCCGGATTGGTTTGTGAAGGATGAAGTGTAATTTTGGGACTGAGCATTGACTTCTACCCTCCCGCACCAGCATGAATAGTTATTTCCCCGATGTCCGAAGCAGTTGAACACCTGGTCCCCTTGCAGCCCGTCAATGCCATAGCCGATATGATCGAGGCCTGGCCCCAGCGGTTGTCCTGGGATGAATATTTCATGGCAACCGCCCACCTCATCGCCAGTCGATCGGCCTGCCGACGCTTGAGCGTGGGTTGCGTCATCATTTCGGGGGGAGATGGGAAAAACCGTCTTATTGCGGCCGGATATAACGGATTTTTGCCCGGGGCCTCCCATGTTTCGAGGATTCGGGACGGACACGAACAGGGAACGGTGCACGCCGAACAGAATGCCGTGGCCGATGCCGCTCGCCGGGGCATCAGCTTGGCCGGCGCCACCGCCTACGTGACCCACTACCCTTGCCTGAACTGCGCGAAAGTGCTGGCCGCCGCCGGCATTTCGGTCATAAAATACCACCGCGATTATCAAAGCGACCCGCTGGTGATCGAACTCCTGGCCGAGGCCGGGGTCGCAATCGTCAAATTTTGAAGATGGAAAGTAAGGGATCATTTTCCGAAAATTATTCGGGCTCACTATTGATTTCCCATCCCCGGTTGTTGGATCCCAATTTCCACAGGACGGTGGTCCTGCTTTCGGCCCATTCCAGGGAAGACGGAGCGGTGGGGGTAATCCTCAATCGCCCCACCGACAAAGTCTTGGGGGAAATCGAAGACGAGTTCGCCTTCGGTTCCCTGGCTCGGGTCCCCTTATACCTGGGCGGACCGGTGGCCTCCAACCAGATCCTGCTCGTGGCCTGGACTTGGTCCAAGGAAGCATCCGCCTTTAAACTCTTCTTCGGGATCGATCCCGACCGCGCCTCCGAACTGATGCATAACCCGCACGCCACCGTTCGGGCTTTCCAGGGCTATTCCGGTTGGTCAGGCGGGCAGTTGGAAGTTGAACTGGAACGGGATTCCTGGATCGTCTCCCAGGTAAGCTCTCGCTTCGTCAATAATTTGGATGGCTATCTCCTTTGGAAAAAGATGGTAGCCGGCCTCGGCCCGCCGTTTACCCTGGAGGCGCTATCCCCCGAGGATCCATCATTTAATTGAATGGTTCATTTTCCGTTGACAAGGGACCGGGACACCCGTTTTTTCCATTCCTTTTCCCAGTTGGCCCATGAAAGTAGTGTCCTCTCTCAAGTCGCTAAAAAATCGGCACCCCGATTGTCAGGTCGTTCGCCGCAAGGGCCGCGTTTACGTCATTTGCAAATCCAATCCGCGATTTAAAGCCCGCCAGGGATAATTTTCTCCTTCTTTTCTCCCTTGAAAGCAAAAATTCATCCGCGGTCGCATCCCGTTTGTTTCGTTGACGTATCCTCAGGGAAACGGTTTTTCACCCGTTCCACGGTCAAGTCCAAGAAGAAGGAGACCATTGACGGGGTCGAGTATTACGTGATTGTGCAGGACGTCACTTCGGATTCTCATCCGGCTTATACCGGGGAAAAGCGCTTCGTGGACAGCGCCGGGCGAGTGGAGAAGTTCAACAAAAAGTTCCGCCGTCTGCGTCGCGGAAGTTGACCTCTCGGATCCTCCTTCTCCGCCCCTCGGAATGAACGGACGGCGGAGCTACATCCGCCATGGGCTTGGTTTCCCGTCTCCCCAATTCCTCATTCCTAATTGGCGCACTTGGGCGCCTTTTGACCCCATGGCGTCCTGATCCCCGTCAGATGGTGTGAATGAACAAACCGCTCCTCAGCTTGGGTTCGAACCAGGTGCTCTTGGTCGGCATGATCTTTCCGGCATCCGCGATGTCCATGATTTGCTCGACGCTGACCGGGTGCATGGCAAAGGCCACCGGCCCATCCCCCCGGCTCACCCGTTTTTCCAGCTCGGTTGGTCCTCGAACCCCGCCAATGAAATCGATCCGGTCACTGGTTCGGGGGTCTTCAATCCCCAGGATGGGTTTAAGAATGGTCTCCTGCAGCCGGCTGACGTCCAAAACGCGGGCCGGATCGGAAAATTCCCGGTCGGGGAATTGGAGCCCGTACCACCGGTTCTCCAAGAACATGCTGACTTGGCCGGCCCGTTCGGGTGAAGGGCCGGCTTGTTCCGCGAGGGGGACGAGCGATTTTAATTTTTGCAAAAACTGTTCCCTGGAATGCCCGTTCAGGTCGTGGACCAGTCGGTTGTAAGGCAGGATTTTCAGTTGGCTGGCCGGGAAGTTGACCGCGAGGAACCAATTGTAATCTTCCCGTCCCGTATGATGGGGGTTTGCCGCCTGCCTTTCCTCGCTCAAACGGGCGGCGCTGGCGCTGCGGTGGTGGCCATCGGCCACGTAAGAGATACCGATCCTGGCAAAGGCCTTTACCAGCGGACGGGTCCGGACGATTTTCCAAATGGAATGCCTGACCCCATCCGGGGCTGTGAATTCAATGAGAGGAACGTCTTGTTGAATGCGTTCGACCAGGGTGTCAATTTCCCTGTCGTCCCGATACATCATAAACACCGGTCCCGGGTGTGCGTCGAGGGTTGCGTTGAGGCGGGTGCGGTCCTCAACCTTCCGCGGCTGAGTCCTTTCATGTTTTTTTATGCGGCCACTGCGGTAATCATCCACGTGGCAAACCGAAACCAGACCCTTTTGCCGGTGATCCCCGATTCCCTGCTCATAAACGTAAAGGCTGGGGGACGTCTCCCGGGCCAGGGCCCCCGTTTCCCTCAGCCCGTTCAGGTTGTCCCGCGCCCTTTCGTAAACGGCCGGGGAGTAGGGATCTGTTTCCTCGGGCAAATCGATTTCGGCCCGAACAACGCGCAGGAAACTCTTCGGGTTTCCCCGCGACAGTTCCCGCGCCTCTCTCCGGTCGACTACATCGTAGGGTGGCGAGGCCACTTCAGAGGCCAGATCGGGCCTGGGAATCAGGCCCTGAAAGGGGCGGATTTTCATAAGTTCGGAAGGGAACAAATGGGTTATTCGCTGGCAAGTAAAATTGAAACGAATTTCCGGATCGCTCTTCCCCGACCCCTTTTCCCTTGCCCATTGACTCAGCAACGCCATTCGCCTTTGACTCCCTTGGCCCGGCTGGCACAATCATGGGTCGTTCTATGGAAGATCGCGCTCGATTTCGCAACAGGGGAATAAAACGCCTCCTGCTGGCCACCAAATTTTCCGCTCAGGGTTTGGTCGCCGCCTTTAAAAATGAGTCTGCTTTCAGGCAGGAGTTGTTTCTTGGCCTCGTCTTGGTAGGGTTGGCCCTGTGGCTGGAACCGGGTTTTGTGGGCCGGGCCATTCTCATCGGAAGCGTCCTGGTGGTTTGGATGGTGGAACTCCTGAATTCCGGAATCGAGGCTGCCATCGATTATCAATCCACCAAAGTTCATCCCATGGCCAAATTGGCCAAAGATCTCGGGAGCGCGGCCGTATTCATCAGCCTGTTGAATGTCGGGCTGGTGTGGGGACTGTTTTTGTGGGATAAATTTGGCTGATCAGGCCGGGCTCAACCTCTGCAGGTAGTGGCGGGACTGTTCTTCCGCGTGGTAGGAACTCCTTACCAGGGGAGCCGACTCCACCATGCCAAAACCGATTTTCAGTCCAAATTGTTTCCAGTGCTCGAATTCTTCCGGGTTGACCCAACGGTGCAACGGCAGGTGCTGGGAGGTCGGCCGCAAGTATTGGCCAATGGTGACGATGTCGATTTGGGCGCGGCGCATATCGCGCAGGCAGGTGGCGATTTCCTCCCGTTTCTCCCCGAGGCCCAGCATGAGGCCCGATTTGGTGACGAAACCCCGATTTTTGGCGTGGCGCAGGACGTGGAGGGACCGTTCGTAGCGAGCGGTTTTCCGCACCGTTCGTTGCAGCCGTTCCACCGTTTCGACGTTGTGATTCAAAATGTCCGGACCGGCGTTCAGGACCACGTCGACGTGGTCGGTGTTTCCTTTGAAGTCGGGAATGAGGACCTCGATTGCGGTGGCGGGATTGCGGTGGCGGACGGCCCTGACCGTCGCGGCCCAAACCGATGCGCCTCCATCCTTCAGGTCATCTCTTGCCACGGAAGTTATGACGGCGTGTTTGAGCCCCATTTTGGCCACGGCGTCGGCCACCCGGGCCGGTTCCCCCAGGTCCAGTTCGGTCGGCCTTCCCGTCTGCACGGCACAGAATCCGCAAGACCGGGTGCAAATGTTGCCCAGAATCATCAAAGTGGCGGTGCCGCGGGCCCAGCATTCACCCAGGTTGGGACATCGGGCGCTCTGACACACGGTGTGCAGCTTGTTGGCTGCAACCAGTCGGTTGACCGCATCGTATTCCGGACTTATGGGCAGCTTTGCCCGCAACCATTTTGGTTTCTCCGACATCCAATCAGTTCAGGTAGCGTTCGAATACTGAATTAAAGGCTTGGGAAACTACGGGTTTTACCGATTCCGGATCAATGGGAAAACCCAATTCCGCCTCCATCGAGGTTACGGCTCCGTCGGTTATGCCGCAGGGAACGATTCCAGCGAAGGGGGCCAGGCACAGGTTGGTCACATTCAGGGCAAATCCATGGTAAGTTACCCACGATTTTACCGCCACCCCGATGGCGGCAATCTTTCGCTTCTCCACCCAGATCCCCGTCTTTCCTTCCCGGCGACCGGCCCCTAGTCCCCATTCTCCCAGGGCGCGGATAACAGCCGCTTCCAACAAGTGCAAATAGGCGTGTAGATCGCGCAGTTTACCCAAATGAAAAATGGGATAACCGGTCAATTGGCCGGGTCCGTGATAGGTGATGTCTCCACCCCGGTTGGTTTTATGCACGGCGATTCCGCGGCGCTGAAGTTGTTCCTCATCCCAGATCAGGTGGTGTTCGGACCCGGGACGAACCCCCAGGGTATAAACGGGACGATGCTCCGCGAAAATGAGGGTGTCCGGGCGTTCCCCGGCTATTCTCTGCCTGACGTATTCCCTTTGCTTGCGGAAAGCGGTCCGGAATTCGATGCGACCCCAATCCTCCACGGAAAAAAGTTCTATGTTCCCGACCCCGACGGCCCTGTCGGGTTTACGCGACAAACGGGCCGCCTTTTGGGCTAATGGATCCTTATCTTCCAACTCCGGGTTCTTCTGGGTCTTTGTATTTAATTTCCCGGCGGGTCAAAAAACCCGTCCTCCGTTATCCGCCTCTGCCTGCCCAATGCAGGTAGGCGATTGTCAATTTCTCAGTGTTATCTGCGGTTAGTCCTTTCCTCAGTTCCTTGGAAAAAATCAGATAAAGAAAAGCATGCCAAGTATGACCACGGCAACGAGGGCGGCGAGGCCGAGGGGAAGCGCCCCTTTTTCCAGGTTGATCCTCACGGCGGTCCGCAAGCGATCGCGCTGATGGGCGTTTTTTCCAGTCAGGATCCAGTAGCCCCCGAGGAGTAAATTCGCCAAGCGGGCCGGTCCGGCGGTGGCGAATCCAGCCAGGGCCCCGGTGAGCCCGGCCACGAAGGTTTTGTGGGCCATGGCATTGATGCCGTTCAGACTCCGGTCGAAAATGCGGTAGAAGTATCTGCCTCCCCGTCGGTAGAGCCAGTCACTGTCGATATTGACGGAACGGATTTCCGACGGGTAAATCCCGCCCAGCAGCAGGAGGGTAAAGGCCAGAGCGGAGAATATGAGAAGTAAACTCTGCGCCATGACGTGGGCAAACGTATAGGGCTCGTAAACGGGAGCTTCGAAGGGAAGCAAAGGGTAAATGGTCTGGTGGGGGAAAGTCCCAATGGCTATACAGGCCAGAGCGGCCAGTCCCATGGCGATGCGCATGTTCCAGGGCGCTTCCTTTACCCGGATACCCGAGTCGTGGGAGAAGAAGGCGAAGAAGGGAATTTTAATTCCGGCGTGGTGGAACACCCCGGCTGAGGCGAATAGCAGCAACAACCAGATGATGGTGAAATGACCTTCCGCGGCGGCCGACATGATGATGGACTTGCTGGCGAATCCGCTGAAGAGCGGAAAGGCGGATATGGATGCGGCTCCGACGATACAACAGATCCCGGTGAAGGGCATGGAGCGGAACAAGCCGCCCAACTCCGTGGCTTTGGTTTTCCCGGTTCGGTAGAGGACGGCCCCGACCGCCATGAAGAGAAGGCCCTTGAAGAGGATGTCGCTGTAAACGTGAGCGGCCGATCCGTTCATGGCCAAACCGGTTCCAATTCCAATGCCCACCACCATGAACCCCACCTGGTTGATGAGGCTGTAGGCAAGAACCCTGCGGAGATCGTTTTCGATGACGGCGTAAAAAATCGGGAAGGTGGCCATGGCGGTCCCGATCCAGACCAGGGACGGCTCCCCGGGGAAGCCGCGCAGCAAGGCGTAGATGGCCGTTTTGGTGGTGAAGGTGGCCATGAATACGATGCCGCCCACGGTGGACTCCGGATAGGTGTCGGTGAGCCAGGAATGCAAAAGGGGCCAGGCACAGTTGAGGCCGAAACCGAAAAAGATGAGGTAACTGGGCAAGCCGTTCAGTCCGATTTGCCCGAAACCGGTCGAGCCGGTCTGTTGAATGTGCAGAATGATGCCCGCCAACAGGACCAGCCCCCCCAGCACGTGAACCAACGTGTAACGTACCGCCGCGCCGAGCGACTCTGCCGTTTTGCGGACCAGGAGGAGGAAGGAGGCCCCGACCGTGAGCAACTCCCAGAAAACGAAGAAAGTAATCAGATCTCCCGCCAGTATGACCCCCAGGGCGCTGCCCGAATAGAGGAAGGCGGAGAAGTGTTCCAAACGGCTCCGCACGTGGCTGTTGTAAATGATCCCGATAAAGGTGATGACGATAAAGACATTGAGGAAAATCAGACTGAGCCTGTCTACGCGGCCGAAAATGAGATCGAACCCGAGGACTGTGGCGGTCCAGTAGGTTCCCTCCTCCAACAGGAGGTAATTGTAGAAGGCCAGAACGGGCAAAAACAACATGTAGGCCGTCCTCACCCAACCCCTGAAAAGCGGGATCAGGAGACCTCCGAGGAGAAAGATGAACTGGGGAGGGATGGCGTTACTCATAGTAGTCCTCGTCTCGCATGACCAGGGGTCGCAGGACGTATTTTGCCACCAGCACCAGCAGTACACAGGCGACAAAACCGAAGACGGCGTAGAAACCCGGCCAATTTTCCCATTCGAACACGGCGTGTTTATCGAACGAGGGGGAAAGAAATAGAAAATCGATTAGAAAGCCGATCGCACAGGCCGCGAACAAGAGAGCGATGACGACTTTCGCCGCTTTGGGTCGATGTGAAGAATCACTCATGGATCGAAATGGAAGCGGTATCCGTTAATGGTGAAGGCCTCCCGCCCCGCCATCGGGGGACGACAACAGGATGATTAACAGGTAGATGGAGAGAAGGGCAAAAACGATGGCGAACACTTTCTTAAAACCGGGCCAGGCTTCATGGGAAAGTTCCTTTAAGACTTTGTTCATGAGAAGGGGTATTAAAGATTCATCAGGTGTTGGGCGGCGGCATCGGCCAGGGCAAAGAAGGGTTCGGGATAGATGAACAGGAACATGGTCACCACGGCCGTGAGGGAAAGCGCCACTACGGCGCAGGGATGCGCTTCCTCAACTTTGGCCTCGAACAGCGAGTCCTCCGGCTTGCAGAAGAAGGCCCGGAAGGCGATGGGAAAGAAATAAGCCGCGTTGAGAAGAGAACTGATCAGCAGAACCGCCAGCATGGCGTACTGCCCATCCTCCACGGTGCCCCAAAGCAGGTAGATTTTGCTCCAAAAACCTCCGGCCAAAGGAATGCCGATGACACTGAGAGAACCGATAAAGAAGGCCGCCATGGTCACGGGCATTCGTTTGCCGATTCCCACCATCTCGCTGATGTACTTTTTCCCCGTGGCCTGGAAGATGGCTCCGGCGCAGAAGAACAGGGTGATTTTGCCCCAGGCGTGCATGGCAATGTGCATCATGCTTCCGGTTACCCCCTTGGGAGTGAGCAGAGCCATGCCCAATACGATGTAGGAAAGCTGACCGATGGTGGAAAAGGCCAGCCGTCGCTTCAGATTGTCCTGGGTCAAGGCAATCAGGGAGGATACCACCACGGTGAAAGCGGCGATCCAGGTCACGATGACCCCCAGGTTCAAATCGCTCAGAAATTCGATCCCGAAAACGCCCGAATAAACCCGTAAGATGCAAAATACCCCTACTTTTACCACCGCTACGGCATGCAGCAAAGCGCTCACCGGGGTTGGGGCCACCATGGCGGCGGGCAGCCAGGAGTGGAGGGGCATGATGCCGGCCTTGGCAAAACCGAAGGTGAGCAGAAGCAAAAGGACCAGGGCCTCTGTTCCGCCGATCCGGCCCTCTAAAAATCCTCCGGCCACGAAATCCAGGCCTCCGCCCGTTTTGATGAAGATGTATATCAGGGACGGCAGGACAAATAAAATGGAAGCGGTCAACAGATAGGTTAAATAGGTCCTGCCACCGCTGCGCGCTTCCTTGTCCTGATGATGGGTTACCAGCGGGTAAGTGGCCAGCGACAACATCTCGTAGAAGAGAAAGAGGGTAAAGAGGTTGGCCGCGAACGCCACCCCGACGGTGGCCGCCAGCGAAACGGCAAAATAGGAAAAGAACCGCGTTTGGGCGTGCTCCTTGAGCCCGCGCATGTAGCCGATGGAATAGAGCGTGGTGATGATCCAGAGCGATGAAGCCACCAGTCCGAAGATCATGCCCAGGGCATCCACCCGAAACGCGATGGCCAGATTGGGTATGATTTCCCAAAGGGTGTATTCTATGGTCGAACCCGCCATAATCGTCGGCAGCATCGAGGCAATGAGCCCGAACTTTACTATCCCGGCCACAAAACTGGTCCCTTCCCGCAGGTTGGACCGCCGCCCCAGAAGTATGATGGGGATGACCGCCAGAAGGGAGACCAGGCTGGCCAGAACGGGGGTAATGCTGATGATGGCAGGCGGGGTCATCTGAACATTGGATCGGCCAGGTTGAATTGCACGAGGAAGTCGGTTATGATGGAGACGATGCTCTGGTTGAATATTCCAATCAAAAGGACCAATGACGCCGTTCCCATGAGCGGCAGCAGGATCGAAGCAGAGGCTTCGGAAAATTTACCCTGGTCGCCGGCGTGGTGATCTCCATGACCTTCCGCCGGTTTGACTCCGAACAGGGCGTACTCGAATATCCGAAAGAAGAGGACGGCCATGGCCAAACTGGATATGAGCAGGGCGACCACGTACCCCCAATGGCCCGAGGCCATGCCCCCTTGGATCAGGTACCACTTGCTGAAAAATCCTGCCGTCGGAGGGATCCCGATCAGTGAAAGGGCGCCCACCGCCAATCCGGCCATGGTCAGGGGCATTTTGGCGAACAACCCGTGCGTGGCTGTGATTTCCCGCTTGCCCGTTTTGGCAAATACGATCCCGGCGAATAGAAAGACACACAGGGTCATGAAAACATCGGCGATGAGGTGGTAGATGGCTCCCACCAGACCGGCCGTGTTGGCCAGCCATACGCCGCCCACCATATAGCCCACTTCGGCCACGATGAGGAAGGCCAGCATCCTGCGCAAATCGGTTTGGGCCAATGCGGACAGGGAACCGACCAGAATGGCGATGACCGCCATCCATACCACGATGTCGCCCCAATTGAGCTGAACAAAGGTGTAGACGGGGTCGAATACCGTCAGCATCATGCGTATCATGACGTAAACCATCACCTTGGTCACCAATGGTCCCAACAGGCAACTGGTGGTGGTGGGGGCAAAGGTGTAGGAGTTGGGCAACCAGGCGTGTAAGGGGAAGAAGGCCATTTTAATCCACACCCCCACCGTAATCAGGATAAACGCCACCAGGACCGTGGTCGATCGGTGCAGGTCTTCCGCCACCAACACCTCGTGGATGTCGAACATGTTGAGGGAGCCGGTCTTGATGTAGAGGTAACCGACCCCGAGCAGGTAGAAGGAAGCCCCGATGGTTCCAATGATGGCGTATTTGAAGGCTGCCACCGTGGCCCGCCTGGTTCCCATGGCAATAAGGGCATAACTGGTGAGGGCGGAGACTTCCAAGAGGACGTAAAGGTTGAAGGCATCTCCGGTCAAAACCATGCCCAGCAATCCCGTCACCACTAACAGAAGCAAGGTGTAATAGATGGAGATTTTGTCCCCATTCTCCTCCGGCACCCTGTTTTTTGAGTAGACGGCGGAGATCAGCGCCACGGTGGAAACGGTCAACGCCACCAGGGCATTCAGCCCATCGATGCGGAATTCTATGCCAAAGGGCGGGGGCCATCCCCCCATGTAATAACGGAGGGTGCCGGCTTCAACGACTTGCAGGATCGTTTGGACGGCGGCGGCAACCGAAAAACTCAACCCAAGCAGGACCAACGGAAAACAGGCGCGTTCGTATTTCATGCCCACCAGGACCACCAGAACGGCCGTCAGAAAGGGAGCTAGCAGAACGATGGCGGGAGCCTGATCAATCATCGCCGGATTTCAGTTGGTCCAGGATTTCGTTCTCCTCGATAGTGCCGAACTCGGTGTAGAGCTTCTGCGTAATTGAAAGCGCCACTCCCAGCGTGCTGACTCCCACCACAATGGCGGTTAGCATCAGGACGTGGGGAAGGGGATTGGTAAATCTGTCGGGGTCGATCTTCGAAGATCCGGCGTGAGAAACGGAGGGCTTCTCCTTGCCCTCCTCGATGGCGGAGGCTGCTTCTTTTCCCTTATGGGACGGGTCCGAATGCTTGCCTCCTTCCCCATGATCTCCCTGTTTGGCATGCGCTTGATCGTGGTGCAAAATCGGGATGGTGGCCCCTTCCTTTACTGCCAGGGAAATGAAAAACAAAAGGATGGAGGTCTGAAATATGGACATCCCGATCAATTTTTTGACCAGGTTGTTTTTGGTAATCATGGCGTAGAGCCCGATCATCATCAGGATGATGAAGATCCAGTAATTCATGCCGCCGACAATGGCTTTCAACAGCTCCATGACCTAAATGCCCTCCTTCATTTTGCCATTGGAGGAGAGGTTCGAGTAGATGGAAAACATGATCGCGGTTACGGTGAAAGCCACCCCGATTTCCACCACCAGTATGCTGTGGTAACGCGCCATCACCGGATCCGTCGGCAGGATCCGGTGCAGGATCTGGTAGTCGAGAAAATTATCCCCCAGGAATTGGCACAGAACCCCTATTCCGGCATAGATCAATATACCGCAACAGGCCAGGATCAGGGTGCGTTTTTCCGCTACCCAGTTTTGAGCCGCCTTCAGATCGCGGGCCAGAGCCAGAAGGATGAAACTGGCCCCGAAAATAACCCCGCCCTGAAACCCTCCACCGGGGCTGTGGTGCCCGTGAGCGATGACGTAGAGGGCAAAGATCTGGATGATGGGAATGAGCAGCCTGACCGTGCTCTCCACAATCAGGTCGGGCTTCTTGGGGGTCAGGGGCGTTTCCCTGGCGGACGGGATGGAATTCCTGCTCCCGTAGCGCCGCAGAATCCCTATCACGGCAATGCCGGCGGTGAAAATCACCACGGCTTCAAAAAGGGTGTCGTAACCCCGGTAATCTGCCAGGACCGCCGTAACCATATTGGGAACGGCCGTTTCGTTTATGGTCTCGGTAATGAAATGGCGCGAAAGCCGGTAGCTGCTGGCCGGAGAATCGGGATCCCCCCAATTGGGAAAGTCACGGGAGGCCGCCAGCAACAACAGGCCGGTCCCCAAAACCGCTATGAACCCCAGCGCCTTCAATCAGATGATCTCCTCGAGGTTCGCAGAACGGTCGAAATCAGAAATACCGCGCTGACACCGGCCCCTACCGCCGCTTCCGTAAAGGCCACGTCCACCGCCGCCATCCCGGTCCACAAAAGACAAATGAGAAAGCTGTAAACGCCAAATATCATGGCCGCGCTCAGCAGGTCCCGCACTTTCAGCGAGATCACGGCGGTGAGGACGAGAAAGATCAGTAGGATCAAATCGAATATCCAGAGCTGACTCACGATTTCTCCTTCCGGTCCTTGCGCCTCCACATTTTAATGCCCTCCATGAAACCGGCCTTGATCAGCGCGTGGGTGCTGGTCGGGCTGGTCATCATGATAAAAAGGGCGATCAACAGGATCTTCAATGCCACCAGAATATGGGCCGGGGTCGGGTCCTGCAGTTGGTAAACGGCCAGCCCGAGAAGGATGGTGAACATCGACATGGTGTCCCCCTTTCCGGCCGCGTGCATCCGCGTGTAAAAATCGGGAAAGCGAAGGATTCCCACCGCCCCGCCGATGAAAAAAAGCAGACCGAGCGCTATCAGGACTGCGGAAATGATGGGGATAATCATCGCGACTGTTCTCCAGGGGTGGCGGAAGCTACGTGTTTTTCCGGGTTGACCCGGCCCAAAAAATAGGCCGCGGCGAGGGAACCGATGAAATTCAACAGCGCGTAGGTGAGGGCGAAATCCACGAACATTTCCACTCTCCCGTAGATCACCCCGATGATCACCAGGAGGACGGTCGTCTTAGTGCCGATGACGTTGACTGCCACGATCCGGTCGATGGCGGTGGGACCTGCCAGAATCCGGTAGAGCATGGGCAGCATCAAGGCGAATATGGCCACCCCGGTAAACAGGAAAAAGTTCTCCATTGCTTACTCCTTCCCCCTTTCAAATACCTCTGCGATCCTCCGCTCCATGGTCCCGTCGCGCAGGCCGGCCTCCGTCTCATCGCTGATGGAGTGGACCAGCAGTTCGTCTCCTTCTATCTGCACGGTAATGGTTCCGGGGGTGAGGGTTATCGAGTTGGCCAGGACGTACCTGCCGAAGTCGGTCTTCAGGTTGGTCCGTATCTTCACCAAGGAGGATTCCACTCCTTTCAGATCCCCCGGCGTGAGAGCAAGTTTCAGAATGTGGATGTTGGCCTGAAAGATTTTGTAAATAATCCAAATCAGATAACCCGGAATCCGGATGATCTCTCCCAGGCACTGACCTGCGCTCCTGTCCCGGTCGAGAAACAAAAAGCTCGAAGAAATCAGGGTAATGAAGAGGGCCGAGATCAGGCCCATGGCCAAGTGAAAGGCGTCGAACTGGCCGGAAAAAATGATCCAAATTCCAAACAGAAGCAGGAAAATGGCGATGCGATACATGAGAGACAGTTAGAGAGCGGATTCCGGAACGACTTGAGAAATTCTAAAAAAGGATCTCCTCACTATTGCTCAAGCCTTTTTTCCTCTTTCCTTTGGCATTGCGGTTTACTGGCCGGTCCTACAAGTTGGCGCGGTTTTCAAAACCATTATGAGCCAACCAACTCCGGATACCCACGACTTGTTTGCCGTTCGTAAAGCCAAGCTGGACCAGATGCGCGCCGATGGATTCGATCCCTTTCGCGCCAACTGGGATCAAACCCACACCTCCGCTTCCGCCAAAGCGCTCTATGAATTGGGGGAAGAAGACGAAAAGGAAGTTTCGGTGGCGGGTCGGCTTACCAACATCCGTATCATGGGAAAAGCCGCCTTCGCCAAGATCCTGGACCGGGATGGACGCATCCAGATCTACGCCCGCCGCGATGCATTGGGGGAGGAAGCCTACCGGGCTTTCAAAAAGCTCGATATCGGGGACATCGTCGGCGTTTCCGGTCCCCTTTTCGTGACCCGGACCGGGGAATTGACCGTGCGCGCCCTGCACTACAAACTGGTTTCCAAGTCCTTGCGCCCTCTGCCCGAGAAGTGGCATGGGCTCAAGGATAGCGAACAGATTTACCGCAATCGTCACCTCGACCTCATCGTAAACGAGGAGAGCCGGGAGCGGTTCAGGAAACGCAGCGCCATCATCTCCTGCATTCGCCGTTTTCTGGAATCGCGCGATTTCATGGAGGTGGAAACATCCACCCTGCACGGAATAGCCGGTGGGGCTGCGGCTCGTCCCTTTGTCACCCACTTTAACGCTTTGGATTGTGATTTCCACCTGCGCATTGCCCTGGAACTCCATTTGAAGCGGCTTCTGGTGGGGGGATTCGACCGGGTGTTTGAAATCGGCCGGGTCTACCGCAACGAGGGGCTGGACCGCCGACACAACCCGGAATTCACCATGCTGGAGGTCTACCAGGCCTACAGCGATTACCGGGGCATGATGGAGCTGATCCACTCCATGGTTCAAACCGTATGTCATGAGGTATTGGGTTCCACCGCCGTGGTGAATGCGGATGGGGTGGAAATCGAGTTGGCCGGACCATGGCGCGAGGCGTCTTATCTGGACCTGATCCGGGAAGCCACGGGGGATTCCCAATGGCACAAACGGTCCAAACGGGAAAAACTGGTCGCTGCCCGGAAATTGGGCTTGGCCCTCGACCCGGAATTGGAAGATTTCGAGGTGACCAACCAAATTTTCGAGAAACGGGTGGAGCCCCAATTGATACAGCCGACTTTTGTGACTCATATTCCCCGGGAACTTTGTCCTTTGGCCAAACTGAATGAGGACGATCCAACTGTGCTCGATGTTTTCGAACTTTGCATCGACGGCGTCGAAATCGCTCCGGCCTATTCCGAACAAAACGATCCGTTTCTGCAAATGGAGATGTTCGAGCAGCAGGTGGGAGAGGAAACGCAAAATCTGGACCGCGAATTCATTGCCGCCCTGGAGCAGGGCATGCCTCCCGCCGGTGGCATGGGCGTCGGCATCGACCGGTTGATCATTTTATTGACCGGCGCAGCCAATATTCGCGATACCATCCTGTTCCCAGCCCTGCGCCCTTGGCCTGCAAGGGGTCAGAATGAACTAACCACAGAGAGAGAGGCGCCCAAGGGCGCGAATTAGGAATTTAACTTTCCTCATCCATGTGTAATCTCCTCTTTACCACATTGATTCTGGTCAACCAAAAGTTGCTTGTCGCCTCAGCGTCTTTGTATCTCTGTGCCTTGGTGCCTCTGTGCCTTTCCCCTCCCCATTCCTAATTCCTAATTCCTAATTGGCGCCGGAGGCGCCTCCTTGTGCCCTGGTCCTTCTATCTGGCCCTGAAACAGCTCTTTCCCTCCGGGCGGAAGTTGTCTTTCTTTTCCGTTCTCTCCATCGCCGGGGTGAGCCTGGGCGTCTGTCTGCTCATTGTCGTTCTCAGTGTCATGAATGGATTTCAGAAGGAGATCAGGGATAAGATTGTGGAGACGACGGGTCATCTGCGCGTGGAGGCCGGTTCCGTCATTTACGACTACGATGGGATCATGGAAGCATTGCTGGGTTTGGAATACCGGGGGGAAAAAGTGATCCGGGCGGTTTCCCCCTATGCCTACGGATTCGTCATCGTGCAAAACCGCAGTGTTCCGGTCTTCCCCGCCATCCGCGGAGTGGATATCGCCTATGAGGCCGAGATCGTACCGTTTAATAAATTTCTCATTTCCGGATCCGTGGATGATCTGGATAACGATTCGGTCATCATAAGTTCCGGCCTGGCCCGGAAGATCGGCGCCCGCCAGGGGGATGTATTGGAGTTGGCTTCTCCCCTCATCATTGAAAAACTTAAAGAAGATGAGCTCATGTTGCCGCGGGAGGTGCGGGTAGTGGGGATTTTCGAGACGGGTTGGACCGTCATCGATAACAATACGCTGTTCTGCACCCTGACCCTGATGCAGGAGTTCTACGGCTTGGAGGACGGAATTCACGGCCTCACCGTCCGGTTGGTCGACGGTTACGACGAGGAGGTCGACCTCATCACCGGCAAGGTCAATGAGCTGCTCCGCCAAGGGGAAGATTTTCCCATGGGAGTGCGGGCCTTTTCCTGGCTGGATCTGAACCGGGATTTTCTCTTCGTCCTGCAATTGGAAAAATCGGTCATGTTTTTTCTGCTCCTGTTTGTCATCCTGGTCTCGGCCTTTGCCATCACCAGCACCTTGTTGATTACGGTAGTGAGGAAAACCAAGGAAATCGGCCTTCTCGCCGCCATGGGCGCCAAACCCGGTGGCCTGGTCGCCTGTTATACCTTCCAGGGGTTTATTCTGGGGGTGGGTGGCGCCACCCTGGGGATCGCCTTAGCCCTCCTGGCTCTGGCCAATCGCAATGAAATAGTAGGTTTTGTGGCCAAAATCTTCAATAAGGAGGAGGCCCTGATCCGGTTTTATAGATTTACCCACCTTCCGGCCCACTACCAGAGGGACGATTTCCTGTGGGTGGTTCTCTGCGCCATTATTATCAGCACCCTGGCCGGCCTCATCCCCGCTTTCCGCGCCTCCCGAATGAAACCCGCTTCCGCCCTCAGAGATGAGTAATCCATTGCCATCGAGTATACTCTCGGCCTATCCCACTAACTGAATTGCGAACGACCATGGTGGGAAAATCCAGTATCAGCCTAATCCCCGCGGTCATTGAATCCCGGGAGATCGTGAAGACCTTCCCCAATGGGCGGGAAGTCATCCAGGTGCTCGATGGGGTCGATTTCAAACTGGAGCGAGGGAAAACCGCCAGTATTCGGGGGGAATCGGGAAGCGGGAAGACCACTTTTTTAAATATAATTTCCGGGTTGGAAGCGGTGGACAGCGGCCAATTGTTTTGGGATGGAAACCGGGTCGACCTCCGCTCCTCCGGCGAGTTGGCCGCCGTCCGCTCTTCCCAGATAGGGTTTATTTTTCAGGCCTATTATCTGCTGCCCGAACTGAACCTCTGGGAAAATGTGTTGCTGGCCGCCCGGTTGCGTGGAAAGCCGGAGCCTCGGGAACGGGACCGGGCCGAATACCTGCTGCGGCGGGTCGGATTAGCCGAAAGATTCAAATTTTCCGTGGAAAAGCTTTCCGGAGGCGAGCGGCAAAGAGCCGCCCTGGCCCGGGCCCTCATGAACCGCCCCAGACTGATTTTGGCCGATGAACCGACCGGGAACCTGGATGAAACTACCGGGGATTCCATGATTGAACTCCTGTTGGAGATGGTGAGAGAAGAGGGTGCCAGCCTGATACTGGTGACCCATAACATGAAGCACGCCGCTAAAACCGATGTCAGTTACCGCCTGCATTTGGGTAAACTCCAGCCCGTGAAACATAATGGATAAGGACCCGATCACGTGTGGGGTCGTGGGGGTTGGCTATTTAGGTCAACACCATGTGCGTATCTACCAGGAACTGGAATCCTGCCAATTGGTAGGATTTTACGAGGTTGATCCCGAGCGCGCCAGGGAAGTCGCAGCTCAATACGGGTGCGAGCGCTTCGGGTCCATAGAGGAACTGGCCGAGGCCTGTCAGGCCGTGAGCGTGGCGGTGCCGACCGACAAACATTGTGAGATAGCCCTTCCCCTTCTGGAAGCCGGTTGCCACCTGCTCATCGAAAAGCCGCTCTGCGAAAGCAACCAGGAGGCGGAAATGATCCTGCGCGCTGCCGAGAGGAACGATCGCATCATCCAGGTCGGGCACGTCGAACATTACAACCCCGTAACCAGCTACCTGAATCGAGCGGTTGAGCGTCCCCTCTTCATTGTGGCCGACCGCTTGGCCCCCTTTCAGCCACGCGGCACCGAGGTGGGTGTAGTGCTCGATCTGATGATCCACGACATCGGTATCATTCTGCAACTGGTCAAGTCTCCCGTAGCCAGAATGGAGTCTGTCGGGGTCAAGGTCCTGTCACCCTCCGAGGACATCGCCAATTGCCGCCTTACCTTTGGAAATGGAGCCGTAGCCAATATCAACACCAGCCGGGTCAGTGAAAAGAAAGTGAGGGAGATCCGTGTCTTCCAAACCAATGGATACCTCTCGTTGGATTTCATGAACCAGATCGGACACTTTGTCAGACGTGAAGGCGGGCAATTGACCAAGGAGGAAATTCCCATCGAAAAAGGTGAACCCCTGAAAATAGAGCTGGCTTCCTTTGTGCATTGCGTGGCCAACCGGGAAAATCCCACCGTCGACGCCACCCTCGGTAAACAAGCCCTCGAAATTGCCCTCCGCATTACCGAGCAAATCAAAAGGCGCTCGCCCTTATGACCCAAATCCTCCCTCTGCCGAACGTTCTGCAAAACCCTTCGGTCGGGGGCGTTGACGTTCTCGTCGTAGCCGGAGAACATTCCGGGGACGAACACGCCGCCGTCCTCATCCAAAACCTCCTGCGAAAGTATCCCGATTACAAAATTGCCGCCGTGGGCGGGAAGCATTTGCAGGCTGCCGGGGCCCAACTCCTCTACGACCTGACCGATTTGTCCGTAGTCGGATTTTACGAAGTCCTGCGCCATTACCGTTACTTCAAGCGCTTGTTCTTTCTCGTGGCCGAATGGGTGGAGAAGCATCGACCCCGCGCCGTGCTTTTTGTCGACTATCCGGGCTTCAATCTCCGGTTGGCCCGGGAGCTGTTCGACCGCGGGGTGGGGGAGAAGGCCGGCGGTAATACCGCCCTGCTATATTACATCAGCCCCCAGGTTTGGGCCTGGAAAGCCAAGCGACGGTTCGAGATGGCCCGGCTGCTGGACGGCCTGGCCGTTATCTTCCCCTTCGAAGTGGACACCTTCGCCGACACCCCATTAAACGTCACCTTTGTCGGCCATCCCTTCCTCCAATCGGAACAGAACTGCCGATTAATCTACCATCCGGATGAAAAAATATTGCTTCTGGGAGGCAGCAGGCTGGAAACGGTTCGCCGGGTTCTGCCCATACAATTGAAAACCTTCCGTCTCTTGTTGGCCGACCATCCGGCCCGGGAAGCCCGCCTAGTCTATCCCAGCCATGCCATTCGTAGCGAAACCCAAAAAATCATAACCTCCTTTCCCGATCTGGAAGGTAAACTGGAGTTGGTCGAAAACAAAGGAACCATCAGGGGATGCGCCGTCATGACTGTCTCCGGGACCATGTCCCTGCGCTGCGCCTTGGCTGGAATCCCCGGATGCGTCGTGCACAAAATTCACCCTTTGTCCTACGTTCTGGGAAAAATGCTCGTCCACGTCTCCTACATCGGCATTGCCAACCTATTGTTGAACCGGCTTCTTTACCCCGAGTTTCCTCAATACGCCGCCAAGCCCAAAATTATGGCGGAAGTTTTGCGCCAGTGCCTGGAAGACCCCTCCGTCATCCAAAAAACTCATCAAGAACGCAACGAACTTACCCGTGTCCTCAGCGAAACCAATGACCACACCCCCTGGTCCTGGCTCGCAAGCTACTTGAACTGACTTTTTCCCCTTCCCACCGCGCCCCCTCCGGGGATTTCTTTCAATCGTGATCGTGATCCCTAACCATCGTTAGAGCGGCTTAACGCCGCGATCCCGTAATATAACCTCAATGCAATCGCGGCATAAAGCCGCTCCTACAAATTCCTCATTCCTGATTCTTCTAACTTCTGTGCTTTTTGAGCCTTTTGTGGCTAATTTTCCTAACATTTCCTGCCGCTGTGCCGTGCGTAGCATTGCGAAGCACGATCCGTGTCCATCAGTGAAATCCGTGGTCAATTCCTTCAGCCTTCAGCCTTTCGCCTTCAGCCTTTTCCTCTCCCCTCTCTGTGATCTCGGTGTCCTCTGTGGTTAAAAATAGTCCACCCCAAACGCCCGCAGTTGCTTCTCGACCTGTTCCGCCCAGCCCCGGTTCGCTGCCGGGTTGGCCGGGCTGGGATGCAGGATGCTCCCTACCTCCACCCGGCCTCTCCCTATCGCGGTTCCCGAAGTTGGGTCGCCCAAAACGGTGCGGGCCCGATTGGCCCCAAATTTGCCCACACCCAGAACAATCGAAGGCCGGATGAAATCGATCATTTCCGCCAAGGCGCTATCGCAGATCTCGAACAGGAGGCGGCGCTCCTTGGCGGGCAGCCGGTCCGGAGTGCGGTTGCGTCCGGAATCCTCCAGGAAAGACAGCGGACAGTAATTCCACACGAAAAACCGCGCGAAAAAGGCCTCCGGAGATCCGAAACGCTCCCGTGCCCACCCCCAAAGGCGGCGGCCGCTCACTTCGCTGCGCGGGCAGGCGAAGCCTTGGATGGGACGCTTGGGATGCTCGGCTCTAGGGCGGTCTACTCCATCCCTTATGCCCAGCCAGTTCCGCACCAGCGATACCTCCCCGAAAGGCACGCCCGTCTGCGCCATACCCCAGGGTCCTGGATTCATCCCCAGCAGGAGAACCTTTGTTCCCGTACGGCAATACCTGTCGAGGTATTGGCCATGTGCTTTAGCGGCGTAGATCAAAGGATTGTAGACGTGGGCCACCGGCGGCCCGAAGCGCAGGTCATCCACGGCCCGTCCCAGTCTCCGGGCGATACTGCATGGATCTTTCGTCATGCCGTACCCGTCCCGGAATTCCATCCCGCAATAGAAAGATTGTAAGACATGCCGGTCAACCTGAGACCTGCCACAAAAATTTGTAAGCCTTTTTCATCCCGGACTCAGAATGAACCAACCGCAGAACGTACAGAGAAGGGGTGTTAGGCCTCAAAAAATTCCGTTTTCGTTCGGTGAGTCCTTTGGAACAATCATGCCAACATCCCAAAGTTCGATAATCTTGTCGTTTTCAAACCTGAAAATATGAACGACGGCTATGTCATTACCATTCTCTTGTCTCACATGAGAATGAACAGCAACGGAATTTTCATTTTCTAATGTGCGTTTGACTTCAAGAAACTCATTGGGGCTTATTTTATGTGCCTCTTCCATTCCTTTCATCAGGGATTCTCTGTCTCCCTTGAAGTACCCATTGTGGTGTTTGAATCCGGCATGAACGTATTTATCGTACGCCTCACGCACCAAGCCAGACGAAGCCAATTGGAGAAAGGTGGTTGCGATGTCTTTTCTTTTCATGTCGCTTTCCCTCGGTAAGTGAGAGATCCGGGCTAAGCAGAAATGGGATTGTATTCAATCCCTGATTACGGGCGCCAGGTATAGGTTCCGGTATTTTACCGAAGTATGGTCTCCCTGCAAGTGGATGGGGCCGGAACTCATCGGGTCGGTGTGAATCGCTCCTCCGGTGGGGCCCTCTACCGGCTGGTTATCTATTACGGTGACTCCATTCAGAACCACGGTCACATGCCGGTCGACCAAAGTCAGGTCATAGCTTTGCCACTTCCCCGGTTCCTTCCCGGCGTTCAACGAGGGCGCAATTCTACCGAAAATGGCGCCGATTCCCTGAATCCCCTGCATCCGGCTATCCCGGTCGACGACCTGGGCTTCATACATGCCGCGCAGGTAAACACCACTGTTGTGGTTTGCTTCGATAAGGAAATCCACATGGAGCCAGAAATCATCGAATACAGCTTCCGTTTCCAAATTGCCATAGGCGCCAGTGGAACCGAAATCAGTCTTGGGAGTTTCGTTGATCAACAGGGCGTCCTCAACCCTCCATCCATTTCTTTTTTTGGGATTATGCAGCTTCCAGCCCGTCAGGTCCTTTCCATTGAATAACGAAATCGGGTGTCCGAACCGGATCTTCGACAAATCGGGCCTCTGAGGCATGGGAGGAAATTTTTTCCCAGTAAAAGTGATGCGGTCATACGGTTTATCCGCGGTCTCGTTTACAATCAAACCATCCAATTTGCCGTTGTTTATCCCGACAACAACCGTGTTCGTGGTGGTGACCGGGCCTTCATTGACTTCTCTTTTGATCTTCAAAGGAAAAATCAGCCGCCCGTTCTTAAGTTGGACACCCTTATGGGGTCCGGCAGACAAAACGTGGACACGCATGTAAACAACCGGTTTACCATCTTGTCGGTCGACTTTCAGCCAGGCAGGCTCTTTGGTGGATAGATCCAAGGACCAATCTCCAATGAGGTCATCGGGTAATGAATCCGCCTGAAGGTTCTGCTCAAAAATAAACAATGCAAGGCAGACCGTCAGCCCTGTTAACCAGCTTGACCGACTGCTGGCATTTTCAAAGTCGATCGAAGACCATCGTGATTTGTTCATTTTTTCCTCTCTGTTGTTTTTCGTCTGAGTGTTTTCTTAGCCCATTAGTGAGGCACTACACCAGAATCCTAGAACTCCCAACAACTAAAAAAGGTGCTGGTTTTGGAAAAGAAAATACGACGCATTTTGACAGAAAAGGTTAAATCAATTCCTTGCCTCAAATTTCAGTTCCGCTCCTGAGAGCCCTTCGGCTCTGACTTCACACACGATGGATCCTTGTTGTTTCGTAGTTTGAAGAATTGCCAGGCACTTCCCGTTGAACGCATTTCTCTTGGATTCTTGAAATGGCTCATGGCTGAATGGATTACCATTTCCAACCGCAATCAAGCGGGCCTCACCAATCACGTTAAAATGGAGCTCGTTGTCGGCATGGGGCACAAAGTTTCCATCTGAATCCAGGATCGAGCATTCCACATAGATCAGGTCTTTTCCATTGGCCTCAACCTGTTCGCGCCGAGAGAACAGCTTGATCCTGGCAGGTTTTCCGGCGGTCTTTACCCATTTTTCCGCACGGACCTTTCCCCCCTTCGAGGCGACCGCCCGGAGCGATCCCGGCTGGTAGACGACCTCCCATTGCTGATACTCAACCTGGCCTGGATCGTTGCCTTGTTTTCCAAGAGACCGCCCATCCTGGAAGAGCTCGACCTCATCTCCATTGGTAAAGGCATAAACGGTGACCGTTTCACCCTCCTGCCCTTCCAAATTCCAATGAGGAAAAAGGTGAACCATGGGTTCCCCGGTCCATTGTGATTTGTAGAAGTAGTAACCGTCCTTCGGAAATCCACACAAGTCGATGGGAGCAAAGGAGGATGATCGAGCAGGCCAGCCAAATGGCACGGTTTCACCCAGGTAGTCCCAACCCGCCCAAATGAATAGCCCCATCACATTATCGGCAGCCTTTACCTTGCGCCAGGCATCGATCCCTTCATCAGCGATCAATCCCCTCCGGTCCGCCCAGGTGAAGGAAGCATCGTTTGCGTAACCCAAAGCATCCCACCACTGTTGTTTCGCATCGCCATACAAATAGGTCCCTCGGGGATAGAAGGACTGTGCGGAAAAGCATTCTCCCACCAATACCGCCGACCCCGGATACATGCGTCGTTGTTCATCGAGGTCCTTGTCGGCCTTGACCTCGCCAACAACCATGGAAGGAGCGCCGAAAGCGGCTTCATCCACGATGCCGTTCAGCACCGGCCGATCATCCAGTTGGGACACGATGGAGGTGAGATACTGTGCGGTTTGAAGCTCATCTTCCCGCATTCTCGAGTGCATCTTGGCTCCGATGCCCCATAAAATCACGCAAGGATGGTTTCGATCCCGCAATACGAACTCGGTCAAGTCCCGTTCGGCCCACTCCTCGAAATGTCTGGCGTAGTATTTGAATTCCACATTTACGCGTGCGCCGTTCTGCATGACAGGCCCCCTGCGAGGCTTTTCCCATTCGTCAAAGGCATCATTCATGACCAGGAACCCCATCTCATCGCAGAGGTCCAAAAACTCCGTTGAAAAGGGAGTGTGGCCCGTCCTGACGGCATTACATCCCATTTCGCGCAGAATTTCCAACTGTCGCTCCAGGGTTCTTCTTTGCACCGCTGCTCCGAGTGGTCCCCCATCGTGGTGGAGGCATACACCTCGGATTCCGGTGCGGACTCCATTGACGGCAAATCCCTTCTCCGGATCGAAGGTCAACTTCCGAATGCCAATCCTCATCGATTCCTGACCAAGCTTTTCTTCTTCCTCCAGTAGCTGAACGTTCAGTCCATAGAGTTCCGGTGACTCAGGGGACCACAACATGGGATTTTGAACGCTCAGAGAATGGTTGCCGGATACCTGGGAAAGCGGGCTTAGGGAAAGATCCTCTTTTCGAGTTGCCACAATCACACCATCCTTGGAAAGACGCGTTATAACTCGGACCTGCTTGGATTCCGTGAAGTCGTTTTTCAGGCTAAAAGACACATCGACCAACGCTCGGTCCTCGCCGACCTCCGGAGTGGTCACATGCAAACCCCAGGTAGGAAGATACACCTTGTTGCGAATCTTCAAGGTTACTTCCCGATAGAGCCCTGATCCGGAATACCAGCGGGACCCGGGCTGCTCCGAATTATCCAGCGTAACGACCAATACATTTGGTTGTTTGAAATCGATCAACTCGGTCAGGTCATACTCGAAGCCAATATAACCGAAGGGCCGGAAGCCGACTTTCTGTCCGTTGAGGTAAGTGACAGAATTGCGATAGGCGCCATCGAAATAAATGAACACTTTGTCGGTTTCCGAATCACCGGAAACCGTAAAGGTTTTTCGATAGACACCCTTGCCCGCCGGCAGCCAGGCTCCACGCGACAGCGCCGGATTTTCAGCGGAAAAGGATCCTTCGATGCTCCAATCATGCGGAAGAGTTACCCGGGCCCAATTCGAGTCATCATAGTCCACCTCAATCGCAGCCGGAATTTCACCTTTGGAAAACCTCCAACCCTCGTTGAATTCGGTATGCTGTGCCCCAAGCCAATCTACTTGAGAGAGCAGGCACAAAATTGAAATAAGTATCCGGCGATTGAGGAACATATCAAATAGTCATCCGGTATGATCCGGAGGCAACAGCGACATATGGACAGGAGACATCCGCCTTCACCCCTGAATTACGGATGTCATAACTTCAAGCGTTTTCACAAACGACAAACCGGATACTTGCCTGCCTCGATTGATAATTTGCTCGAAGTGGGAAAGGTAGTATGAAAGGGATCAATCCCCATGGAAATCGGAGAGACACTCTATGTCGTCGACAGAAAGCCCTGGCGTGAGTGGTTGGAAGCCAACTTCGACACGGCCAGGGATATCTGGCTCATCTATCCAAACAAGGCCTCGGGCCAGCCGCGCATCCTCTACAACGACGCGGTGGAGGAGGCGCTGTGCTTCGGCTGGATAGACAGCATCATCAAGAAGCTCGATCCCCTGCGCGCCGTCCAGCGTTTCTCACCGAGGAATCCCAAGAGCGGCTACTCCCAGCCGAACAAGGAGCGGCTTCGCTGGCTGGACGAGGAGGGGTTGCTGCACCCGTCGGTACGGGCGTCCGTGGAGCACCTGTTGAAGGAGGAGTTCGTGTTTCCCACCGATATCCTCGAGGCAGTCCAGGCAAACGAACAGGCGTGGAAGCATTACCAGAGCTACTCCCCCGCCTATCAGCGAATTCGCGTGGCCTATATCGACATTGCCAGGGTTCGTCCGGACGTATTCGAAAGCCGTTTGAAAAACTTCCTCATGGCCACCGAGAAGGGCAGGCAGATAGGTTACGGCGGTATAGACAAATATTTCTAACGTCCTGTCCCTAAAATAATTCACCACAAAGAACTCATCCTCCTTCGCCAAGGCTCCGGCGTGACGGGGAGCGCACAGAGGTGCAAAAGCTCCAAAGACTCTATCTTGATCAAAAACTTACATGGATAAACAGGATGGACAGGATGAAATAATTAACGGAGGGCGGGTTTTCCAACCCGCCTTTTCGTAGGGGCGAGGCATGCCTCGCCCACATTCCTCAAAATCGTAATCGTGATCGAAAAAGAAACCAATTAGCCACAAAACGCTAAGCAAAGGCACAAAATGAGCGGGCTCAGAACATATCGAGATTTGCTCGTTTGGCAAAAGGGTAGCGCGCCTTCAGCCTTTAGCCTTTCCCCCTCCCTCTCTCCCAATTCCTCATTGGCGCGCCCCGCGCGCCTCCCGCCTCTACCCCGGGAAACCACCGGACCATAGGACAGGGGCAGGATTTACCGCACAGCAATTCGTACTGCCGGGTTAAGGAATCGATGCGCTTGTCCTGCACTTGCAAGCCGGTTGCCAGCGACTTGTCGAGAGGCGACCGATGTCGGTAGCCGCGCCGCCGCATCTCCGCCACCAAAGCTTCGTGCCGGAAGTAGAGGGCGGCCAGCCGCCCAACCCATCTCAGGGTCTCCGGATGCCTTCCGTAGCCTGACTTTCCCTGGGTTAAAATATTCCACAAACCATGGAGTTCACGGTGCTCCCCGAGCAGATGCTGCCGGCAAAGAAGCGTCGGCGGAAGATCCCAGATTCTCATCGATTTGCCAGTGTCTCTTCAGGTATTGCAGGGATTGCCTGCCTCTCAACCCGCATTTATCGCAAAATTCCTACAATTTTCAAGTGAACCGGAAGGCATTCAGCGCCCGTCCCATCATCAGGAATGTTGTCGAATCCATGGCAATGTTCAATCCCCTTTCCCATCCATGAAATCGTGATCTCTCCCCCCTTTGCGTTCCTTGCGATCTTTGCGAGATTCCTCTCTCCCAAAATTCCCTTCCTTTCGATCACGATCACGATTAACCTTCAGCCTTCAGCCTTCAGCCTTTCCCCCTCCCTCTCTCCCAATTCCTCATTCCTCATTCCTCATTCCTCATTGGCGCGCCCCGCGCGCCTCTACCCCCTTCATGGCTATTCCCGGACCTTCACCCGGAAAAAGGCCTCCCCGGGATTTTGGCCCGAAACTTTCACCGTGCCGATCGCTTCGTCCCCCACCTCTACGGGGTTGCCCTCCACTGACCAATCTTCCCAAATTTCCAGGTCCCGACTCACTTCCACGGTGTAGTTACGGTTCCGGGTAACCGGAAATTCCAGGCAAATTTCACCATCGACCAACCCATATAGGAGCTTCCAGAAGTTCCCGGAATCGAGAGCATCGGTGGCGGTCAGGTATTCGAAGCGGTTGCTTATGCCATCCGCATCGGGATCCGACCCGAGATCCGCCTCAATGGATTCGGGGTTTGGGAATACCTCATCCTGCCAGCGCAGGTATCCTTCCGAAATAGAACCTATCCACTCCTTTATCAGGGCGATGGCCTGACCGTCCAACTCGTTCGTAGCGACGTTGGGCATCCGGGTAAAACCGTGGGTACCACTGATTCGGCTCAGCAAAACCGATGACTCCGGATCTCCCGGTACCACGAGTTTGCCCGCGGGATTGCCCCCGTCATTCAGGGGAACTCCCCCTATCAAGCCCGTATCGAACAGGCTTATGTGCGGCCGGGCATCCCAGGTGGTGGAAGCTATGGCGCCGGGCTGATGGCAGGAAGCGCAATTGACGGCCAGGTAGGAGCGAACTCGGCTTAACAGGGACGCCTTCCTGTCCTCGGCCGAATGGAACCTCGGCAGGTCTTCGACCTCAACGATGGCGGTATCCAGAATGCCCACCTCCCCCAAATACTGCAAAAGGTTCCTTTGTCGTCCCTCGATCGGCTGCTCCCGGTTCAGTTGCCTGGAATTGAAACTCAACGCGTATCCGGCTCCCGGGGTATGGCATTGCAGGCATTCGGCTCGACTGGGAATACGCCAGGTCTGCTTCGCCGGACCCTCCTCCGTTTGAACGGAAAAATCGATGTCCGCTCCCTCCTCACCCACCAAGGTGGCCTCGCTACCGGCTTCATTCCAACGATAGCTGATTCCGTAAACACCGTTTTCGGTTTTGACCAGGAACCGGGTTTCGACCCGCACGGATGATGCCCGATTATTCCGCTCCAATGGCAACTCGAAATGCTTGATCCAAACCGTCCCCGGTGGAAAGACCCAGGGAAGATCCCGGCGGTAGCCGATGGTGGCGTCGGGGACGGCAACCCAACGGGATTTGATCCCGTAATCGGACCAGAAGGACAGATTGGGCTCATAGGCCATGATTCCATCCTCCGGCTCCAGGCTGACGAGAGATTTGAAGGCGCCGGTTGCCGATAAAGTGGAGGGAAAGGGGGGTTCCTGCCATCCGTCTCCGCGAACCAGCCGCCGGATATTCCCATCTCCACCGGCAATGAGCACATCTCCATTGGAAGGGTCCAAACCGTATTCGTAATGCCTGGGGTATCCGGTCAGCCGTATTCGGTCATACCTTCCCTCACTTTCGATCAGAGCCCAGACGTGGCCCGATTCGTAATCGCCAAATACATAGGCTCCCTCCAATTCGGGAAATCGGGTCCCTCGGTAAACGACCCCGCCCGTAACGGATTGTCCATCCTCCCGGGGATAGTCGTGAATCGGATCGAGCAGCTCTCCAAAGGCGGGCGGAGGTGTCAGATTTCCCGGGCCTCGATTAAAAGCGATGAACCCCTCGCGAATGGCCCAACCGTAGTTGCCTCCCTTGACGATGATATCGACTTCCTCACGGGTTACCTGCCCCACGTCTCCGGCAAACAGCCGCCCGGTCGGAGGGTCGAAAGCCATCCGCCAGGGGTTGCGCAAACCAATGGCATAAAACTCCAGGCGAAGTTCGGAGTCGGGATCGGATCCCGCCCGTTGCCACTCCTCTACCAGCGGATTGTCGATCGGGACGCTGTAAAAAGCCTTGCCTCCGCTGTCGCGCGGAATGGCGGGATGGTGGGTGGGTTCGCTATTTTCCGGCAGCTTGTCAACGTCCAGCCGAACGATACCGGCAAAAAAGTCCTTGGTCACTTTTTGGCTGTTGCCCCATCGGTCGTTGGCTCCACCTTCGTCCCCCAGAGCCACGTACAAATACCCGTCGGGACCAAAGTGAATATCGCCCCCGTTGTGATTGTTGGCCTGGTCCAGTTGATCGAAATAGATGATTTCGGAATCCGGGTCCGCCCTTATCGGATCTTCTTCTGTTATCAGGAAACTGGATACCCTGTTGCGCCGGATGCCCTCCAGATTGTGGGTGTAAAAGACGAAAATACGCTTTTTCTCGCTGTAGCGGGGATGAAAGGCCAAGCCCAACAATCCGTTTTCGCCGTTTCTGGTGACCGAGCGAATACCCGACAGGTCCAGCACGTATTCTGTCTGAATGGTGTTTTGAGACAAATCCGTGACCACCCGTATCCTGCCAGCTCTTTCTGCTACGTAAAGTTGGTTGGTTTCACCCGGAGGGTGCGCCAGAGCGATAGGGACATCGAATTGGTTCCAGGCCAATTCCATCCGGTAATTCCCGGTGGGCAGACCGGTCGGGAGGGCCAGGGAGTCGTTGATGACACGTTGGCCAAGGAGACTATTGGCCAAAATTAAAGCGATAATCATGCCGGGCCGGGAGTATTTCCCAATTCCTAATCGTCGATGGATTGCATGACCAGTTGGCGGAACTGCCAGGACGTGTTGTCGGATTTATGGTTCCGGGTCTGCTTCAGAATTACCCCGATAATGCCTTCCACCGGGTCCGCGAAATATTGGGAGTTGAAATAACCGCCCCAGAAAAAGGTCCCTTCGCTTCCCAAGCCTCCTTGGGGAACCGCTTTCTCGTTCAATACCCCGAAAGCGAGTCCGTGGTGAGCATGTTTTGCCGTTTCGATTTGAAAACCCATGATCGTTTCCACGGTCTTTCGGCTGAGAAAGCGAATGCCGCTGAGTTCTCCGCCATTGAGGTACATTTGCAGGAAGGTGGCATAGTCCTTGGCCGTGCTGGATAGACCTCCCCCTCCTCCGTAATAAGTCTTGGCCCCCTTGATCGGATAGTCCGCGTCGTAATATTCGTTGCCCTTGTACTTCACCCACTTGCCGCCTTCCGGTCGGTGCACCGTGACCATGCGGTGGGCCTTGTCCTCGGGCAGATAGAAATACGTGTCGTTCATGCCCAACGGTTCGAACAATCGCGTGTGCAGAAATTCACTGAAGGTCAGGCCCGACACGATTTCGATCATGTAACCCAACACATCCAGACCCTCGGCGTATTTGTAGCGCTCGCCCGGGTGAAAATGTAAGGGCAATTGGGCCAGCTTCCTAATATTATCGGCCAGGAAGGCTTTTTCGGCGGTCCAGGCGTCGATGATGCCCGCTTTTCGATAAAGCAGTTTCATGCGCTCTTCGCTTTCGATAAACCCGTAACCCAGGCCCGAGGAGTGAGTGAGCAACTGCCGGATGGTGATCTCGCTCCTGGCCGGCACCGTCGTGTAATTGAGATCGTCATCGAAACGAACCAGAACCTGGGGATTTTCAAACTCCGGTATGAACTTGGAAATGGGGTCATCCAATTGAAACCATCCCTCCTCCCAAAGCATCATTACCGCCGTGGCCGTGATGGCCTTGGTTTGGGAGGCGATGCGGAAGATGTCGTCCTTTTTCAAGGATCGGCCCGTGCCTGCATCGGCCAGACCGAATGCCTCGTGGTAAACAATTTTTCCTTGCCGCGCCACCAAAGCGACCAACCCGGGAACACCTCCCTCTTCTATGGCCGATTGGGCCATGGCATCTATCCGGGCCAGGCGCTCAGCGGAAATCCCCACCGATGCCGGATCGGCGACTTCCAAGGGAGGGGAACTTTGTCCCGACCGGGTTTGCGCGGCCAACTGTCCGCACAGGGCAAGGACCAGAAAAAAGAACGGAACTTTCATGGGAAGTTCATTAAACGAGCCTGAAATGGATATTCAAGACAAGGTTCCAAGGAACCCCCTTCGCGCCTAATGCCTCTCGCCGAAGCCAAATAACCACAAGGGTTAATCGTGATCATGATCGTGATCGATCAAAGTGGATACAAAATAGCCACAAAACGCACAAAAACACAAAAGCCCCCAGCGTGCCTCTCCCTTCATCCTTCACCCTTCTTCCTTCGCGCCCTTGGGCGCCTCTCCCCTTTGTGCCTCTGTGCCTTTGTGCCATCTCGCCTCGGCGAGATCCCATTCCTAATTGGCGCGCCCCGTCGCGCCTCTGCGCCTTGACCTCCCGACCTTCCCTTGTAAGATGCTGGGTTATCATGCGCGTTTTTCTTCTGCAAATTGCTTTCCTTTCCTTCGTTTCTTTAAGTCCGGCTCTCCAGGCCCAGGATCTACCCGAAAAGCCCAATCTGATTTTCATCATGGCCGATGATTTGGGCTGGGCCGATGTCGGCTATAACGGGGCTTCCTTCTATGAAACGCCTCATATCGATGCCCTGCGCGCTTCCGGTATGAAATTCAACTCGGCCTATCCGGGCGCTTCCAATTGCATGCCATCCCGATCCTGTATCGTCAGCGGCATGTACATCACCCGCACTCAGATGTGGACCCCGGGAGGCGAGGCCAAAGGAAATGCGGCCTACATGAAATTTCTGGTGCCGCGCAAGGGGGATGACGCGGGTGAGGGGATCTTTCCCTCCAAAATGAGCATGGACCCTTCCGTCACCTCCATCGCCGAAGTTCTGAAACCGGCCGGGTACAGGACGGCCCGTTTCGGCAAATGGCACCTGGGCCCCGATACTCAGGGGTTCGACCTGAGCGATCCCAATGGTTTGGGCGGACCTGAAAAGACTTATTATGGCGATATTGACGTGGAGGAAACCCTTACCGATGCGGTAGTCGGATTTATTGCCGAGAATGCGGAGAGGCCGTTTTTCATATACCTCAATTATTGGGACGTCCACACTCCCATTATAGCCCGTCCCGAGGTCACCGCCAAATACGAAAAGAAGCTGGCCGACAGCCCATGGGACAAACCGTGGAAACCCATCTATGCGGCCATGATCGAAGCGGTGGATACCGGGGTCGGCCGCATCAGGGAAGCCGTGCAGGCCCAGGGGCTCGCTGGAAAAACGCTGATTGTCTTCACCTCCGACAACGGGGGCCACTCCGGGGCCACCTGGTGCGAACCCCTCAAGGGAGCCAAAGGCGCATTTTATGAAGGGGGCATTCGAGTGGCCACCTGCATGAGTTGGCCCGGTGTCATCGAAGCGGGATCGGTCTGCGACACCCCCATAACTGGGGTCGACTATTTACCCACCTTTTCCCAACTGGCCGGGGCAAACCTTCCGACCCATCAACCCGTGGACGGCCAATCCATCGTGCCGTTGATCCTGGGAAAACCCGCCTTGGAAGATCGCTCCATTTTCTGGCACTATCCACTCTATCTGGCGGGAGCCCAGTACAATCAGGTGGTCAATGTACACGGCACGGACAGGCCTTATTGGAGAGCTACCCCATGCAGTGTAATCCGCCGGGGAGACTGGAAGCTTATGCAATTTTTCGAAGATGACTCCGTCAAGCTGTTCAATTTGAAAGAGGATCTGGGTGAAAAAAATGACTTGGCCGATTCCGAACCGGAACGAACGGCCCGGCTGCTGGAGGAATTGCGGGACTGGCAAAAGCGCACCGGCGCCGTCATTCCCAGCGTCCTCAACCCGGATTTTAACCCCGGCCGAGGTTAGTGAAGAGGGAAGAGTGGAGAGAGTTAAATCGTGATCGTGATCGAATTCCCTCTCTTGGCGTCTCTTGGCGATCTTTGCGAGAGTCCCCTACTCTCAGCCTCTCTTCTCTCCACTATCCACTCTTCACTCTCCACCGGGCGCAAGCCCCTCTTTCCCAATTCCTCATTCCTCATTCCTAATTCCTGATTGGCGCGCCTTGGCGCGTCTCTGCCTCTTGACCTGCGTTGCATTGCAAAGCACGGTATGTGCCCTTGTGGGCCTCGCCGGGTCGGCCGCAAAGCCCAACTTCATTCTCGTCTTTATCGACGACATGGGATGGGCGGACTTTTCCTGTTTCGGCAACACCGAGGCCGAGACCCCCAACATCGACCGGTTGGCCGCCGAGGGAATTGCCTTCGAGCAGTTTTACGTCAACTCTCCCATATGTTCTCCTTCCCGTGTGGCCATTTCCACCGGTCAATACCCATACCGGTGGCGCATCGCCTCTTATTTGGCCAGCCGCTCCTTGAATGCCGAGCGAGGTATTGACAATTGGCTGGACCCGGAAGCGCCGCTCTTGGCCCGCTTTCTGAAAAATGCCGGTTACGCCACCGGCCACTTCGGAAAATGGCATATGGGCGGACAACGCGATGTCGACGATGCACCCCACGTAACCGACTACGGTTTCGATGAATCCCTCACCAACTTCGAGGGACTGGGCCCTCGGGTGCTGCCCTTGCGATACGAACCGGGCGGACGTCCGCCGGTTCCCCTCAATCACCGTTCCCATGAGCTTGGGCATGGTCCGGTAATCTGGCATGACCGGGCCTACATAACGGAAAAGTTTACCGAGGCGGCCACGACCTTCGCCAGAGTGGCCCTGGCCCGAAATCAGCCCTTTTACCTGAACCTTTGGCCGGACGATGTTCATACCCCGGTTCACCCTCCCCTGGAGAAGTGGGGTGACGGAGGCAAGCGCCACCTGTATTTGCGAGTTCTGGAGGCTATGGACGAGCAACTGGGGCCGCTCTTCGATCTGGTGCGTGAACATGACCGACTGCGCGAAAATACCGTGATCCTGGTGTGTTCGGATAATGGCCCCGAAGTGGGTTTTGGATCGGCCGGCCCTTTCCGTGGACACAAAGCCACCCTCTTCGAAGGAGGGGTTCGATCGCCCCTGGTGGTCTGGGCTCCGGGATTCATGCGGGAACAGGCCATGGGGACCCGAAATAACCAATCCGTCGTCTCCGCCATGGATCTGGTCCCGTCCCTGCTATCCTTGGCCGGAATTACGACAGAGACAAAATTTGATGGTGAAAACCTCCTGGATACCCTGCTTGGACGTGCCACCGCGTCTCGTTCGGCACCTCTTTATTTCCGCCGTCCCCCCGACCGGGAAAACTTTCGTCACTACACCGGCTTGCCCGACCTGGCGGCGCGAAGCGGAAGGTGGAAGCTCTATTGCGACTACGATGGAGGGAATCCCCAGCTATACGATCTCACGCATGATCCGTCCGAATCCGAAGACCTTGCCGCCCGCCACGGAGAGGTGGTGAGAAATATAAGCGCGGGATTATTGGCCTGGAACACCGCTATGCCTCGGGACAATGGCGCCGAATTTCGCCGGAGACGGCCATAGCGGAGGAGTGATTCAATATATGGGCCGACGGATTTTCGGATTATGGGGCCGGTCCGAAACCGGATAATTCTTTTCCAGGTAATCCAGTATATCGGATTCCACTTCACCCAGCGGATACAGTCCCTCGGATTGCTGCATCTTCTGAAGGGTTTTGGCCCAGTTGGAACGATCCTTCCCGGCCTGGGTGACGATTTTCAAGGAATGACAGGCAAAACAGTGCGTCCTGACCAGTTCCCAGCCCTGGGCCATGACCAGGCCGGTGAGGGGATCCGGCCCGGGCTTCGAGGAATCTTCGGGCTCACTCCGGCCGTTCAGAGGAGAGGTGGCCAGGAGGGAGACCAAAAGGGCTGATATGGCGGGAAGTTGCCTCATCTCAACCCACGTAGACGGCGATGCGATGGCAGGAGTTGTTCAAATACCCCTTGGGGTTCCAACCCGGCACCAGCATGGGTTGGGAGGTCCCTTCTTCATCCACCGCCCGAGCCCACACCTCGTAGTAACCCGCTTTGGGAAAGCGAACCTCGGCGTCCCAGTTTTGCCAGGCCAGCCGATTGACCGGCTTGCCCAGGTCGGCTTCTTGCCAAGTCTGCCCAAAATCAATGGATACGGAAATGCCTGCCACTTCCAGATCGCCGGCCCAGGCGTGGCCGTGAAGCCGCAATGGTTGTGCCAGAGAATGCTTCAATCCGCTACGGGGGAAGGTAATGAGGGATTTTACCGGCAAGGACTCGATAATCATCATGTCTTCATCGGGCACCTCGGAGCCGGGTTTAACCGGATATCGGGGAACCCGATAGGAGGACCCGCCCATCTTGGTGCCGTCGTGCACCCGGTTGCGGATGACGATCCGGTCGATCCATTTGCCCGAGGCCGAACCGGGCCAACCCCCGAATATCAGCCGCAGAGGATAACCGTGGTGGGGAGAAAGCGGATCGCCATTCATGCCCCAGGCGATCATGGATTGTTCTTCCATAGCCTTCCAAAGGGGGACGCCCCTTGAAATTGCGTCTTTTTTTGGGTCCTGGCTCAGGTGCCGGTCCTCCCCGTAATAGCCGATGTAGACGGCGTCCCGCTTCACGCCGCAATCCTCCAGGACGTCCTTGAGACGTATTCCGTTCCACTCGGGACAGCCCACCGCCCCGGTTGTCCATTGGTTTCCGCCGGCCGGGGGATAGTATTCGGCTCGTCCGTTGCCGGCACATTCCAGGGTGAGGGCCAGGGAAATGCTTTCAAACCTGTCCCTGAGTTCCCCCAAGGTATAGGTTTTGGCAGTTTTAATGGATTCTCCTCCCATACTGAGCGTCCACCTGTCGGCATCGGCTTCCACCGGCGGCAACCCGTTGTTGCGAATGAAAAGGCGGCTGGCGGGGGTTATGTCGTCATTCAGGAGGTGAGCGGGCGTTTCCGCATTTAACGGTCGGTCGTTTAATACGCGCAATCCGTCCTTGCCTTCGATGACGAATCCTTCCCGGGATTGGGCCAAGGCAACCGGGATCAGTCCGCGGGGCATGCAATGGGCAAATGCGATGTTGGCGCCGAGAACGGAGGTCATCCTTCCCATGCTCCGCAGAAACCGGCGACGGTTGAAGGACCAGGGCAGGTTTTTTGCCTCCGGCAACTTGAACTCGGCTTGGCCCATTTCCATGGTGGCAACCCTAGGAGGGGATAGGGAAAATTCAACCATCAACCGGGTAGGGGGAAATTGATCTTTTTTTTGTTTCCCTCTCTTTCACTTAAACCTTTAGAACCAGTTGCAATTCCTCTGCCGGCGCCAGACACCTGCCTTAATTGATCATGACCGCGGACATCGCGCTTGTTTTAGCCATCCTGCTCGTATCCCTGATTCTGTTTTTTTCGGAGATCGTCCGCATGGATATTGTGGCCCTTCTGGTCTTGGTGGCTCTTGCTGTTACCGGCCTCGTCACGCCGGAGGAAGCGATTTCGGGGTTCAGCAATGCGGCCGTTGTCACGGTCTGGGCCATGTTCATCCTGAGCGAAGGATTAACCGAAACGGGCGTGGCCGGAATCGTTGGAAAACAGGTGCTCAGATTGGCCGGCAAAACGGAATTCAGAATGATCGTGGTCATCATGCTGAGTTCCGGAGTGTTGTCCGCATTCATGAACAATATCGGAGTGGCTGCCTTCATGTTGCCGGTGGTTATTTCGGTAGCCCGCAAGACCGGAGTGGCCGCTTCGCGGTTATTGATGCCCCTTGCCTTCGGATCCCTCCTGGGGGGGCTGACCACCATGATAGGCACTCCCCCCAACCTCCTGGTCAGCAATGGATTGGAGGAAATGGGCTACGAGCCTTTTGCATTTTTCGATTTTTCCCCCATCGGAGGGATGATCATGATCGCCGGTACCGTTTTTGTCGCGCTTACGGCCCGTTTTCTATTGCCCAGCAAGGACCCCGGGGCAGACGAGTCCACCGGTTCACACCGCGTCGCTCTGCAAAATCAATACGCCCTGGGGGAGAGAGCCTTCTTCCTTCAACTGGGGGACGATTCTCCCCTGGCCGGGAAAACGCTGCAACAAAGCAGCCTGGGCCGTTCCCTGGGGCTTTACGTTGTGGCGTTGCAGCGCAATGGACAAACTCAATTTGCTCCGGGACCGAATACCATTCTGCGGACGGGCGATCGCCTCTATACCCAAGGTGAAACCGAACGCCTCAAGGAACTCCGAAGCTGGCAGGACCTCAAACCGGTGGGTCGCAACACCCAGGATTCCGCCCTGCTTTCCGAACGTTTCACCATCGCCGAGGCCACTTTATCCGAAACGGCCGATTTTTTGGGCAAAACCATCCGGGAAGCCGATTTCAGGAAACGGTTCAACTCCAACGTGCTCATGGTTTTCAAGGCCGAGGGCGCGGTGGACCGTGAACTGGGCCGGTTGAGCTTGCAGGCGGGAGACCGTCTCCTGCTACAGGGCGACCCCGCCTCCATCGAGGTATTGAAATCCGATGAATCCTTTGCCGCCTGCAAAATGGCCTCCTCCGAGTTGATGAAGCTCTACACTGCGGCGGAGAAAAACTTGTTCAAGGTTATCGTGCCGGAAGGTTCCTGGCTGGCCGGAAAAGGGCTCAAGGAAAGCCGGCTCAGGCAACGATTCGATCTGCACGTGATTTCCATCGAGCGGGAAGGCACCGAGTTCTTTATGCCCGATCCCAATGAACCCCTGCGGGAAGGTGACAAGCTGACCCTGCATTGTCGGCCGGAAAATCTCGATACCCTGCGAGGCCTGCAACAACTCGAGGTGGAAACCTCGGCAAAGTTCGATGCCAGCCTGATCCAAACCGAGGAGGTAGAAATGATCGAGGCAACCCTGGCCCCAAACTCCAAACTGGCCGGTCGGACCGTGGCCGATATTCAGTTGCGCAATCGCTATGGAATTCAGCTGCTGGGCATTCTGCGCTCCGATGAGGTCCATCGGTCTCACCTCGGTCAGATGAAAATTCATTTTGGCGACGCCTTGCTCCTGATGGGTCCCAAAAATAAATTGGACGTGCTCCGGGAGGATAAAAATTTCCTTATTCTAACCCAGCTTCCCAAAACCGAGGTGGCGGGGAGCAACAAACCGGTGCTTGCTTCCCTCATCATGCTGGCCGTTGTGGTTCCCGTATTCATGGGTTGGATGCCCATCGCCATCACCGCCATTGCAGGGGCTTCCGCTATGATGCTGACCGGTTGCCTTTCCAGGAACAAGGCCTTCCGGGCCATTCAGTGGCGGCCTGTTTTTCTCATCGCAGGCATGCTTCCCATGGGAATAGCCATGCAGAACACGGGCGCCGCTTCTTTATTGGCCGAATTGCTCATGTCCGCCATCGGCGGTTTTGGGCCTTGGGCGGTTATCGCCGGGTTATACCTCATCACTTCACTGGCCACCACCATCATCCCCACCGCCGCCCTGGTCGTTTTGATGACCCCCATTGCCATTCAATCCTCCGTCGAATTGGGCATACCCCCCCACACCGCCATGATGGCCCTGGCCATGGCCGCCTCGGCCAGTTTTACCAGTCCCATTTCCCATCCCGCCAATGTCCTGGTCATGGGACCGGGCGGGTATCGTTTCAGCGATTACCTCAAAGTCGGCCTGCCCCTGGCCCTGGTCGTGTTCATCACCGCCATGATCGGACTGCCCCTCCTCTGGCCCATACCGTAAACCGCCTCTCGAACCCCATAGCCATGCAAAGCTAAATCGTGATCTTGATCCCTTCTCCCTTCTCCCTACTTTCTTCTTCCTTCAGCCTTCATCCTTTAGCCTTCATCCTTCAGCCTTCAGCCTTCAGCCTTTAGCCTTATGCATGGTGTAGCCCTTGACCTGCTCATTCTTCTCACCGGGATTTGGCTTGTTGCCGTAACTTTGCGTCCCCTGGGTTTGCCCACCGTCATGGGCGAGTTGATTGTCGGGGTGCTGCTGGGACCGGCCGTGTTCGGGTGGATCACCCCCAATGAAGCCATCACCTTGTTGGCTGAGATTGGCATTTTCTTCCTCATGTTTCACGCCGGTATCGAGACCCAGCCGCTGGAGTTTTTCGATGCCCTCAAACGTTCCCTGGGGGTTGCCGTGGTGGGGGCCATTGTGCCCTTCAGCGTCAGTTTCGGCATAGCCACCCTTTTCGGACTGGGCTGGGTCGCCGCTACTTTTGTGGGACTGACCATGACGGCGACAGCGGTGGTGATTACCCTGAAGAGCCTCAAGGACCTCGGCCTCGCCAATACGCGTTTTGCCCGGGTCATTGTGGCCAGTTGCGTCATCGACGATTTGCTCACCTTGGTCTTCTTCGGCCTGATCATCGGCGTATTGTCGGGGGGCGATTTCGAACCTTTGAATATCCTTGTCACCCTGGGCAAGGTGGTCGGTTTTTTCGCCGTGTCCATGGTGATGGGCCGCTACGTTTACCCGCGGCTCACGCTGCCCTTTCGCTCCGAAGGCGGCAAGGGTTTTACCTTCATTCTGATGTCCGCCTTTGGAGCCGGGCTTTTCGCCGAGTTGATAGGACTTCACATGATCCTGGGGGCTTACCTGGCGGGGTTGTTTTTTGAAGAAAAGGTTGCCCATCCCAACCTCGTAAAAATTGTTCAGGACCGTTCCTACGGAATCGCCTATTCCTTCCTCGGGCCGATCTTTTTTATTTCACTGGGATTCTCCATCACCTTCGATATCGATCTGGCCGAGATCGGGTTCGTGGCGGCTCTGACCTCCGTGGTGATCGTGGGCCAGATTTGTTCTGCCGGGCCTATGGCCCTGCGCATGGGCCTTCCCTTCCGCGAAGCCTTGACCGTGGGGGTCGGTATGTGCGGCCGGGCCGAGATGGCTTTTATTCTGGCAGCCTTGGCCCTCAGTCAGGGAGCCATCGATAAACCGGTTTTTACCGTGTTGATCCTTACCGCTTTTATCCTGAACCTCTTTACCCCGCTGGCCCTGAAGGGTTGTGCCGTATTACTCCAGGGCAAGGCGGCGCCTCATCCCGGAGCCACCCGGGGCATTATGCAGATTGACAAATTCAAGGATCCTCTGGTGGAAAAACGGGATGTTGAAATAAGTTCCCAAGATGTGCATCTAAAATGATAAAGCCATGAAAACCACCTTTACCCGATCCAAGTTTTTTTTGCTGGCCCTCCTGGGAGTGGCCCTTACCTATGCTTCAATCCTGCTTTTTTCAGGTGAACCCAAACCGCCCGGCAATTTTTCCGAAATGAAAGAAAAACTCACTCCCATCCAATACCAAGTCACCCAGAAGAACGGCACCGAGCCGGCCTTTCGCAATGCCTATTGGGACAACAAGGCGCCCGGCATTTACGTGGATATCGTATCGGGAGAACCCCTCTTCAGCTCCACCGACAAGTTTGCCTCCGGAACGGGCTGGCCCAGCTTCGTTCGCGCCCTGGTGGAAGAAAACGTGGTGGAAAAAACCGATAGGAGTCACGGAATGGTCCGCACCGAAGTGAGATCCAAAAAGGCAGATTCTCACCTGGGCCATCTATTCCCCGACGGCCCCAAGCCTACCGGTATGCGCTATTGTATCAACTCGGCTTCTTTGAGGTTTATTCCTGCCCGGGACCTGGAAAAAGAGGGTTACGGCCAATTCATCGAAATGTTCGCCGAACCCGAGAAGAAAACTCCCGCAAAAAAATAATCCCGGATAGGCGCTGGAGGCGCCCTCTGCGTTCTTGTAGGTCTCCCGTTTTAATTCTCAATTCCTAATTCCTAATTCCTAATTGGCGCCCCCGGCGCCTTTGCGCACTTGCCTTCCATCGGCGGAAGGCCATGCTACCGTGTTCATCATGACAATTAAGCGCTATACCCCCGCCCTTCTCATTCTGGGCTTGGTTTTTTCTCCCCTCTCCCCCTTGCCCGCGGTGGAATCCGTCATTGGCGAAATGCAGGAGGCCGCCGCCGCCTTCCTCGATTCCTTGCCGCCCGAACTGAAGGACAAGGCTACTTTTTCCATGGACGATGAAGAGGAGCGGGTCAATTGGCACTTCGTCCCCAGAGAACGCGAGGGGGTCGGTATAAAAGACCTCAACGAAGTTCAGAAGGCCAAGTTGACCGCCCTTCTGGCCGCGGGCCTGAGCGCTCGCGGGCATACCAAGGTCGACCGAATCATGGACCTGGAATCGGTGCTCTTTCTGCTGGAAGGAGAGGCCCACCGGGACCCGGATTTGTACTTTACCACCCTGTTTGGCCGGCCCACCCCTGACGGCACTTGGGGTTGGCGGTTCGAAGGACACCACCTCTCCCTCAATTTCACCATTGTCAAGGGCAGGTTTCTGGCCGAGGCGCCCCACTTCTGGGGGGCCAACCCGGCCAAGGTTCCGGTGGGCCCGACCAAAGGCCTGAGAGCCTTGAAGGAAGAAGAGGACGTGGCCCGGCAATTGTTGTTGTCATTGAGCGATAAACAGCAGGAAAAAGCCATCATAGCAGACAAGGCTCCCAGGGACATTTACACCGGCGCGAAAGAGAGGGTCTCACCCCTCCCGTCCGCAGGGGTTGCCGCTTCCGAAATGACCGCGCGTCAACGCGAGGTCCTGAACCGGTTGATAGACGTCTATATCGGTAACATGCCAGCCGACCTCGCGGGGAAGCGTTGGAACCAACTGCGCCAGGCCGGCCTGGACAACGTAGTTTTTGCCTGGGCCGGATCCAAGGAGCCCGGCGGCCCCCACTATTATCGCGTCCAAGGCCCAACTTTTCTCATCGAATACGACAACATCCAGAATAACGCCAATCACATCCACGCCGTCTGGCGCGATTTCGATGGCGACTTCGGCCGCGACCTGTTGCGAGAGCATTATGAGCAGGCCCACCCATAAAAAACACAGCCCCATCCATGCCCATTTACAACAACGTATGTGAGCTCATCGGCAATACCTCGCTCGTTTACCTCTCCAGGTTCAGCGATGGACTTCCTGGCCGAATCATCGGAAAGCTCGAAGGTTACAACCCGGGGTGGTGTGTTAAGGACCGCATCGGATTATCCATGATCGAAACGGCCGAACGCGACGGGAGCCTGGCCGAGGGAGGCACCATCATCGAGCCCACCTCCGGCAATACCGGCATCGGCCTCGCCATGACCGCCGCCGTCAAGGGCTACCCCATCATCCTCACCATGCCGTCCTCCATGAGCGTGGAGCGCCGCAAGATGCTCATCAACCTGGGCGCCGAACTGGTCTTGACCGATGCCGATCTCGGCATGCCCGGAGCTATCGAAGAAGCCGAAATGCTGACCCGGAATATTCCCGGCGGCTTCATGCCTCAGCAGTTCAACAATCCCGCCAATCCCCAGGTTCACTACGACACCACCGGTCCCGAAATCTGGCGCGACTCCGCGGGCCGTGTCGACGTCTTTGTCGCCGGGGTCGGAACCGGCGGAACGGTGGCCGGCGCGGGCCGCTACTTGAAAGAAAAAAACCCCGATATCGAGGTTGTCGCGGTCGAGCCCGATGAATCGCCCGTGCTCAGCGGGGGAAAAATGGGGCCCCATATGATTCAGGGCATCGGAGCCGGGTTCATCCCTCAAGTCTACGATGGTGACATCGTGGATGAAGTCATCCGCATCGACAGCCACGAGGCCATCAGGACGGCCCAGAAACTCGGAACCACGGAAGGCCTGCTGGTCGGTATTTCCTCGGGCGCCGCCGCCCTGGCCGCCTACCGGGTGGCACGCCGCCCCCAAAACCGAGGCAAGAACATCGTGGTCATGCAACCCGATACCGGGGAGCGCTACATTTCAACCCTTCTCTTTTACCACGACTAAACCCTACCCGAATATGCAGTGGACATTAGGTAAACGGCTCGTCAGCGAGGACGAAATCATCAAGGACCAGGGGCTCTTCCTGGACTACGATGAAATTGCCCGCAAGGGTTCCATGACCGCGGAAGAGAAAAATATCTCCAAGTGGTATGGTATTTACACCTCCCGCCAGCCCGGCAATCACATGGCCCGAATCGTGATTCCCGGCGGGGTTTTGACTTCCAGCCAGGCCCGGCGCATCGCCAAGGTGGCTGAGGATTATGCCCAAGGCAAGCTGGCCATCACCACCCGGCAATGCGTTCAATTGCACTGGCTCAAAATCCCCTCCCTGGCCGATATGGTTCGGAGCCTGGCGGAGGATTCTATTTCCACTTTCCACGGTTGCGGAGACGTCACCCGAAACGTGGCCGGTTGCCCCCTGGCGGAAACCTGCCAGTTCCGGCGTTTCAATGTCCTTCCCCACGTCAAGGAAACCGCCCGCCTGCTCACTGAAGCCCGCGACCTGGACAACCTTCCCCGCAAGTTCAAAATCACTTTCTCCGGTTGTGGAGCCGGTTGCGCGCAGCCCTTTATCAATTGCATAGGTATCGTGGCGGTTCAGCGTAAAACCCCCCTGGGCGACGATGAATTCGGGTTCAAGGTCATGATCGGCGGCGGAATGGGCTGGGCCCCCTTCATCGGACAGGAGCTGTTTTCCTTTGTCCCCCCGGAAAAAATGGCCCGGGTCAATAGGGCCATCGCCCAGCTTTTCCGCGACTACGGGGAACGCCGCGACCGCTCCTTTGCCCGCCTCAAATTTGTCGTCCACCGCAGGGGCATCGAGGAGTGCCGCCGCATCGTCCTGAAATTCCTGCAAGACGAAGGCGTCGACGTGGACGACCTGGAAACGGAGGACTTCGAAGAGACCGGCGTGGACTATCCGGATCGTCCCCTCCTGGAGCAGAACCCGGTGGGCACGGACGGTAAAGTGACCGTGCGCGCCATGGTTCCCAAGGGTGAACTGACCCACCTCGCCTTCAAGCGCATGGCGGAAATTTCAGAAATTTACGGCAACAAGCGCGTCTACCTGACCAATCGGCAAAACATCGAAATCCACGGGGTGAAACCGGGGAAGGTGGATGAAGCGTCCGCAGAAATCCGCCAGATCGGCTTCGATACCGACGGCTTCTTCGGCCTGCGCGATATTGTGCCCTGCGTGGGTACGACCTACTGCCCCAAAGCGGTTACCGAAACGCGGTCCCTCTACGATCTGCTCATGCCGGTGGTGAGCCAGTCCAAGTACCGGGAAATCTGGGACAAAGCCCTCATCAACATTACCGGCTGCCCCAACAGTTGCTCGCCCTATCGTATCGCCGACATCGGTTTCCGGGGCATGCGCATTCGGGAAACCGTCGGCTCTACCGAGGCCTATGAAATGCGTATCGGCGGAAAACACGACCGCCTCGGAAGCAAACTTGGAGAATTTAAAAAAGAGGATTGCGCTCCCGCCCTGGAGAGAATCCTCGACACCTTCCTCGACCTCCGACGGGGAGACGAAACCCTGGCCGATTGCGCCGAGAGGTTGGGGCTCTGATCATGGAAAATAACAATCATCTGAATCCTTTTCTAAAGGCCATTGAAGATCTTGGCGTTTCCTACGAAATGGCTCCCAATCCGCAGGAGACCTCCGTCTTCCTCGGGGTTGGCGCCGAACCGTTGGATTTCAAGACTTTCCTCAAGGATATTCCCTGTCAGGACGCTTGCCCGGCCAAAACCAACGTGCCCGCCTACATCGAAGCGATTGCCCAGGGGGACCCCGACAAGGCCTACCTGATCAACCAGGAAGATAACGTATTTTCCGGGGTGCTGGGCCGGGTATGCTCGCGCCCTTGCGAGGATGCCTGCCGCCACAACTGGACCGGTACGGCCGGGCCCGTTCATATCTGCCACCTCAAACGATCCGCTTCCGATTATAAGGAAAACCCGCCCAAACCCCTTCCGTCCTGGTTTGAGGATACCGCCAAAAAGGTCGCCGTCATCGGAGGTGGACCGGCCGGCTTGACCGCGGCGCGGGAACTGCGCCGTTACGGCCACGGGGTGACCATCTTTGAGCGCGACAGCGTTCTGGGCGGAATGATGGTTCAGGGAATTCCCGTTTTCCGTCTGCCCCGCGAAACCGTCGAGGCGGAGGTGAAGGCCATCGTCGACAGCGGTATCGAGGTGAAGTGCAACACCGGGGTCGACGCCGCCCTCATGGAACGGATCATGCAGGATTACGATGCGGTGCTGGTGGCGGTGGGAGCCGTTAACCCATCCAACCTGAAACTCCCAGGCTTGCCCGGCGACGGACACACCATTCCCGGTCTCAAGTTCATGTACGATTACAACATGGGCCTGATCGGCGATATGAAGGGCCAGAATGTCATCATCGTCGGGGGCGGATTCACCGCCGTCGATTGCGCCCGCTCCTGCGCCCGCGCCGCCAAACGCCTGGTCGGAGCCGAGGGAACCGTAACCATCATGTACCGCAGAACCGAAGCCCAAATGTCGGCCGACCCCGACGAAATCAACCAGATGCGACTGGAGGAAATTGAGGTGGAAACCCTCATGAATCCTTTATCGGCCCGCACCGAGAACGGCAAACTGGTGGCGGTTACTTTTCAACGCAATGCCTTGGACGAAGAACAATCCGAAGGCGGCAAACCCAGGATCCATGCCATCCCGGGCACTGAGGAGGAATATCCCTGCGACCTGCTCATCATGGCCATCGGGCAGACCCGCCAGTTGAGCATCCTGCCACAGGGCGTCAGCCAGACCGAAGGACATCACACCACCCACGAGAATATTTTCGTGGCCGGGGACTTCAACTATGGGAGTTTCGACGTTATCACCGCCGTCAACGACGGCAAGGAGGTGGCCGATAAGATCGACGCCCATCTCATGGGCCGGGTTCGCCGCAAAAAACACATCGCCATCTCCTTTATGGATACCAACGGTGAAACCGGTCGGGTGCGCGACCACGACATCCAGTTTCCCGTGCAGATGCCCAAACTCCCCCTGCCCGAGCGCGACGGAACGGCGGAAGTGGAATTGGGCCATACCGCGGATGGCACCCACATTCACGCCACCCGTTGCTACTTTTGCCACTACAAATTCGAAATCGACCAGGACGCCTGTATCCACTGCGACTGGTGTATCGGTGTGGCGCCGCGCGATTGCATCAACCGCGTCTCACGCCTCTTTCACGATGATGATGGAGTCGTGACTTCCAGCCTGGAAGCAAACCTGGCCGAGGAAACTACCTACATCTGGATCGACAGCGACGAATGCGTGCGCTGCGGGAAATGCCTGCGCGTATGCCCCACCGCAGCCATCACCATGCGCAAAATGGAAATGTGCAGTTGCTCCACCGCCGAGCTGGAGGAAAAACAGAAAGACAACGTCCCCTACGGCGCCTTCAAATACGAAAAGTTCAAATAATCGGGACCGTCCCCACTTCGCGTAGGTTTACCTGCGAATCACCACCAGCCAGTCCTCCTCCTCGTCCGCCGGCGGAAGGCCCAGGGAAACGGATCCGCCTCCTTCCACGCTTTTGACCGAACCCCCGAGGAGGTCTCCGCCGACGCGCGGATTGAACCACCCTACCTGGAATTTCCCCGAAGCGGCTGAGAGGTCCAGTTGGCTGGTCCCTCCCTCGGGGAGGTAGGCCAGATAAATTTCCCCTTCCCGGGCCAGGCAATAGCGCGAGTTGTCGTTTTCGCTGTTGCCGACCAGGGCATTGGAGGGGCGCATGTGCCAGAAGGGGACCCCTTCATCGCTAAAAAACGCGAGGGCAATACGACAATAATCCCAGCTCCGGTCCCGGCTGCGGAAATCTTCGCACACCAGATCGTTCTCCGGCAGACCGTAACCGAAATAGTATTCCACGCCCGCTCCACCGGCCATGAGGTTTCCCCACAGGGTGTATTTCCTTATGTCGTGCAGGTTGTATTTCTTGTCCGGCTCACCATCCTCGGCCCAACCGGAAAAACCCTGGTAACCGGGATCGGGCGGCACCCCTTGGTTGGCCGGATTCTGCTCGTCGTTGGCCACCACCCAGGGTTTGCCCGCTGCCCGCGAGGCTTCCACCCAACGCAGGGTCCGTTGATGAACATTGTTCCAGGGATTTTGCAGGGAAGCGCCCGTCAGGACGGACTGTGGTCCCAGCAGAGCCCGATAAATCCTTTCCTGACCAGGGGTGCCCGTGTGAACGACGATGTGGTGGTCGTAAGGATCGGTGTTGAGAATGTATTCCGCCATGGCGTTTTGCTCCTCGTAGGACTGGGAATTTTCCTCGCTCAGGTTCCAGTTGAGAGCCAGGTTGTGCCCGTAACGGGCGATCATTTCCCGCAAATAGAGTTTCCTCTCCGGTCCCAATAGTCCTCCGTCGAGGGATTCCGGAATGATATCCTTTTCCCTGTGCCGGTTGTCGTCCATCTCGGTTTCCTGCAACTTGAAATGCAGGTAGATTCCCTTGGATTGAGCGTGTGCGAAGACGATGCCCCACTGGTCCAGCTTGGAGCAATCGTAATGAAACTTGGCCTCTCTGCTCACGAACGGCCAGACGTTGTCCCCGTCCCCCCCCGCGTTGTAGGGGAGGAATGAGACAACATTCAACCCTTTGGCAGCCAAGTAGTTTACAGCCCCGATGAGACCTTTTCCCTTGCCCTTTTTCCAGGTGGGATCCCCGGGGTTGAAATCTTTCACGTGGGGTTCCCAGGTCTTCAGCGGCACATCGGGTTTCATCGCCGCCGTACCGTCGAAGTCCGCGTAAGCCAGGAGGGTTTCCGGGGCATCCGGTCCCGCCTTGAGGAAAAATTCGCCGTTACCGGCGTGCCGAAGGTAGGGCCCGCCGACGTATTGGAGGCGCCCTTTGCCCCGGAAGTCGCGGCCGCTTTTATCGCTTGGGCTTACCCTGAATCTACCTGACACCCCGTGGTAGGGGGCCAACTCCTCCCCCACGTCCGGTTCGAGCGCGGCCCGATCGCCTCCCAGGAAAGATACGCGGTAGCTCCACTCCCCGGGGCTATCGGGGGCGAAATGGGCCCGCCAAACGGTGCCGGACTGAGCCGAGGTTTGGGCCGCGTTGCCATCGGCGGCAAAATAACCGGGGACGGTGTAAACCGGCGCCCCCGACTCAGGGGTAAAGGTGACGCTGAAACGGTAATCGGTAAACGGGTTGGGATCCTTGTCCTCCTCGTGGGCATGCGGACCGGCCAGATCGAGGGTGATCTTGTGCCATTCCTTGAGTTCACCGCTCACCTCGACCGAACCGTCTCCGTCGCCTTCCGCGCCGAAGAGGGCTTGGCCGTCGATGAGTGCGGCCGTGTGAAGAGCAGCGAGGATTAGGCTACAAGAGAAGGCTGTGCGAACGAATGAGATCATTATGTTATGGGGTTGTTAGAGGGTTTCCGGGCTTCGAGTCGTTCTGCTATCCAAACTTTAATCAATGACTGTCGAGGAACGCCCAACCGCGACGATTCTTGGTCCATACGCTCGATCATCCAAACAGGAAAGTCGACATTCACCCTCCTTAATTCCTGCCCAGGTCGGAACGCTTTGGATAAGTCAAGGTACGGGTTGATGTCCACTTCACCATCATCAAAAATTTTATCCAAATCCTTTGCTTTCATATAATTTCCTTTCTGCTTTTCGGGTTCTCCTGACCGAGATGATCCGTATTTTTCCTTCTCTTATCGTGTAAAAGGCTACCAAAAGCTTGGAATTCAGTGCTGCGATAATGGCAAACCTGGGCTCGTCGTCAGACTTTCCAGGAAATCCCATCGATCTGGAATCCCTCCAAAGTAACTGGGCTTCAACGAAATCGATTCCATGTTTTTCCTTATTCTTTTTGCTTTTATTGGGATCGTATTCAAAAACCATTCGGTATAATTTCTATACCTTTATGATTTCTCAGCAAGTACATTTTTTCGTGGGGAAGATAGGGGCAACGAAGAAGACCTCTTTCCATTAGGCTGTGGTAGATTTTGACGCCGAGGAGTCTCCGTCGAGGTTTTTTTTGGTTTTCTTATGGTCACGGTGGGGACGCCTGACATAGTCCGAAATCGTATTCCCCATTTCATGCCGATTGCTTCAGCGAATTCCTCCCATACTTCCACTCCCCGGGGCAAGGGGAAATCAAAGCGAAAAAACCCCCGGAGAAAAGCCTGGACGCGCGGGACGGATTTCATGGGCACGCGGGTGAGCCGGAAAGCGCTGACCCTCTTCACCGGTCAATTGGCCACATTGCTGCAGTCGGGATTGCCTTTGCTGAAAAGTTTGGAGGTGTTGACCCGGCAACAAAAAAATCCGGGATTTCGTCGGATCATCCGGAAAATGGCCGACGACGTTCGGGCGGGTAATACGGTTTCCCATAGCTTGGCCCGGTATCCCAAGGTATTCGGCAATCTTTACTGCAACATGGTTCGGGCCGGGGAAGCCAGCGGTCATTTGGATCTGGTTCTGGACCGCTTGGCCCGCTTTATGGAAAAGGCCCAGCGCCTTCGGGGAAAACTGCTGTCCGCCATGGTTTATCCCATAGTGGTCATGGCCCTGGCCTTTTCCATTTTGGGTTTCCTCATGGTGTTTGTGGTGCCACGCTTCCAAGCCATTTATGCGAATTTTCTTGGTGGCGCCTCCCTGCCGCCCCTGACTCAGGCCATTTTGAACCTGTCCCTGCTGGTGAAGGACCATATCCTGATTATTCTGATTCTTGCATTCCTTCTCATAATGGGAATCAAGCTGTTGGGAGCCGTTGAAAATGCCCGTTATGCCGTCGATCTGATGAAGGTAAAATTACCGATTTTTGGCGATTTGCTCAAAAAAAGCGCCTTATCCCGGTTTGCCAGAACCTTGGGCACCCTCCAGGGAAGTGCGGTCCCCTTGTTGGAAGCCCTGGAAATTACCGGCGCCGTGGTGGGCAATCGCGTTTACCAGCGTGAACTGGAAATTACCTATGCCCGGGTCAGGGATGGCGATCCCATCTCCAAACCGCTCAGCCAAACCCGCCATTTTCCCGAAATGGTGTCCAGTCTGATCGAAGTGGGGGAGGAGACCGGCACCGTTCCCGAAATGCTGAATCGCATCGCGGATAATTATGATCAGGAACTGGACAATTCCATTGCCGCCATGACCTCGGTCTTGGAGCCGGTCATGATCGTCCTTCTCGCCGTGGTGGTCGGGGTTATCGTCACCGCTCTCTTCCTCCCCCTCGTGGGCATTTTCCAAAATTTAACCGCTTAGGAAGAAGACCTGACATCTTTCAACACTCGCATTCTTCCTTCCCTAATGCCTCTCGCCAAGATCGCCAAGACCGCAAAGAGATCCGGCTTCGCCGGAACAAGAGTTAACGGAGGGGGGACATTCCTGTCCCCCAATTCCTAATTCCTGATTGGCGCGCTCCGCACGCCTCTTCCCCCTTCTGCCTCTTAGCATCTCAGTACCTCAGAATCTCAGAATCTCAGAATCTCAGAAACTCTTTCCCCTTTCGATCACGATCACGATTAATTTTCATCCTTCATCCTTCATCCTTCTTCCTTCTTCCTTTCCCCTCTCCGCGCCCTTGGGCGCTTCCCCCTCTTTGCGCCTCTCCGCGCTCTTTGCGAGATTCACTCCATCACTCCCTCATCCTTCATCCCATCTCCCCTCGGCGAGACCCAATCTAACCGGAACCGTCCTTTCGAACGCTCCAGTTGCAAGGGTGTGTCGAAGGTGAGCGAGAGGGAAGCCGAGTCGAGGGTCCTGTCCATGGGTCCTTGGGCGACCGTTTCCCCGGCCCGCAACAATAAACCGTGGGTAAAGCAGGGGGTGATTTCCTCCACGTGGTGGGTTACGAGCAGTAGGGAGAGATCGGGCCGATGGCGGTTGAGGTTTTCCAGCGAATTCAAGAATTGTTCCCGCGCCACCGGGTCGAGGCCGGCACAGGGTTCGTCCAGGATGAGAATCTCCGCCTTTGCCATGAGGGCCCGGGCGATGAGCAGGCGCTGTCTTTCTCCCTGGGATAGGGTGATCCAGGATTTGTCCAGGAGGTGGTCGCATTCGAGCCGCTCCATTAAACTCCGGGCCCGGACTCGGTCCTTTTTCCTTATCGGGCCCCAATAATTGACCTGGGCGTATTTTCCGGACACCACTACCTCGATGGCCCGTTCACCTTGTCCTATCCGCTGCTGGATACTGCTGGAGACCATCCCGATACGGAGGCGGACTTTATTCCAATCGAATTTTCCGTAGGTTTTTCCCAGGACGGAAATACTACCCCTTGTAGGTGGAAAATAACCCGTCAGCGATTTGAGCAAAACGGTTTTGCCCGATCCGTTGGCTCCCAGGATTACCCAGTTTTCCCCCGGCATGACCTGCCAGCATATATCCTTAAGAATATAACCGTTTCGCTCAATAGTGAGCTGATCAACCCGAAGCACAGGCTCGACCGAGGACATGGGATCTTTCATCACCCCGGCTTCCAATTCCTCATTCCCAATTCCTCATTCCTCATTGGCGCCCTTGGGCGCCTACCGCCTCTCGCCAAGCTCGCCAAGAACGCTAAGGGATCCGGCTTCGCCGGAACTGAATTTAAAATCCGTGATCATCCGTGAAATCCGTGGTTGATCCCTTCCCCCTTTGCGTCCTTTGCGCTCTTTGCGAGATTCCTCTCTCCCAATTCCTCTCTCCCAATTCCTCATTCCTCATTCCTCATTCCTAATTGGCGCGCCCCCGCGCGCCTCCTCCCCCCTCTGTGCCTTTGTGCCTCTGTGCCTTTGTGCCTTCTCGCCTTGGCGAGATCCCTAAACTTGGCCGAATATCGATTTACCTGCCGATAGCAGGTCCCGGCATCCTCGAACCACCCGGGCGGACATGTTTTCTTCCGCCTTTTTCAGGTAGGAACGCGGGTCATAGGTCTTTTTCGAGCCCACTTCCCCGTCGATCATGAGGACGCCGTCGTAGTTTTTCATCATGTGATCGGCAATGGGCCGGGTAAAGGCGTACTGGGTATCGGTATCGATGTTCATTTTTATGACGCCATAATCCAGGGTTTGGCGAATCTCGCTCAATTTACTGCCGGAACCTCCGTGAAATACCAGATCGAATTCCGCATCCGCTCCATAAAGTTCCATTACGGCGGTCTGACCTTGTTTGAGAATTTCGGGGCGCAGTTTGACCGCGCCGGGTTTGTAGTGTCCGTGCACGTTGCCGAAGGTGGCGGCAAAGGTGAACCGGCCGATATCGCCCAAGGATTCGTGGACCTTCACCATGTCCTCGGGAGTGGTGTAAAGCTTTTCCTCCGGGGTATCCTCCGTCCCGGCCGCGCCATCTTCCTCTCCCCCGACCACACCGGCCTCCACTTCGAGAATTATATCGTTTTCCTGGCACATTTTCAGGTATTCCCGAGATATGGCCATATTCTCCTCCAAGGGCAGGGCGGAAGCGTCCAGCATGTGGTTCTGGAAAAGGTTGTTTTGCCCCTTGGCCCGCCGTTTGGCCGTTGCTTCGATGAGCGGCTTGAGAAAGGAAGCGGCTGTTTGGGGCTGGCAATGGTCCGTATTGAGGGCGATGAGGACATCGTATTGTTCGGCCAGGAGATGGGCCGCTTCCGCCAGCACTATGCATCCGTAGGCCGGGTCTTTTTTAACCAGGCCGGAGGCGAATTGTCCCGCCCCGGTGGAAAACTGGATGATGCCGTCGGACTTGGTTTCGGCGAAACCCTTCATGGCCGCGTTCAGCGTTATGATGGAGGTGCAATTGATTGCCGGATAGGCATAGCCCGCTTCCTGGGCGGAATCCAGCATGGCTTCGAATTGGGGTGGGGTGGCAATGGGCATGATGAAACCTTTTCTTTCGAGTTATGGTGTTAAGGGGTTCAAAGGGGTTTTCAAGATCGCTTTCGGAATCTTTTCTTACTGGGTTTCCGAGGGGGAAATTCGAATCCCACACTGCCGTTTTCCTTTAGGACCAGAAAGGCCGAAAACGGTTTTTTGGTGCGCTTGGATATGAAGCCGTTCATCAGGTCGGTTTTCTTATGGGAAAGGAGTTTTTCCACCTGTTCCCGGGATATCGATTGTCCCAGAATCGTTTTGCTCATCCTGAACCCTTTGCCATTTCCCTTGGATTCCAGGCGCTCCCGACAGGCGTATGCCCTTTCCGTTTCGTATACCGGCGTTTGGTGGTGGGGACAGGTTCCAACTACCGGCAGGGTGTCGAACTGTAATTTTTCCGCCGGTTGCTTCCCCGATCCGGACGGGTTGCCGTTGTCATTTTCGAACTGGAACTGGACCTTGTAGTTTTCATCCAGAACGAGGATGCCGGTGTAGGGCTTGCCCGTTTTGTTGGCACGGAATCCTTCCAGGGGGCCGAGCTTTCCTTCCGCCAGCAGGGTCCTCAATTCTTCCGGGGATAGTCGGCGGTTCCGGATGATCTTGTAAATGGTCACCCGGCCGTCTCTCGATTTGTAGGCACGGAAATTTTCCAGCATGGGCTGGTTGTCGGTTGGGCTGATCGCGTCGATTTCCGTCGCGTCCTCGTCCGTATCCTTGAAGTTTTTCACCTTGTCCACGATATCCTCGGTCTGGGTCACTATGGCGGACATGAATTCCTCCCGCGAAAGGCTGCCCTCTTCCACGTGGTGGAGCCGGTGTTCCCATTCGCCGGTCAGGGATGGACTGGTCAGGGTCTCAGCCTTGATCGTAGCAAGGAAATTCAGCAGGGATTCCGCCTTTCCCGTTGGAATCAGTTCCCGTTTTTCCCGTTCCAGGTATTTCTTGGTAAGCAACTTCTCGATGGTGTCGGCCCGGGTTGCCGGTGTTCCCAGGCCCTTTCCCTTCATGGCTTGGGCCAAGGCTTTGTCGTCCACCCGTTTGCCCGCCCCTTCCATGGCGGAGAGAAGGGTGGCCTCGGAATACCGGGAAGGCGGTTTGGTCGTATCCTTTTTCAGATCGACCGACACCACCTCCGCGAGTGGGGGGGCGCCGTCGGCCTCGGAAAGGGGAGCAAGGTTGTCTTTTCCTTTGCTGGGTCCTCCGTAAACTTTCAACCATCCCTCCTTGACCGTCGTTTTTCCCTCGGTTTTGAAAACATGGGGCCCCACCGCCGAGGCGCGGGTGGTCACGTCGAACTCCGCCGGAGGGTAGAAAACCGCGATGAACCGGCGGGTGATCATGTCGTAGAGCCTGGATTCGTAGGCATTGAGTTTACCGGAAGAGGATGGGGTCGGAATGATGGCAAAGTGGTCGCTCACCAGCGCGTTGTTGAATATGCGCTTATTCGGCCTCACCCAGTTGTTCCGCAACGCCTCCCGGGCAAATTCCGCGTATTCCCCGGGGAGATCTTGCAGAACTTTGCGGCAATTTTCCACGTAGTCCTGGGGAAGGGCTCGCGAATCGGTTCGCGGATAGGTGATCAGTTTGTGCCTTTCGTAGAGGGCCTGGGCGATATCCAGGGTTCTCTTGGCCGAGAAATGATGGCGTCGGTTGGCTTCGCGCTGCAGGGTGGTGAGGTCGTAGAGCATCGGAGGCAACTGCTTCTTGCGTTTTGTCCGCTCGCTGACCTCGGCCCGGGGGTTGTTCTTTACCTCCTCCACGATTTGTTCGGCCCGGGTTGCCTCCCAAATGCGGTCGGCCCTGTCCCCCTCCAGCGACGATTTCTTCCAGCCCGGTTTTTGATAGACCCCTTCGTACTGGCCTTTGCTGACGGCAAACTTTCCCACGATCCGCCAGTAGTCGCGCGGCTCGAAATTGCGGATTTCCCATTCCCGTTCCATGACCATGGCCAGGGTGGGGGTCTGGACCCGCCCCACCGAGGCGACTTGGCCGAAAATCCGCTTGGTAACGGCCCGGGTCCCGTTCATTCCAATCAGCCAATCGGCTTCGCTCCGGCAACGCGCCGCCGCCTGCAACGTTCGCATTTCCCCGCTGTCACGCATGGATTTGAAGGCTTGACGAATGCCGGCCCGCGTCATGGAGGACAGCCACAACCGCCGGATGGGCTTCCTGTTTTTAGCCAACTCGACGATATAGGTAAATATCAACTCGCCTTCCCGCCCCGCATCGCAGGCGTTGATGATTTCGCCGATATCATTGCGATGGATCAATTTTTTCAGCTCCAGAAATTTGGATTTGGTTTTTGTGATCGGTTTTAATTGGAATTTATCCGGAATGATGGGAAGGCTGTTCAGTTTCCAGGTCTTCAGTTTCTTGTCGATGTCTTCGGGCTCGAAGAGTTCGACCAGGTGACCCACGGCAGAACTGATCACGTAACGTTCGTTCTCGTAGTAATCGCCTTTTTTAGGCGCTTTTCCCAGCGTTGCGGCCAAGTCGCGGGCCACGCTGGGTTTCTCAGCTATGATGAGTTGTTTCATGTTGAAAATCCAGGACCGACCCCTTGGCGCATGCTTCGAGATTCGTCGGGGTCATGCCTTGTAATCTTGACGAAGCTTGCGGAGTCAACCGATTCAAGGCTTGACCCCTTCCTCCGCTCCTTCAGGCGAAGCGGGATATTCCGGAGTGCGGTAGAAAATTTGTGAGACATGCGGGTTAGGTGGCGGCGATGGCCTGGTCCAGGCAATCCAGGAACCAGGCTATGGTTTCTTCCGTTTCGTTTCCCATATTGTTGATGCGGAAGGTCTTTCCTTTGATTTTTCCATATCCCTGGTCCATTTGCACGGCAAAGTTTTCCCGCATGAATTGGTTGAGGGAGGGCACGTCGACCTGACCGTCGTTGCGGATGCAGGTGAGGGAGACGGATTCATACCCGGCCTCCGGAAACAGTCCAAACCCACGGTCTTTGGCCCATCCGCGCACCATGGCGTTGAGACGCCGATGGCGGTCATAGCGCGCCTGAAGGCCTTCTTTCTCGATGCGGCCCAATTGTTGTTTGAGGGCAAAGAGATGCGGAATGGTGGGAGTGCTCGGGGTCATTCCCTTCTGGTGGTTCCTGTCGAATTCATGGAAGTCGAAGTAGTAGCCGCGCCCCTCCACCTCCGCCGCCCTTTCCAAGGCGCGCCGGCTCACCGAAAAGAGCGCCATTCCCGGGGGCAGGGCCAGCGCTTTTTGCGATCCGGTCAGCAGGACGTCGATGCCGAGCGCGTCTTTTTCGATGGGCAGCACGGAAAAGGAACTGACCGCATCGACCACCGAGATGACCTCCGGAAACTTGCCCACCACCTCCATGATCTCCTCCAGAGGGTTCATCGTGCCGGTGGAAGTTTCGTTGTGGATGAGCGTGATGGCGTCGTATTTTCCGGTGGCCAATTCGGCCTCCACCTTTTCCGGTTTTACCGCCCTTCCCCAATCGAAACGAAGCGCCGCCGCGTTTTTTCCGCAGCGCTTGCTCACGTCGAACCACTTGTCCGAAAATGCGCCCGACATACAATTGAGCACTCCTTTTTTCACCACGTTCCTCAGGGCTCCTTCCATGACTCCCCAGGCGCTGCTGGTGCTGACGTAAACCGGATCCGTCGTGTAGAACAGCTTTTGCAAACCGGGCTGAACCGACCGGTAGAGCTCGACAAATTCGGGGCTCCGATGCCCCATCATGGGCGTGGCCATGGCCTGCAGGGTTGCCTCGGACAGTTCGACGGGCCCTGGAATAAATAGTCTAAAACTCACTGCTCCACAGATTTGAGATTCACTTTGGCCGCGCCTCCCGAGGAAACCGGGAAGGCTTCCGGCTGAAATTAACTTAAAAAGGTTGCTGACCATTTGTCCGTCAATAATGGAGTTCGGTTTTTTTCCTCAGACCGCCTGTCTCAATACCGAACGAATGCAACATCACCCTCATTCCTCTCGCCAAGACAGAAAAAAACCACAGAGACCACAGAGGACACAGAGTTGGAAGAAAGACGAACCTCCGACAATCGTGATCTTGATCGTGATCGTGATCGAAAAAAACCTCTCGCGAAGCTCGCCAAGACCGCAAAGGGATCCGGCTTCGCCGGAACAAGAATTAACGGAGGGGGGACATTCCTGTCCCCCACCAATTACGGATATGGCGCCCTTGGGCGCCTCAGCGCTTTCCTCTTTGCGTTTCTCTGCGCTCTTTGCGAGATTCCTCTCTCCACTCGCCCCCCTTCTCCCTTTTCAGCCTTCAGCCTAATTCCTAATTCCTCATTGGCGCCGGAGGCGCCACCGTCTTCCCCGATTTAATTCTTGAGATTTCGCGCCGCAGGGGGAACGTTAACCCCTTGTCTTCTTAAAGGCTGCCAGCATTTGTCCATCAAATGATCAAACGCTTCCTCAGGCGCGTTCATCAATACATCGAGCGTTTCGCCCTCTTTTTGGAGGACGTGATTCTCGATCGCAGGAAGGGAAAACGCGTCACGGTTTTTGCCGGGTTTCTCAAATTGTTTTCCTACCTTTTCAGCGGTCTGGTCCAATTGCGGCTCTGGTTGTATGAGAATCGCCTGTTCCGGACCAACCACCTGGGTTGCCTGGTGGTGGTGGTGGGCAACCTGACCGTGGGAGGAACCGGCAAAACCCCCGTGGTGGAGAAGTTTGCCCGCTCTCTGGCCGCACGCGGGCGCAAGGTGGCTATCCTCAGCCGGGGATACAAAAGCAAGCCCGTTCCATTTTGGAAGCGCTGGCTGCGCCAGTTTTCCCACGTGGGCGATCCTCCCCCGAAGGTGGTGAGCGATGGGGAAAGGGTTTTGCTCGACTCGGAGGAGGCCGGGGACGAACCCTACATGCTCGCCCGGAACTTGCCCGGGGTCATGGTGTTTGTGGACAAAAACCGGGTCAACGCCGGGTCCTTTGCCATTCGCAATTACGGGGTGGACACCCTGATACTCGATGACGGGTTTCAATACCTGCCCCTCAAGGGACGTCTCAACCTGTTGTTGGTGGATAAGAACAATCCCTTCGGCAACGAGAGATTGCTTCCAAGGGGAATCCTGCGCGAGCCGATCAAACACCTCAGGCGCGCCACTTATGTCTTCATTACCAAATCGGATGGCGACTCCGATCCGGAGCTGGAGCGTCGCATCAAGCGGCACAACCCGGGGGTCGACATCATCGAATGCGCCCACCGCCCTCAATACCTGGAGAACCTGGAATCGGGTCAACGCCGGGAACTTGCCGATCTCATGGGCCGGAACATCGGAGTTTTCAGCGCCATTGCCGACCATTTCAGTTTCGAGGGGGTCCTGCGCCAAAACGGGGCTCAGGTGGTCTATTCCCGCCGTTTTCTGGATCACCACCGTTATACCGGGGAGGAACTGAACCAACTCTTCGAACAGGCGCGAAGGAAGAACCTGGATTACCTGGTCACCACCGAGAAGGACGCCGTGAAGATTCCGTCCGGTTTATCCACGCCCGTCCCCCTCTTGTTCCTCAGGGTGGAGATCGACATTCTTTCCGGAGATAAGGACTTTGAAAAAGCGGTTTCCCGGATCTGTTTCCCGGAAAATCCGACCCATTCATTGGCTTGAAGGGGAAAAATCGGGTTGAATTCGTCTTTCAAATGGTCAACTTGGACTTTTCACAATTCTTCCTTTGCGCTGGGAACATCGCGGAGGAATGACCCCGACGGGTGGGTTGCTGAGTGTCGGCCCGGTTGACCCGCCCATCGGCTCGTGGTCGGCGCCCCTGCCAGACCTCCTATCGTTGGCTTGGAATTTTGGGAGATTTGTGGTGTATTCTGGTTAATTGACGGAAGCTTTTTCCTAAGGGATCTATAAAATAATGGCACAAACGGCAGAAGAAGAAACGATACAGGATCTTGAGATTAAAGATGCCCAGCTCATTTTTAATGCCGTTTGGCATAACCTGGTGCAGAAGTACGGACACCATGGCCTGCGATTTCCCAAGGAAATTATTTGGTTGAATGGCGCTCCGGGGTCCGGAAAAGGGACGCAAACCCGGTTTATCATGGAATTCCGCGACCTCACCGCTGGGCCGATCGTGGTGAGCGACCTGCTCACCAGTCCCGAGGCCGAAAAAATAAAGGACGCTGGGGGAATGGTCGGGGACGGCGAGGTGGTTACCCTGCTCTTTGAGGAACTGCTCAAGTCGAAGTATGAAAGTGGCGTGGTGGTCGATGGATTCCCCCGTACCACAGTGCAGGTGGAGTGTTTGAAACTTCTCTACCAGGCGGTGAGCAGTTTGCGCCTCGAATTTTACCAAACCTCCCTGCAACAGAAGTTTCCCAAACCGATTTTTCACATCATGGTGCTCTTTGTGGATGAACACGAAAGCGTTGCCCGTCAGATGTTCCGCGGTAAGCAGATTCGCCGACACAATGAGAAGGTGCGCGCCTCCGGAGTGGGGGAACTGAAAAAGGAACGCGCCACCGATTTTGACGAAGCAACCGCTCGCCGCCGCTACCGCACCTTCAAGGAAGGCACCTACGAGGCTTTGAAGGATTTGCGGCAGATCTTCCACTACCATTACATCCATGCCCACGGCTCGATCGAAGAAGTGGAGGAACGGATCCTCAGGGAATTGCGCTATCAGAGTTCTCTCGAGTTGGGGGAAAAAACATTCGATGTGTTGCGTGTCATTCCGGTGTCCGGGGAAATCGTGCGCCACGCCCGACAGGACCTGGTTAACCGGCTGGATCGATACGCCGAGGAGCAACCCGAGCTTCTTGCCGGCGTAATCCGAAACATCCGGGATAAATTCATGCCCATCATTCTGCGTCATGCCATTTCGGGAAAGGCTCAGATCAATTCGGAGGATCTCTTGTTTCGCAACCCCTTGGCTTTACAGATCTTGTTGGATGTTTTTTCGGAGCGGGGCTATCACACCACCATCGATGTGAGAAAAGTGGAGGTGCCGGAACGGGTGGATTTGAAAACGGGCGCAATCCTGGTGTCCGAGAAACGAATTTATAAATTCCAGGTCAGGTATGCCGGGAGTGAGATCCGGCGTGGGTAATTGATCCGGGGTAAGGAAAGTGCGCATTTATGGACCCGCGATATTTTGACTTGGCTGAGGTTTTGACCGGGCATTCCACCCGATTGCAAGAGGGGGACCGGGTTTTGATCGATTGTTTCGACATACCCGTCGCCATGGCCGTCGCCTTGATAAGGGCCGTTCGTCAAAAGGGAGCCCTGCCTCACGTCACCTTTCACAACGCCCGGGTCAACCGGGAACTGCTTCTGGGGGCGACGGAAGATCAATATGCATTCGATGCCGGAATAAAACTGCGGCAGATGCGGGGAATGGACGCCTATATCGCCCTGCGTGGGGCTCACAATATCTTCGAAAATTCAGACGTTCCGGCCGAACGGGTGGCAGTGGCGGAGGCGGCTTTGAAACCCGTCCTCGATTATCGGGTTCAGCAAACCCGCTGGGTGGTTCTGCGCTGGCCCACCCCGGGAATGGCACAGCAGGCTTCCATGAGCAGCGAGGCTTTCGAAGATTTTTACTTTCGGGTGTGCACCATGGATTACGGCCGCATGACCGAGGGCATGGATAATTTGAAAGCGCTCATGGATTCGACCGACCGGGTTCGGATCAAAGGGGAGGGAACCGACCTGGAGTTTTCCATCGAGGGCATCCCCGCTGTCACCTGTGGGGGGTTGAGGAATATCCCCGACGGGGAAGTGTTCACCTGCCCGGTGAAAAACAGCGTCAACGGCGTCATCCGGTTTAATGCCCCCACCGTATACCAGGGGACTTCCTTCGACCGCATTCGCCTCGTTTTCCGGAAGGGCAGGGTGGTGGAGTGTTCTTCCAACAATACCATGCGCCTCGAGGAGATCCTCGATACCGATCCCGGGGCACGCTATATCGGAGAATTTTCCCTCGCTTTCAACCCTCACATCACCCGGCCCCTCCGCGATATCCTCTTCGACGAAAAAATGGCCGGTTCCTTTCACTTCACCCCCGGCCAAGCCTATAAGGAGGCCGATAACGGAAACCGGTCTCAGATTCACTGGGACATGGTTTGCCTTCAGACCCCCGAATTCGGGGGCGGAGAAATCTATTTCGACGGCGAGTTGATTCGCAAAGACGGCCAGTTCCTGCCCGAACCCTTACAAAAACTAAACCCGGAATACCTTCTAGCCTGAGAGAAACGCTAATTGGATTACCTTAATAAAATTAACCACAGAGAACACAGAGGACACAGAGATTTCTTAAAATCGTGATCGTGATCTTGATCTTGATCGAATTGTAGGAGCGGCTTTACGCCGCGATATTTTCAGCCACAAAATTCCTAATTCGCGCCCCTCCTCCTCTCCTCCCCCTCTGTGCCATCTCGCCTCGGCGAGATCCCTTTGCGTTTCTCTGCGCTCTTTGCGAGATCTCTCTCCCTTTTCATCCTTTAGCCTTCAGCCTTCAGCCTTTTCTCCCCTTCTTCCTTTTTCCTTTTTCCTTCTTCCTTTATGGTCTGGGTAAATGGCGGAAACGTGGCAGGTAGAAGGCGGGGTGGAAAAAATCCGTGCCGACAAATGGATAAGTCGGAAGCTGCCCCAGTTCAGCCGGACCCACATCCAGAAAGCCTTTCGAAAAGGATTGGTCAAAGTTAATGGAGGCCGCGTCGCCAAGTCGGCCAAGCTGAAAGAGGGGGATGTGGTGGAGTTTCCCGAGTTCGAAATAGAGCGGCGGGATTTGTCTCCCGTGGACTTGCCCTTGCATGTTCTGTTTCAGGATGAACACCTCCTGGCCCTGAACAAGGCTTCCGGTATGGTGGTTCATCCCGGTGCGGGAAACCATGACCGAACCCTGGTCCACGCCCTGCTCTTTCATTGCCCGGGCCGGCTCAGCGCCCTGGGCGGGGCGGACCGACCCGGTATCGTCCACCGCCTCGACCGCGATACCTCCGGGGTCATGGTGGTGGCCAAGAGCGACGCCGCCCACCGAGGCCTGTCCGCGGCCTTTGCCGCCCGCACCGTCGGCAAGACCTACCTCGCCTTGGTCGCGGGCGTTCCCGAACGATTGTCTGGCACCCTTCGAAAACCCATGGGCCGCCATCCCGTTCACCGCCATAGGATGGCCATCCGCCAGGACGGCAGGAACGCCCGTACCGACTGGGAATTTGTCGGATCCATCCGCGACCGTATTTCCCTCTTGCGATGCGACATACACACCGGCCGGACCCATCAGATCCGTTTGCACCTTTCCGATATGGGCCATCCCATTCTGGGTGACAAGGTTTACGGCTACCGCGGCCTTGGCGGGGATCTCCCCGTTGAGCCGGCCCGGGTAATGCTCCACGCCTGGCGCTTGGAACTGCAACACCCCCTCACCAAGAAAAATCTGCTCTTCGTCGCGAACCCGCCAACCGATTTCCGCAACCTCTATCCCGAAACAGTCCCCGAAGATTAATCGTGATCATGATCGAAATAAGCCTCTCGCCAAGATCGCCAAGCAACGCAAAGGCGCCCTTGGGCGCTTCCCCAATTCCTCATTCCTCATTCCTCATTCGCGCGCTCCAGCGCGCATACCATCCCTCGATCGTTTCCGCGTCGGGTTCTCCTTCAAATGTAATTATCCGGTAGCGGGCTCGATAGGCCATGCCGGGCCTGATGATGACCGAACCGCTCACTACGGGGCCAAAGACGAAATAGGGCATGGTCGGGTGTATGCGCACCGGTTGGGGGTGCCGTAAATTACCCGGATGATCCATGTAAACCACCCCAACGGTCTGCCCCTCTACCGGTCCGTAAACGGCCAACCAGCGCGGTGCGGTGTGATTGCCCTCCTCCCGGTCCGCGATGCCCTCTCCCGTCAGGATTTTCATGGGGCCCTCAAAATTTTCTTCATCCTCCGCGTTCCAGTGTTTGGACCCACGGAAGGCCAGCCCACCGTAGCGATAATGGTGCAGGTAAACCTCATCCGAGGTGGCACAGCTTTGTTCGGTTTCCAGATCTATGATGAAGGGATCGCGGCTTTCCTCTACCCTGACCTTCCAAATCTCGTCCAAGGCCGGCCCCTGCTTGGCGCTGACCTGTTGAAGATGGGCCGTAAATCCGTCCTTGTGCCGCGCCAACACGGCACGGTGTTCCACGTTGCCCAGTTTGCTGGCCTGGTTCCAGAAATCGACCGTTTGGTGGCGAAAGGTGGCCCGGGACCAAGCCGAAAAAACCGCGTGCTGGTGCACGTGCCCGACCGGAAAAGGATCGGTCAGGATTTTCCCCGAGGGCGAAAACAGAGGGTGAATAAATCCGCTGCGCGCGTAGACCGGATCCACCCCCGAGGGTGGGGGAACAACCCTGGTATGATACCGCAGAACCGGCTGTTCCCCGACGAATACCTCCAGGCCGCCGGGAAGGTTTTCCACCCTGACCTCGGAATGAAGACCCGGAACCAAAACCAGGCTGCCGGCCAGGATGAACCAAAATGTTCGAAGAATGGAATTTACCCTTTTCACCTTGCCACAATACCCTCCTCCCCCAGCAAATTCCAAGAATGAAAACCCCACAAATCAATCGCGATCGAAAAAAGAAAAGCCTCTCGCCAAGACCGCCAAGACCGCTAAGAGGCGCGCCTCAGCGCGCCTTTTTCCCCCTCTTTGCGTTGCTTTGCGATCTTTGCGAGATTCAATTCCTAATCGCATTCACGATCCGGATAAACCTTCTTGCCTTTTAATTCCTAATTCCCAATTCCTTCATGACCGCGTACAGGCTGCTCCAATCGATATTCTTCCTCTGCTTTTTCGGGGCCTCCCTCCTCCCGGGCCAGCCCAAGGCAAAGCCCAACGTCCTCCTCATTCTGGTGGACGACCTGAAACCGGCCATTGCTTCCTTTGGCGATCCCGTGGCCATTACCCCCGCTCTGGACCGGCTGGCCGCGCGGGGCATGCGCTTTGAATTGGCTTATTCCAACCAGGCCGTATGCATGGCCTCCCGCTACAACCTGTTGTTGGGCAGTCGTTCCACTTCCACCGGATTATATTTCTTTGGCGCTCAATTTCGCGAAATCTATCCGGATGCCGTTACCCTCCCCCAGCATTTCATGAACCATGGCTACGCCGCTCACGCCATGGGAAAGGTTTTCCACGTCGGCCATGGCAATTCCGACGATGCCGCTTCCTGGAGTGTCCCCCATCTCCCCGATAAGGTGATCGAATACCTGTTGCCCGAGAGCAACGATGGCATCCTCACCCGGGAGGAAGGATTGTTCCGCAATCTGGGAGGGCGGGACGAAAAAGGCGCTCTTCGTCCGCGCGGCGCGGCTTGGGAGTGGCCCGACGTTCCCGATGGAGCCTATGCCGATGGCCGGATTGCCGCCGCCGCCGTAGATCGACTGGGTTGGTTGAGTGAAAACGAGAAAAAGCCTTTCTTTCTCGCGGTAGGGTTTGTCCGGCCCCACCTCCCCTTTTCCGTCCCCAAGCGGTATTGGGACATGTATGACCGGCCATCCTTGCCCATGCCCGAATTTGTTGAGGCTCCCCGAGGGGCCCCCTCCTACGCGGTAAAGCGGCGCGGGGAGATCATGGCCTACAAACCCATTCCAACCACCGAACCCTTTCCCGAGGATATTGTGCGCCGACTCATCCACGGTTACTACGCCAGCGTCACCTACATGGACGCCCAGTTGGGGATACTATTGCGCGGGTTGGACGACCACGGCTTGGCCGAAAACACCATCGTGGTATTGTGGGGAGATCACGGCTGGCACCTGGGCGACCTCGGTTCCTGGACCAAGCACAGCAACTACGAGCAGGCCAACCGCATCCCCATTATCATCTCTGCTCCGGGGGTCACCGAGCCCGGTTCCGTTTCGCGCCAATTGACCGAATCGGTTGACCTTTATCCCACCCTGGCCTCCCTGGCCGGTCTTCCCCCTCCCCAAAACCCTCAGCCCATGGACGGCCTGGATTTGACCCCGGTATTGCGGGACCCCGGCAAGCGCATCCGCCCCTACGCCTACCACGCTTACCCCCGGGGAAGGAAATATCTGGGCCGCGCCATTCGAACCAGCCGCTACCGCATGGTGGAGTGGACCCATTGGGAAACCTCCACCGTCGAATATGAACTCTACGATTACGAATCGGATCCCCTCGAAACCGTAAACAGGGCCCACTCCCACCCCGAGATCCTCGCAAAAATGAAACAATTCCTCCATCGAGAACCCCCAGCAAAGGCGCCTCCGGCGCCAATGAGGAATTAGGAATGAGGAATGAGGAATTAGGGAGAAGACTCTCGCAAAGATCGCAAAGGACGCAAAGGGGGAGGGGGCGCGCCTCAAAGTAGTTCCAACTGATCGAAATTCGGCCGCTTTGCTTCGGGCCGATCCTTGGCCGTTTTTCCCTTCCCTCCGACGTGTTGGCCGGTCGTGGTGACCTCGTCCTGGACGGTTTGATCGTTTTCCAGGTGGTCCAGTATGGTTTTGGCCCTTTCGATGACGGAAGAGGGCAGGCCGGCCAGCCGGGCCACCTGGATACCGTAACTGCGGTCGGCCGATCCGGCTACGACTTGGCGCACGAAGATGATATCTTCATTCCACTCTTTCACCGCCACGCTGTAATTGCGCAACCGGGACAGCGTTTCCTCCAGCCTGGTCAATTCGTGGTAGTGGGTGGCAAACAAGGTTTTCGGACCTTTATTCTGCCCGGCGTGCAGGTGCTCGATGACCGACCAGGCGATGCTGAGCCCGTCGTAGGTGCTGGTGCCGCGGCCTATCTCATCGAGGATGATGAGGCTTTTGTCCGTCGCGTTGTTGAGTATGTTGGCCGTCTCGTTCATTTCCACCATGAAAGTGGAGTTTCCCCGGGCCAGTTCGTCGCTGGCTCCCACCCGAGAAAAAATGCGGTCCACCAAACCGAGTTGACAACGCTTGGCCGGGACCCAGCAACCGACCTGGGCCAAGAGGGTAATGAGCGATATTTGGCGGATGTAGGTCGATTTTCCGGCCATGTTCGGGCCGGTTATGAGGAGAATTTGCCGATCGCTCGAACTGATCTTGGCGCCGTTGGGGACAAAGGCGTAGGTACCGGCCAGGCCGAGCGCTTCCCCGCGCATGGATTGTTCGACCACCGGGTGGCGGCCGTCTTCGATTTCAAGGGAATCGGATTCGTCCAACTCCGGTTTGCAATAATCCCACTTTCGGGCCAGTTGGGCCCAGCCTGCGAGGAGATCGGCTTGGGCCACGATGTGGGCGGCTCGATGCAGATCGGCCGCCTGGAGCAAAACTTTTTCCACCAGATTGCGAAAGAGAAATTCCTCGTGGTCGTTGCTGTTGGCTTCCGCCCGAAGGATTTCCCTTTCTTTCTCCTTCAGTTCGGCCGTCAGGTAGCGCTCCGCGTTTACCAGAGTGGATTTCCGCGTATAGCGCTCGGGCACCAGGGACAAATTCGCCTTGGAAACTTCGATGAAGTAGCCGAACGCCGCATTGTATTTGACCTTCAGGTTTTTGATTCCGGTCGCTTCCCTTTCCCGGGCCTCCAATTGGGAAATCCAGACTTTGTTTCCCCGCGTCAGTTCCCGTAACCGGTCCAATTCGGCGTCGTATCCGTCCCGGATGTAACCGCCGGCTTCCAGTTTGCCGGGCAACTCCTTGTTCAAGGCCCGTTGGAGCAATTCCCGCAAGGAGGTGAAATCCTCCATGCCATCTGCCAGTTGCCCGAGGTTGGGACCGTTGAACTGCCGCAGAATTTGCTTCAAATGGGGTAGGGCGTTGAGGGTGTCGCGAATGCCGCCCAACTCCCGCGGATTGCGTATGCGGTTCTCCAACCGGGCCAGGATCCGTTTCATGTCTCGGGTCAGACGGAGGGTCTCGGAAAATTCGGCCATGAGCCCGGGCGATTCCAGAAATTCTTCCACACAGGTCTGCCGCCGCTTTAATTCGGCCAGATCCAGGGAGGGGGAACTAAGGTATTGTTCCAGCAACCGGGCTCCCGCTGCCGTGCTGGTCCGGTCGATGGCGTGAATGAGCGATCCCTGGCGGGTTCCCCGGGCCGATTGAAAAATTTCCAGGTTTCGAACCGTAGCCGGATCCAGCAGCAGGTTATCCCCCGAGCGGTATTCGCTGATGGCGCGAAGGTTATTCGGTTTCCCGCGCAGGTTTTCCGTCACGTATTCGATCAAGGCGCCGGCCGCCCCGATGGCCGGGTGATGATGGGACAAACCGAATCCCTCCAGATTGAGGACTCCCAGGGTTTCCATCACGGTTTGGGCGCCCGAAACCGACTCGAAATGATAACCGGGAACCTCGGAAACAGCATTTTCCGCGCAAAACTGGCAAAACTGCGCCGTGGCCCCGTGGAGGTCAGCCTCGGTCTTGAGTTTATCCAACTTCTCCTCGGGGAGAACGATTTCGCGGGGACGGATGGCGGTAAGGACGGGCAGCAACCGATCCATTGCCCTTTCCGTGGCCAGGATGAACGCGCCCGTGGTCAGGTCCATCCAGGAGGCGTGGAACCCCTTTCTGTCCCAGTGTGCGGCCAGAATATAGTGATTCCGGTTATGGGTAAGCTGGTTGTCGTTCAGGGTGGTCCCGGGGGTGATGATCCGGGTCAGGGCCCGCTTGACCAGTTTGCCCGTTCGAGAGGTTTCCACCTGGTCGCAAATGGCCACCTTTTTGCCCGCGGCCAGTAGTTTTCCGATATAGCTCTCGGCCGCGTGGAAGGGAATGCCCGCCATGGGGTACTTGTGACGCTTGGTCAGGGTTATTCCCAGCAGCGAGGCCCCTTCTTCCGCGTCCCGGTTGAACAGTTCATAGAAATCCCCCAAACGGAAGAGCAGGAGCGTATTTTCCGGCAGTTGGTTGCGCACCTCCCAGTATTGCCGCATCATGGGCGTATGAGCTGACTTTTTCGCCATCTTTATTTAATCGTGATCGAAAAAAGAAAAACCTCTCGCAAAGATCGCCAAGAACGCTAAGGGATCCGGCTTCGCCGGAACAAGGGTTAACGGAGGGGGGACATTCCTGTCCCCCTTCTTTGCGCTCTTGGCGAGCTTTGCGAGATCCTTCTCCACCACTCCCTTCTCCCCCAATTCCTAATTCCTAATTGGCGCGCCTCAGCGCGCCTCCCCCTCTGTGCCTTTGTGCCTTTGTGCCATCTCGCCTCGGCGAGATCCTATCCTCCTTCTTCCTTCTTCCTTCTTCCTTTCTAACCTCTCTTTCCCTCATCATCCCTCTGTGTCCTCTGTGGTTTATTCCTTTCCCTTCCTCGGTCACCGGCTCCAAATGCGCAAACAGGATAGCAAATAATCCTCCAGGGCCGTTTCGGTTTTCAGGTTCACCTCCAGCAGGCCCGCCACTGTCTCCAGTTGTCGGATGCTTTCGGTAAATTTCAAGGTGACGGCCCCGCCCTTCTCATCGGTCAGGTAAGGGGCCGCGGCTGACCGGGTCTGGTTTTCCATTTCCTTGAAGAGCCGGTGGCGGATCCCCTTGGCCGATCCTGCCCGCATGGCCTCCCGCTCATCATCCTTCAAATCCTGGGGAAGCTTCGTCTTTTCCTTCTCCCAGGATTCCGCCACCAGATTGCTCAGGATCCCGTTGAAACGGGCCACCAGTCCGTATGCGGCCATGAAACTGCCCGCGATCCGTTCCTTGCCCCGTATCCCCTGCAAGAGACCCAGCAGAAAATCGGAATAGTCGGTCAGCCATTTTTGCCAGGATTCGTCTTCGGTCGACCGAAAGGAAGAGGGAATGCGGAAATTGAAGCACCGGCTGCGGATGGTTTCGAGCAGCACGTAGGGCCGGGTCGAAAACAGGATGATGGTGGTATCGAGGGGAGGCTCCTCCAGGGTTTTGAGAAATATGTTGGCCGAAGATGACTGGGACGATGCGCACAGCCGGTCGGCCTCGTAGACGACGGCAACCTTGCGGTGGGACAGAAGGGGTGACTGCTGAATCTGCCGGATCAGCTCGCGGGTATCCTCCGCCCTGATGGCGCGCGCTTTTTTGGAAGGGCGCAGGGTAAAGAAATCGGGGTGGCTTTTCACCTTGCCGAATCGGTCCTCCTTCTCCTTGTCAGGGGATGCATCCAACAATACCGCGGCCAAACTGTGGGCCACTTCCTCCAGCAACTCCTCGTTCTCGCCTTGCAGCAGCACCGCGTGGGCCAGACGGCCTTTTTGCAGAGACCGATCCAGCACCGCAACCGCCTGGGAGGACCTCAGGGGCTCACCTAAAATACGTTTTAACTCCATCCCATATGGCCTCCTCCACCGCCTCGGGGGATTGGGCGCCGTCCACTACCAGGAAGCGTCCGGGTTCGGATTTTGCCAATTCCAGGTATCCGTTTCGCACCGCTCGATAAAATTCCATTTTCTCCTGTTCCATCCGGTCGGGCGGCTCCGTCTGCCTCGATTGAATCCGTTCAAAGCCGATTTCGGGATCCAGATCGAGCAATACCGTCAGGTCGGGAAGAAGACCGTCGATGGCAAATCGATTGATGGCCTCTACCTCGCTTCGACCGATGGCCCGGGCCACCCCCTGGTAGACGGTGGTTGAATCCAGGTACCGGTCGCCGATGACCACCTGGCCGCGCCTCAGGCTGGGTCTTATCAATTCCTCCACGTGTTGGGCCCGGCTCGCCGCAAATAGGAGAACCTCGGTTCTCGGGACCATGGCCCGCCCGCACTCGGCGTGTTTGAGCAGGTGACGAATCTTTTCTCCCAAGGCCGTGCCTCCGGGTTCGCGGCTCAAAACGACCGTCTCCCCCCGGGCCTTCAATTTGGCGGCCAGCCGTTCGATCTGGGTGGTCTTGCCCGCCCCTTCCGAACCTTCGAAGGTGATGAACACACCCTTCCCCGAATGGCGCTTGGTTAAGCGACTTTTGGAACGTTCAAACATTTCGGAAAAGGTCCGTCGGGGTCATGCCTTGTAATCTTGACGAAGCTTGCGAAGTCAACCGATTCCAGGCCTGACCCCTTTTAAGCCCCACGGGTTAAACATCCTTCCAGTTCTGGATGAAGGACTGGGCCTCGGTCATGCTGGGACTCCTCCCCGTTACCCCGTGGAAACCCCTCACCGCCATCCCCGTGGCCAAACAGGCGGAGAGAGGAAAATCCAATAATTGGGCCAGGCAGAACCCCGCCTGAAAATGTTCTTCCGAGCCCCCCGCCGCGGGTTCATTTTTCGTCAACGGTCCTACTGCCCAGGCCGTCTCCAGCTTGGTGGCGCAGGCGGCCGAATCCCCGCTGTCTACCGCCGCCGTGCCGATGCTCAAATGGTCCCGGATGTAGGACGCCATGGATTTCAGCCCATCCGCGTCCTCCCCCATTTTGGATTGACCCAAAAGCCGGGAAACCCTTCCCGCTTCCTTCAAATTCAAACCCAGGGTGACCGCGCCCCAGTTTTGAAAACGGGAAATGGTCGAGAGAATCGATCTAACCTCTCCGTCCGAGCGTTTTTTCGTATCGGAGAGATCGAAGAAATAATGCTTTTGGTCCCTCGGGGGCAGATTGGGTATGACGTAGTCGAGAAGATCCGTCAGGAGGGTGGTCAGGTTGGGGATCATGGCCCAGTTTACCACGCTTATCAGGTCCTGGCGGGAGAGCAGATCGTAAAATTCCCCTTCCGTCATCCGGCTCAATAAATCCCTGTAGGAGATGCCGTCGAGGGAAGCCAACTCCCCCAGCCTGATGGTTCCGTCGGCAAATTCGAGGACGTGAATGATGGCGGGATCGGCCAGGGAGATGGCCTCTGTGTCTTGGGCAAATCTTTCGAAAACGGGATGAACCGATGCATCCCCCAGGGCGCCGATATAACGCAGGTTGAGGCCGGCCTTGCCCAGGGCCCCTGCCATGATCGGCCCTTTGCCCCCCGCTTTCTCTTCCCGGGGGAAAACTTCCAAATCCGCCCCGCTACCGGCCGCGTCCAGAATTGTGCTTCCAAAGGACTCAATCGTTTCCACCCGGGCAAAGGCGTCTCCCTGCCCCAGGCGTTTATCCACTACCGAGGTGACCCGTTCGACCAAACCGTCGAACCCCACCAGTGCGTGTTTCTGTGTTATTTCCGATCCGCGCTTGCCGAGGAGGTCCAGGGCCTGGGTTTTGGGGTCCATAAATTCGATGATTGGGGCTTGGGTTCTGGTTTAAAAGTGAAAGGAGATGCTTCGGCGGAATCAACCTGTAAACAAAATTCTAGGGTTGGAATTCATTTTATCTTTGAAGATGGGTCGGAAACCTCCATAAACGGGGAACTGATATCCCTTTTAGATTCCTGCCTCCAAATATGATTCCCGCCCTGGCCCAATCTCAAATTACCGGTCTGCTTTCCTACTTCTTCCTCTCCAATACGGCCGGTCAGCTCATTATTTTGGCCTTGGGCGTGTTCAGCGCTATCGCCTGGACGGTCATGTTCAGCAAATTCATGGAATTGAACAACCTCCAGAGTTTGAACCTGGAGTTTGAAACGGACCTCAACAATGCCCCTTCCTTGCTCAATCTGGCCCGGCAGGTGGATTTCAGCGATTCTGTTCCCTACGCCGCCCTGGTCGGGGATGCCACTCAGGCCTATTTCCGCGCCGTGGATCTCGATTCCGCCAATCTGGATCGGGGAAATGCCGTCAGTTATTCCGATAATGCCCTGCGCCGGGCCGTGGCTCGGCAAAGCATCTTTTACGAAAAGAAAATGGTCCTTCTCGCTTCTATCGTCACCGGAGCCCCTTTTATGGGTCTCCTGGGAACGGTGTGGGGGGTGATGGACGCATTTGGAGCCATCGCCCTGGAGAGCAGCGCCAGCTTGCAAAAACTGGCCCCGGGGGTTTCGGGAGCTTTGTTGACCACCGTGGCCGGGTTGCTGGTGGCGATTCCCTCCGTTTTCGGGTACAATTTTCTCCTGGCTGTGACCAAAAAACGGGTCATCGACCTGGAAAATTTCGCCAGCTCCGTGGCCGATCGCATCGAATTGGAGGACACTTTGTCGAGGGATACCTGAATGGCCCGGACCTTTCATCGAGGAGAGCGGTTGACCGCGGTGTCGCAAATCAATGTGACTCCCATGATCGACATGGCCTTTGCCCTGCTCATCATTTTCATGATAACGACCCCGTTGCTGGAGCAAACCATACCCTTGGATTTGCCCTCCGAGAACGCATCCTCCGACCCCGTCCTGCGGGAAACCGCCTTTCAGACCCTTTCTATCACCCAGGAGGGTGTCTACTACTGGAGCCAGGAGGAGGTTACCTTCGAGGAATTGACCAACCGCGTTGAGATCCTTGCCCAACACCACGATCCCCCCGTAATTCACCTGCGGGGTGACTTCAGGCTGCAATACCAGAAGGTTATCGAGGTAATGGATTTGTTGAAACAGAACGAACTGACCCGGATCAGTTTGGATACACGCGTCAAGTGAACCGCCGGTAACATGAAATTCGACCCCATCACCAAGAGAGCGCTTATATATTCCAGCGTTCTCCACTTGGCGGGCCTGCTTTTTTTGATTCTGGCAGCTCTTTTCTCCACCCTGTGGGCCCAGGAAGAGGAACCCTACATTTTCGAAATGGTGGAACTTCCCGACCCCGATCGTATCCTCGTCCCCGAACCTTCGTTACCCGAACCTGAACCGGTGCCCGAACCCGAGCCCGAGTTGCCCGAACCCGAGCCGGAACCTGAGCCGGTGCCGGAACCTGAACCCGAACCGGTGCCGGAACCCGAACCGGAACCGGAGCCGGTGCCGGAACCCGTGGAAGAACCGCCTCCTCCTCCTCCGCCTCCCCCAAAACCGGTGGAAAAACCTCCACCCCCCAAACCGGTGGTAAAACCCCCACCCCCCAAACCGGTGGAGAAGCCCCCGCCTCCCAAACCGGTGGAGAAGCCTCCGCCCCCTCCGGAAAAACCAAAGCCAAAAATTATCAGTTACGACGATTTCGTCAAAAGGGTGGGTGCTCCGGAAACGCCCAAAACCATCCCCGCCAAACCTAAGAAAGCGCCTAAAATCGATACCTCCAGGATTGAACGCAACCTCCGCCAATCCATCATGAGCGTTCCGGAACTTTCCGTTTCCACGCCTTCCTCCTCCGCCCAAACCGACGAAATGTTGGCTTGGCGCAGGTTGTTGGCCGCCCGTCTCGATCAGGAATGGAAGAAGACAAATACCTCGGGCACGGTCGGGCGTAGCGCCCGCGTCCAATTTCATGTTTCAGCCGGCGGCGCCATTTCCAATGTCCGGGTGATTTCCAGTTCCGGTTTTGCCGACCTCGATAAAAATGCCATTCTCACCGTGCGCAGCCTCGGTATCTTCCAACCGCCTCCGAACCGACAGGGAGTCACCATCACGGTCACTTTTAAAGTGGAGTAGCCTTGTCAAATTCCGGTTGACCCTTCCCAATTTGTCCCTTTCCTTCCTCACCTTAATCCTGTCAGGGGCCGTAGCTCAGTTGGAAGAGCGCTTGAATGGCATTCAAGAGGTCGTCGGTTCGATCCCGATCGGCTCCACCAAAAAAGCGCGCCCCGGCGCGCCTACCGCCTCTCGCAAAGATCGCCAAGAACGCAAAGCTATCCGGCTCCGCCGGAACAGAAGTTAATCATGATCGTGATCTTGATCGAAAAAAGGAGGAGATCAAATTCCCAACCATCTATAGATAACCTTTTACAAAACTGTAGGAGCGGCTTTACGCCGCGATCCCAGGAAACTCGCGCTCTTCCTAAGAATCACTCCACCTCACCCGCCAACTCCCAAATCGAAACATTCCTAATTCCTCATTCCTAATTCTTAATTGGCGCGCCCCCGCGCGCCTCTCCCCCTCCTTCTCCCCCAATTCCTCAGTCCTCATTCTACATTCCTCCTTGGCGCGCTCCCGCGCGCCTCTCCCCCCCCAATGACCGATAAGGTTTTCCACGGAACGGTATTTTTCAGCGGCCACGTTCAAGGGGTGGGGTTTCGTTACACCACCTACCAACTGGCCAAGGGGTATGAAGTGACGGGATTTGTCAAAAATTTGCCCGATGGACGGGTTCACCTGGAGGTGGAAGGCCAACGCACGGAATGCATGGCCTTTATCCGGGCCCTCAGCGAGGAAATGGCCGGTTTTATCCGGAATGAGGAGCGGAAAGATGGTTTCCGGGAGCCTTCCTACCGGCAGTTCGTCATCGCCTGAATCGGCCCATGAAAGTGGCCATTTCCACTTCCCGCTTGGGAAAGACGTTTTACCATGGTTGGGGTAATTCCGCCTCTTTTTCCCTGGATGGGATCAGTCTGGAAATTCCCGCCGGTGAGACCACCGGGATATTCGGGGGGAACGGGTCGGGAAAAACCACCCTGGTAAAGCTCATTTGCGGCTTGATCCGGCCCACCGCAGGCTCGGTCCTGATTTTCGGAAAAGCTCCGGCCCAGGCCGTTGCCAGGGACGCCATCGGTTTCCTGCCCGAAAAGCCCGATTTTCCCCCTTATTTGACGGTGGAAAAGACGCTGCGTTTCCTCGGCCAGATGAGCGGCCTCAGGGCTTCCCGCTTGAATGACAGGGTCGGTTATTGCATGGAGGCGGTGGATTTGGGGCAACAGTCGGGCAAGCGGGTGCAAACGCTTTCCAAGGGTTCCCTGCAGCGACTGGGGATTGCCCAAGCCCTGGTGCACGATCCGCAAATTCTGCTCCTGGACGAACCTACCGATGGCCTGGACCCCCTGGCCCGCCACCGGGTCAAGGGCGTATTACAGAACCTGAAAGCCGAGGGAAAAACCCTCCTCCTCTGTTCCCACTATTTGTCGGAGATGGAGGAATTCTGCGGCAATGCCCTCATTTTGCATGAAGGGAAAACCGTCTATTGGGGAAAGCCGGCCTTTGAACCCGATCTGGAAAAATGGTTCCTGAGGAATTTGAAGAAGGGTGGGGAGGTGGAAACCCGTGACTGACACCTTCCGCCGCATCTGGCTGGTGAGTCGGGATTCCCTTTCCTCCGCCCTGCACAACCGTTGGTTTTCCCTTTCCCTCGGCGCCCTCCTCCTCTTCGTCCTTTTCGGCCGCCTGCTCTCGGGTCAGTCCTATGGCAGTTCGGGCCCCAAACTGTTTTTCGATCTCGGACAAACCCTCATCCGGGTATTTTCCGGAGTAGTTCTCATCCTCTTGTTGGCCCATCAATTTCACAGTTTTGTCGAGAAGCGAATATCCCACGTCTTCTTGGTGCGCCGCCTCAGCCGGATGGAATTCATCCTGGGAAAGGGGTTGGGGGTCTGGATAGCGGTGAGTTCGGTCGTCGTGGCGGCGGACGTCTTTCACTGGCTCCTTCTCCACGGGCAAATTGCGGGGCTCCCGGAGGGTTTCGATACGGGAACAACCCTTCCGGGTGCGCTGGGCTGGTTGCAGTTGATGGTCCTCAAGCTGGTCGTCCTGATGATAATAACGGGAATGGGTTTGTTCCTGGCCGGCCTGTCCGGTTCCTTTCTCTTTACCGCCTTGGCCGCTCTCCTGGTTTGGTCCGGGTCCCTGCTGGTAGGGGAAGCCCATTCCATGGTGGATGCGGCGGAAGGGTCGGGAGGATATGTTTTGGGCCTGATCCGGTTCCTTCTTCCACAATTCCAAACCTGGAATATGTCTTCCCTGATTTGGCATGAGGGCCTGGTTTCGGCAAAAGCCCTTTGGCCTGCCGGTATTGCCGGCCTGGGTTACACCGCCCTCTTCACCGGCCTTGCGGTATTCGTATTCCAAAGGAGAGACCTGTGATGAAATGGGGTCAAACGCAAAATGTTAATATCGTCCTCTGGTTTTACCTGAATGTTTCAACCGAACCAATCAGATGTTAACATTTTGCGTTTGACCCCTTTCCCCTTTTGATGCGCTTATTATTCATTGTAATCGCCCTGGCGGGCACCGGTTTGATCAACGCCGGTTTTCATGCCATGGATTCCGATGCCAAAACCCGACCGGGGGCCGGCAGCCACGCCCTTGAAAGGGTTGCCCAATGGTATTGGGTAAAAGGTTACGGGTCCTGGATGAAAAAGGATGAACGCTCCCTCATGGACCGCTACCGCATGGCTATCGCCCTGAATCCCGACAACCTCGATTACTGGCGGTTGGCTGCCCAGACCCTCGCTTACGATTGTGCGGCCTGGAAGCTGGAGTCCCTGCCCGCAAACGACCCCGCCGAACCTGCCATCAGGGCCGAATACGGCAGAAGAGCCCTGCAATTTTATGAAACCTCCCGGCTCCGGTTTGAGAATAACCCCGATTGGTGGTTGGGCGCGGGCTTCCTGGCCGAAAGGGCCCTGCGGGATCGAACCCTCGCCCTGGCCTATTTCAGAACCGCTTTGGAAACCTCCGACCAAACCTATCTGGCCATCAGGCTGATTGTCCGCCTCCTCATCCAAGAGAAGAAGCCCCGGGAGGCCTATGACTTTTTGATGGAATGGTATCCCCGGTTGCCGGAAGATTGCCCGCAGGCCGGGAAACCGGCCCTGCTTCAATGGATTCGCCACCTGGAGCACAATTTGAAAATCCAGAACTGACCCCATTCCCCAAGCCAATCATAATCGTGATCGAAAAAAGGCCTCTCGCCAAGATCGCTAAGACATGAAAAAAACCACAGAGGACACAGAGAACACAGAGAAAGGAAGAAGAAGCTGACAATCATCACGATCACGATTAACCTTCAGCCTTCAGCCTTCAGCCTTTAGCCTTTCCTTCTCCCCTCATTCCTCATTCCTCATTCCTCATTGGCGCGCCCGCGCGCCTAAAGTCTCTCGCCAAGATCGCCAAGCAACTGTGTCACGAAGCAAGGCTTAATTGATGATTTTTCATAAGGATGTGGAGGTGGATGAGCAACTTCCTCATCGCCGCAACAATGGCGCATTTGTAGGGTTTGCCTTTGGCTTTTAATCTTTCCACATATGGTTTAATGACCGGATTATGGATGGCCGCGGTCTGGGCTGCCATGTAGAGGCATTTCCGGACTTTGGCTCGTCCGCCTTCAATCTTGCGTTTGCCTTTGAACCTGCCGGTATCCCTGTTGTAGGGAGCTATACCAGCGAGGGCGACAATTTCATTGCGCTTGAGCTTTCCCAGTTCACTGAAGTAGCCCATCAGGGTCCAGGCCGTGACAGGGCCGACTCCGGAAACCGATTGAAGCAGGCGGGCTTCTTGGCACAACGCTTGGTCCTCGTTAATGAGGTCTTGGATTCGCTTATTGATGACTTCTATGCGTTTTTTTACACGCTTCATCATCCACTCAATATCGCCTTTGATGCACTTGGGACTGTTTTGAAGACGGTTCTTCTCTTGCGCCAACTGCTCAGTGAGGTGACTTCTTCGATCCAGTAACGCGGCCAGTTTTTGGCGCCTGGGATCGGGGGCAGCGCCTGGTTGCAAGCGTTTCTCCTGGGCGAAGCCCAGAATCAT
>JAJDZZ010000077.1 GCA_022824405.1 Opitutales bacterium
GTAACTTGCGCCTTCGACACCCGGCGCGGCAAGGATGCCGCCGCCCTACCGTTTGCGTTTCGAAACTCCAAAGCCCAGTGTCGCGTAGCGCACGCTGGGTTACCGATCACCCATACGACCGAACCCCAACGGGGTTCCACATCAGGCGCGCCCCCGCGCGCCTCTCCCCCTTTGTGCCTCTGTGCCTTTGTGCCTTTGTGCCATCTCGCCCTGGCGAGATCCCAGCCTTCAGCCTTCAGCCTTTTTAACCTCTGTGGTTATAAAAGGATTTAGGGGTTGACCCAGGAGTGTTCGGCATTGTTCTTATTGGACCTTATAATTATAAAAAGGCAAGGCTTGGGGGAAATGGAAATGGGGTGATGTGTCCTTTAAAATGAAAAAGTTAAAGGGCTTTTTATGGTTGGTGGCCCTGACCGGCTTTTCCGCGGTTGGTTTTGCCCAAGTTCTGGTGAATCTCGATTTTGAAAACGACACGGTGGGACAGCAGCCGGAGGTCGAGTCTGCCACTTTCTCACCGGGTTCCAACAATTCGACCAACGGCTCCGTAGTTATCGATGCCACTTCCGATCCGCCAAATCCCTTGAGCGGAAAGAGTCTCTATATCTACGACCTGAGTGGCGATCTGGTATCTGGCAACAACACCCATTTTCGATTCCCCTTCAATGGGGGAACCAATCGAACCGAGGTGCGGTTAAGTTTCGATTTTCAGAGGGCTTACGCGACGGAGGATACGGACACCCGTGTACACGTCGCTTTGGGGCGAGTGGAGAATGGGAATCAACTGAACAATTCCGATTTCAGACCCTTTCAGCTCAGGTTGAGAAATGACGGCAATGTGATCCTCGATTCGGAGGGGAGCAACAACAACACCATTGGACCCTACGACACGGAAATGGCCAATAGCATCGACGTTTTGGCCAACTCCCACGACACCGATTCGGTGGAGTATGATCTGACAGGATTGGGGTCCGGCACGGTAGCGCCTAATTCCTTCCATCTATTTCTCAATGGGGAAAAAAAGGGGGAGTATGATTTTTTCGTCACGCCGGACCCAGCCAATGCCCCTGGAATAAAATTCAACGAGCGGGATGATGATTTGGGGCAAATTGCCCTTTTCCAGGATTCAAAACGGCAAGGGGGAATTGTATTCGACAATATAGTACTAAGCCCGATTAATACGATTGTCGGTCCGCCGGACCCTCCGGAGGGGTTAACCTTGCGCAATTCCACGCCCTTTTCGGTCGAGTTGGAATGGACCGATGCCTCGGATGATGAAACGAGGTTCCTGATAGAGCGTCGAACGGGGAGCGCGGGTAATTTCGAGTCTCTGGCAACGGTAACCTCAAATGTCACAAACTATTTGGACGAGTCCGTTTCTCCTCAGATGAGTTATACTTATCGGATTTTTGCCGATAACGGATTCAAATCCGACCCTTCCAACGAATTACTCGTAGAAACTCCTGAACAAATAATGCCGATAATCCTGGGCTTCGAGGCCGATGAAGTCTCGGTGGTGGGCAGTAGCGCCTCCTTTTCCGTTCGTGCCGCCGGTAGAGATCCTCTCACCTATCAATGGTACAGGGGAGAATCCGGAAATGTCACCCAACCGGTTGCCGGGGCCGACCAGGCATCCTTTATGAGCGAGCCCCTTTCGGAGGGTTCAAACTTTTGGGTGCGGGTGAGCAACCGGGAGGGTCATGTCGACAGCCAGACATTTTCGGTGCAAGTCCGGGAGGGAATAACCTATCGTGTCAGGACGCGAAGCGAAATTGAAGATACCCTGGAGATTGCTATGCCGGGCGATACCCTCGAGTTGCCCAATGGAGTCTATGAGGACCTGGTAATTCAGCTGGAAGGGCAGGGCGAAGAAAATGCGCCTATCACGCTGAGGGCCGAGACTCCGGGCAAGGTAATCCTGGTCGGGAGATCGCGCGTTCAAATTGGGGGTCAATGGCTCGTCCTGGAAGGGTTGGTGTTTACCGGGCCCTACTCGGGAAACGACGACGACGTCATTCAGTTCAGGTCGAGCGGGAGAGAATCGGAGGATTGCCGGGTAACGGATGTATCCATAATCGACTACGTCCCCGAAAATGGCCGAAGAACCTTTTGGATTTCGCTGCATGGAGAGCGGAACCGGGTGGATCACTGTTATTTCTCGGGTCACGACGTCTCTGGTGTAACCCTGGTGGTATGGCTGGACGGTGAACCCAACTACCACCGGATCGACCACAACCACTTTGCCAACCGCATCGATGGTGGGGAAAATGGCTGGGAGACGATACGTATCGGAACCAGCACCTGGTCCATGTCAAATTCCCGCACCACCGTGGAGTACAACCTGTTTACCCGGGTGGACGGAGAAATTGAGATCATTTCCAACAAGTCGTGCGAAAACATTTATCGCTATAATACCTTTCGGGAATGCGGTAGCATGCTGACCCTGCGCCATGGCAACCGCTGTCTGGTGGAGGGAAATTATTTCCTGGGAGGGCATCGGGAGCGTACCGGAGGCGTAAGGGTGATCGGGGAGGATCACGTGGTGATCAATAACTACTTCGAGGGCACCACGGGTCGCGACGGGGCTGTCATCACGCTGTATCCGGGTGTGTCGGGCGGCCAGTTGAACGAGTATTTTGCCGCTCACAATGCCGTGGTCGCCTTCAATACCATGTATGACAATTCTGCAGCCTTCATAGACGTAAGCGCCCGTTTGGGCACGGGCGACCGTACTATTCTTCCCACCGGAATGGTCATCGCCAACAACATCTTCGCAGCGGGTTCTTATTCCAGCGGAGGTTTTGTGACAGGAACCGGAGCGGGGAGTCACACCTGGTCGGGCAACCTGATTTTCGGCAGGACGATGGGGGCCGGCCTGACCGGAGGATTCCAGGTGACCGATCCGTTATTGGAATGGGATGAAAGCGCCGGTATTTACAGGATAGGCCCCGGGAGTCCCGCCATAGATGCGGCTAAACCCATCTCCCAAACGGTAGAGCTGGATATCGATGGACAGGTTCGCAGCGGCGCCTTGGACGTGGGAGCGGATGAGCGATCGGGAGTGGCCGGTTTGACGAATGGGCCTTTGACGGCCGATCGGGTTGGACCCCGTTACGGTCCGGCCGGGCGGCCCATCAATACCACCTTGGCCATTCCCTTGACGCCCGATGACCGTTGGCCGAACCGCCTCAGTGAAACCGGCGCCTTCCAAGACCTCATCCGACTCGAACCGGAGGAGGGAATTTTATTCTACCAACCGAACGTCAGCGAATGGTCCGATTATGCCGAAAAGACCCGCTGGTTTCATATCCCCTTCGGATCGACCATGACTTATTCGGAGAATGGCAACTGGCAATTTCCCCCGGGGTCGGTCTGGATACAACACTTTGAGCTGGATTTGGAGCGGGGCGATCCCCGTTCGGCCAAGCGGATCGAGACCCGGTTCCTGGTGAAAACTGAATTCGGAGCCCACGGAGCCAGTTACGCCTGGAACGATGCCGGCACGGAGGCTACCCTTGTGCCGGTCGATGGCGCCGAGTTCGACCTGACCGTTGTGGCGGAGGGAGAAAGCCGCAGCCAGACTTGGTCCATCCCCTCCCGGTCGGATTGTCTCCAATGCCACTCCATTACCGGTGGTTACGCGCTGGGCTTCAATACGCGGCAGTTGAACCATCCCCAGTTCGGCTTTGCAACATCTCCGAATTTTTTGGATTTTCTGGATGACGGGGGATTTTTCGATGGGGACCTGGGCCCCACCGCGTCTCTCCCTTACTTCATATCTCCCGGGTCTGCGGAGGGGAGTTTGGACCTGAAAGCGCGCTCCTATCTGGCGGTAAATTGCGCCGGTTGTCATCAGCCGGGAGGCACCGAGTCCGGTACCTTCGACGTGCGCCCTCATCGAACCCTGGCCCGCACCGGGTTGATCGACGGGCCGTCCATGGATGACAATTTCAAGTTGGTGACCCGGGGCAGGCCGGATGAATCGAGCCTTCTGGCCCGCATGCTCAGCCGTGAAGGGTCCATTGGCATGCCCCCTCTGGATTCCAAGGAAATCGATCCCGTTGGCACGGAGTTGATTCGGCGGTGGATTGCCCAGGGATTGGCGGAATATTTGACCTTCGAGGAATGGCGGGACCTTCATTTCGGCGGATCGAAGGACCTGATTGGAACAGGTGAAGCAGACGCCGACTACGACGGTGACTCGAATTGGCTGGAATATTTGAATCAGACCGATCCCTTGTCCGCCATGGACAAGAGCTACCTTCGACTGATCCCCAGAGATCGGGCGCTTGCCCTCGTGTTCAGGGGTGGGGACTTTGCCCAATACCGGGTTGAACATAGCACAGACCTGACAAACTGGCTCGGGTTAGGGAATGGAGCTGGCCGCATCCTCACCCTTCCCGAGGGTGACGAAACGATAGGGCTGATCCTGACCGGCCAAAATTACCTGGGTCCCAAGGCTTTCTACCGGCTCCGGGTGGAAGAACGGTGAGGCGCCGATGGCGCCAATTAGGAATTAGGAATGAGGAATTGGGAGAAAAAAACCACAGAGACCACAGAGGACACAGAGAAGGGAGAGAAATGATGGAAAGATGGAATTTCAAGCTGTAGGAGCGGCTTTACGCCGCGATCTCGGGGAACAGCCTCAAAGCAATCGGGGGATAAACCCTCTCCTACAGTTCTCCAAATCACCATCCCAGAAAAATCATATGGCTGTTACGCCAATGGGGTTATTTACATTTCGAAATGGTAGGGCTATCGCGTCCCCGCGATGCCGTAACTTGCGCCTTCGACACCCGGCGCGGCAAGGATGCCGCCGCCCTACCGTTTGCGTTTCGAAACTCCAAAGCCCAGCGTCGTGCAGCGCACGCTGGGTCA
>JAJDZZ010000003.1 GCA_022824405.1 Opitutales bacterium
GTAACTTGCGCCTTCGACACCCGGCGCGGCAAGGATGCCGCCGCCCTACCGTTTGCGTTTCGAAACTCCAAAGCCCAGTGTCGCGTAGCGCACGCTGGGTTACCGATCACCCATACGACCGAACCCCAACGGGGTTCCACAAATTCTCCCCAATACACCCTTCTTCCTCTTAGCATCTCAGTGCCTCAGAATCTCAGAAACTTTTCCCCTTCATCCTTTAGCCTTCATCCTTCTTCCTTCTTCCTTTCCCCCCTCCGTTAACTCTTTGCGCCTCTTTGCGAGCTTGGCGAGATTCCTCTCTCCCTCTGTGTCCTCTGTGCCTTTGTGCCTTTGTGCCATCTCGCCTTGGCGAGATCCAATTCCCAATTCTTGATTGAAAATCATCCAAGGTTTATTTTGATTGTTCAATGGGAGACAGAGGCGTTCGCAATGATTGAGATAGGCATATGGGCCGGGAACAGGATTCGGAGATGAGAGTAAATCCAATGCTTTGGCTCGGTATTATACTGGGGCTGCCGGTGGCCGAAACTCCGGCCTCTGCCGATGGGATCCGGTTCAACCGCGACATTCGCCCCGTGTTGTCGGACCGTTGTTTCCAATGCCACGGGCCCCACGCGGAAGACCGTAAAAAGGACCTCAGGCTCGATATTCCGGATGGCCCGGAAGGAGCCCTCACGGCCAGGGACGATTATTTCATCGTTAAACCGGGCCAACCGGAGGAGAGCGAACTGTGGTGGCGCATTACCGATGACTTCGAAGAGGATCGCATGCCCCCGCCGGAAGCTCACAAACCCCCTCTGACCGCCTCCGAAATTGCCCTTTTCGAGCAGTGGATCCTGGAGGGGGCCGAATACCAGGATTTCTGGGCTTTCATTCCTCCCCAGGTTACCCAACCGCCCCCCATCGGGAACGGGGATTGGAGTAAAAACCCCATCGACCATTGGGTCATGGCCCAATTGGAGGAGAGCGGTCTCCAACCCCAGGAAGAAGCGGATAAGCGGACCCTCATCCGCCGGGTTACCTTCGATTTGACCGGTCTTCCTCCCACTCTGGGGGAAATAAGGGATTTCCTGAGCGACGATGGGCCCGATGCCTACGGCAGATTGGTAGACCGTCTGCTGGCCAGTGAAGCCTATGGCGAACACATGACGCGGTACTGGGCGGATCTGGTGCGGTTGAGCGACACTAATGGCATGCACAAGGATTTTCATCGCGAGTTTTCTGCCTACCGGGATTGGTTGATCCGTTCTTTTAATGACAATCTGCCTTTCGATGAATTCATAAAATCCCAATTGGCGGGAGACCTTTACGCTGAACCCAGTCGCGATCAATTGGTGGCCTCGGGGTTTAATCGTATGCACATGATCATCGATCGGGGCACGGCCCAACCGGCGGAAAGCCTGCATAAAAACGTGGTCGACCGGGTCGAGGCTTTTGGGACGGTCTTCCTGGGCCTCACCGTTCAATGCGCCCAGTGTCACGACCACAAATACGACCCCATCACCCAGGAGGAATACTACCAACTTTACGGATTCTTTAACAATTTTCTCGGTACCGCCGAGACGGACCGGGAGCCGGAACGCGGGCTTCAACCCCCTTTCATCAACCTGACCGCACCGAGTCAGGATCGGGTAATTGCCGGATTCGATGCCGAACGGGAACTGTTGGAATTCGAGCTTTCGGCGGCGCTGAGGCAGCAGAATCTGGGGGATGTATTTCCGAAGGAATTCGCTAAAATCGAGGTTCCGTGGATCTGGGACGATCCAAAACTGAAATCCGGTGAGACCGAATTCAGGGCGATTCTCAGCCTTGATGAGCCACCCCGATCCGCCCTGGCCCGATTTACCGGCAAGTCGGAAACCGAGGTTTGGGTCAATGGGACCTCCATAGGAAGAGCCTACAAGGAGGATCAGGGTATTGTTGCCGATATCAGCCGGCTGTTGCAAAGGGGAGAAAATGAATTCACGGCCAGATCCGTCAGGAACGAAGGTGTGGCTTTGGAACCCCTCGAAGCGCGCGCTCCCACCCCCGAGGAGTTGGAGAAGAAAGCATTGGCCAAGGTCGGATTCGGCCTCGTTTTGGATTTTGACAAGGGGGACGAAACGGAGACCTGGACAACCGGCTCCGGCTGGTCCGTAAAGGGAAACGGGTGTTCCACCTGGCAATCCGCCCACGAAATCAAGGGCCCCGATCACAAGTATGCCTGGACGGAAGCAGTGAGGACGGTTCCCGTGCTCCGGTTGGTCAGGAAATTGGAGGATCTTGCCGAAAGGAAAAGGGAATTTCTGGAGGAAGTTCCGGCGGCCATGATCATGGCCGAGATGGATCCGCCCCGGCAAACCCGTCTGCTCATTGGGGGCAATTACGAAAATCCAGGCGATCCGGTGGAGCGGGGGACGCCGGCATTTTTGCCGCCATTGCCCCAAACCGACGGCCCCGCCACCCGCATGGATTTGGCGGAATGGCTCCTTTCTCCCCATCATCCACTGACCGCCCGGATAGCGGTGAACCGTTTTTGGCAGCAACTCTTCGGGGTGGGGCTGGTCAAGACCTCGGAGGATTTTGGAGCCCAGGGGGAATGGCCCAGCCATCCCGAATTGTTGGATTATCTGGCCGTTCGATTTCGCGAATCGGGTTGGGATGTCAAGGGCCTGCTTCGGGAAATCGTACTATCCAAGACCTACCGGCAAAGCTCCGATGCCGAGCCGGAAGCCTATGCGGCCGACCCGGAAAACCGGCGCCTGGCCCGCGGTTCCCGTTACCGCATGGACGCCGAAATGATTCGCGATCAACTGCTTGCCGTCAGTGGGCAACTTAACCGCATCCTATATGGGAAGAGCGTAAAACCGCCCCAGCCTCCGGGTCTTTGGAGAATGGTGAGCATGGCCCGTCCCTTCACCTATGTTGCGGACGAAGGTGAAAAAATTTACCGGCGCAGTTTGTACACTTATTGGAGGCGCGGTATGCCCCCGCCCCAGATGACGATAATGAACGCCCCTTCGCGCGAGTTCTGTGTAACGCGCCGGGAGAGAACCAATACCCCCCTGCAGGCCCTGTTGCTCATGAACGAGAAGGAGTATTTCAAAGCGGCCAGGGAAACAGCCAGAATTACCCTGGAGCAGACAGAGGGAATTCGGGAAGGCCTCAGCCATACCTATGAAAAAATAACCTCCCACCTGCCGGGAAACAGCAGACTGGATCTGATGGAGGAAACCCTGCTCGGATTTGAGGAACTCTACCGGGGCGATCCCGAATTGGCAAAATCCCTGACTCCCGGAATGGAGGGCGATACTTTGGAAAAACGCATCGAATTGGCAGCCTGGACCCTGATCGCCCACAGTCTGTACAATTTGGAACTGGCCAAGGTAAGGAGATAACAGTGAACACATTTCAAACCTTCTGCGATAAGCTCAACCGGCGCCAATTCATCAAGAATGCCAGTATCGGGCTCGGCAGCGTTGCCTTGAGCGGCATGATGAACCCCTTGGTTGCAACGGCCCGGCCGGGCCTGCATTTCCCCGCCAAAGCCAAACGCATCATCTTCCTCTTTATGGCGGGCGCCCCGAGCCAGCTCGATCTTTTCGATTACAAGCCGAACCTGGAAAAGTTGCACGGGCAACCCCTGCCCAAGGAAATCAGCAAGGGTCAGCGGGTCACGGTTATGACCCACGGAAAGGACCAGGTCATTTGTGCCTCCGTTTTCAAATTTTCTCCCCAAGGGAAAAGTGGGTTGTTGATGAGCGAGTTGCTTCCTCACCTTTCCAAACATGCCGATGACATCTGCATGATAAAATCCACTCACACCAATGCCATTAATCACGATCCCGCCAAGACCTTTTTCTGCACAGGGTCGGAAATGCCGGGAGGCGCCAGTATGGGCGCTTGGCTCAGTTATGGATTGGGCAGCCTGAACCGCGATTTGCCCGACTTCGTGGTTTTGAGTTCGGCCTTCTGGTCCGGAAAGGTCAACGTTCAAGCGCTTTATCACCGATTGTGGGGGACTGGGTTTCTTCCCACCAAACATCAGGGTATCGCGTTCCAATCGGTGGGGGACCCGGTGCTGTTTCTCTCCAATCCGGACGGTGTCGACCGCAATGTTCGCCACAGGATGTTGGACTTTGTGGCCAAGGTAAACGCGGAGCAGGAAACGGTGACGGGCGATCCGGAGATCAGAACCTCCATGGCTCAGCAGGAGATGGCCTTCCGGATGCAGGCCTCGGTTCCGGAATTGACTGACCTGAGCAGTGAGAGCGAAGCGACCCTGGAACTCTACGGTCCCGAGGCGCTCCAAACCGGTTCCTTTGCCCGGAACTGTCTATTGGCCCGGCGCATGGCGGAGCGGGACGTGCGATTTGTCCAACTGTTTCACCGCGGCTGGGATCACCACCGGCAGTTGCCCACTCACCTGCGCGGCCAGGCCCGCGACGTGGATCAGCCTATCGCCGGCCTTCTGACCGACCTGAAACAGCGCGGTCTACTAGCGGATACCCTGGTGGTTTTCGCCGGTGAATTTGGCCGGACCACCTACGCGCAGGACCTCAACGAGAAGGATCGATTCGATTATGGGCGCGATCACCATCCCCGGTGTTTCACCACCTGGATGGCCGGGGGCGGAATCAAAGGCGGTATCAGCTACGGAGAAACGGATGAATTTTGCTACAACGTGGCCGAGGACCCGGTGCACGTGCGCGATCTGCACGCCACCATTTTTCACCAGTTGGGCATCGATCACAATAAGCTGGTCTTTCCCTACCAGGGCCTGGATCAAAAACTCACCGGGGTGGAAGAAGCCCACGTGGTGCGGGACATCATTGCCTGACGAGGACCCAACCGCCTGAAACAATGAAATCCATTTCAGGGTCGACTACCCGTCCTTCTATCAGCCGCCGGTCCTTTTTCGGTAAATCCGTCCTCGCCCTTGGCGCCCTCGGGGCCGGTCCGAGCTGGGGATACCCCGTTAACGATCAGGTGAGGGTGGCCATCATCGGAATGGGGAACCGGGGGGGAAGCGCCTTGGAAGACGTGTTCCGCACCAAGGGGGTCGAGCTGGCGGCTATCTGCGACCCCGATCGTGAACGGATAGCCGAGCACAAGGCCGGGATTGCTGCGGAACACGGTTTGGAGGTCGATGCGGAAGTGGATTTTCGTCGACTTTACGACCGGGAGGATATCGATGCCGTCATCATCACCAGCCCCAACCACTGGCACGCTCTGCATACGATAATGGCCTGCCAAGCCGGTAAGGACGTGTACGTGGAGAAGCCGGTTTGCCACAACGTCTGGGAAGGCCAACGCATGATAGAGGCGGCGGGCCGGTATGGCCGCATGGTCCAGAGTGGATTACAGGGTCGGTCGGATACCGGCCTGAAGGAAGCCTTCCCCTGGATCCGGGAGGGGAATCTCGGTTCTATCACCTGTATCCGCTGTCTGGTTTACGACCATCGCGCCAGTATCGGTAAACTGGATAAGCCGCTCGTGCCGCCCCCGTCCCTGGATTACAACTTGTGGTTGGGACCGGCCCTGGAAGAGCCCATCTACCGGCCCCAACTTCATTACGATTGGCATTGGGACTGGAATACCGGCAACGGGGATACGGGAAACCAGGGCGTTCACGAACTTGATCTGGTCAGGTCGGTTTTAGGGGATCCCGGCCATCCCCAACGCGTTTTCAGTTATGGCGGGCGCTTTGCCTGGAACGATGGCGGAAACACTCCCAATATGCAGAATACCGTCTTCGAATGGGGAAATGGGATTCCCGTTCTCTTTGAATTGCGGGACATGTGGGCGACCCCGCAGTACGAGGCCGCTTCCCATTTCCGCGGGCATCGTTTTGGAATCGTGGTCGAGTGTGAAGGCGGAGAATTTCGGGGAGGCCGGGGTGGAGGCAGTGTGTACGATCACAACGGCGACCGCATGAAGGCTTTTAAAGGGGATGGCGGATTCGATCATTTTCCCGCATTCATCCGCTCCGTGCGCAGCCGGAAGGAGTCCGATATGGCGTGCTCCTTAAGGGAGGGATACCTTTCCACGAGCCTCTGTCATCAGGCCAATATTTCCATGCGGGTTGGGCAAACCGCCAGCAGCGCCGAGGTCGACAAAGCCATCGGTAATAATCACCGTTTGGTGGAATCGCATCACCGGCTGGTGAAGCACCTGGGCGAGTGGGAAGTGGATTTCAGAAAGGAACCCTGGGTTCTGGGGCGGGTACTGGAATTCTCCGACTTCCGGGAACGGTTTACGGGGGATGGCAGTGACGAGGCCAACCATTACCTCAAGCGCCGCTACCGGAAAGAGTTCGCCGTTCCCGGAACGGTCTAGTGTGGCGTCCTTAAAAATAACCACCACAGAGAACACAGAGATAGAAGAGAGGTTACGGCATCGCGGGGACGCGATTGCCCTACCATTTCAAAACGTAAACGGCAGGACGGCGGCATCCTTGCCGGTAAACGGTAGGGCAGCGGCATCCTTGCCGCGCCTGAAAATTTCTCCGTAAGCTCCGTCAAGATTACAAGGCATGACCCCGACGGTAGTTTGATTTCACAGGCCGGGGTTTTCGTACCAGATGACGCCGAGGTTGTGTCGCTCCTCGCAGGTGAGAACGTCGAGGTCGTTGTCCCCGTCGAGGTCGATCAATTCGATGCGGTCGAATTTCACCCCTTCCTCTCTTCCGCTGATTTCGCGGGCCTTCCAATTACCCTGGGGCCCTCTCTTCATCCAGAACACTCCGGTGGCGTTTTCGGCGTTTTCACAGGTTACGACCAGGTCGGGGACGTCGTCGCCGTCGATGTGCCCGATGGCTACTGCCTTGCCGGTTCCCGATTTGCCGGGGAAGGGGATGGAATCCTTTTTCCATCGGGGGGCTTTCGTCTCTTCCCGGTAAGCTACCACCAAATCTCCGTCTCTGGTGGCGGCGATGAAATCTTCCCTTCCATCGGCATTGAGATCGCCGTAATCCATGAACATCGCCTCGGTTCCGTTTCCGGCCACGTAGCGCTTCCTCCAGGGTTGAGAGAGCCTGTCGGGTCCGGGATTCTCCAGCCACCAAATGCCCGATTCGGGACCGTTTCTCTGAGAGAATGCAATGTCCGTATGTCCATCCCCGTTCAGGTCGATGGAGCGTAGGGACATGACCCAGTCCGCTTGAGCCAAACGGCGCCATTTCCAATCGGCCACAACCTCCCCGTTTTCCGGGGCTTGCAGCCAACCGATTTGCCCTAGTGGGCCTTTTGAGCCGATCACCAGGTCCATTCCTCTTTTTCGGTCAATCTGAAGGGGTAGGGCGAACATCCATTTATCGGCTTGTTGCAAGGCCGGAAAGGCCTTGGTTGTCCAGGGGGAGGTGGATAGATTTCCCCTCGACCCGGACGGGGAAAAGTGGGCATATACAGTGCGTTCCTCTCCCTCGGTTGCGGATACCACGTCGAGTTGGCCATCGCTGTTCAGGTCGATAAAGACGGCGTCTTCCGGAGACTTTACCTGGCCGGCTATGGCGTAGGGCCAACGGTCCCGAGCTTTTTCCGGACCCGGGTTGAGGTATACCCGAACCTCGGATCCCTGTTCCCAGCCGGTGGCGATATCGGGCATTCCATCCCCGTTGATGTCTCCCAGGCGAACCCCGTCGGCTCCGCGCGAGCCGGCATCGATAGTGTGCCGCGGCCAGGGCTTGCCCGCGGCTTCACCGGGATAGCCCGTTGCCTTCAAATAATGACGGTAGGCGGAGTTATGATCCAGGGCTTCCTTGTCCGGCAGGCTGTAAACGTATACCCCGAAGCGGAGTCGCAAGCGTTTCCCGGTCTTGATGGATTTCACGTGCTCCTTTCCTCGTCCAAAGTCCTCATCTGAAAAGGGATTGGCCGCGGTAAATCCGTAATCTCTCGAATGAAAGCGACTGGGCCGGAAATTTCTCGGATCGGGCATGAGCATGGCTCCGGTTCGTTTTCCTTCGATGAGGCCGGAGTAGTCGCACCAGTCGGCCCGACGTCCCCAGCCTTCGCTTTCGTTGATTTGGCCCCTGCTGTTGAGGATTTGTCCGTTTCCTTCCTCCACCCGCAAGGGAGTTGCCAGCCGCATCCCCACTCCCATTTCCTGTTGATCGCCAAAGTGGAGGGATTCAACGGCCAGGAAAACGGAATTGAATTGAAAGAGGTAACCGTGGGGGAGGCGAACAATGGTGTGCCGGGCCTGTTCGGTGCAGAACACGCGGTCTTGGTGCCGAAAAATATTTTCCACGGTAAAACCGATGCGGTTGTCGCTCACCTCGGGTTCCTGGATAAAACCTACATGTCGGATTTCGGATTTGTTACGCCAGAAATCCCCGTCATTGATTTTTCCGAAAGCCATCCAGATTCCGGGATGCATGGTGTCGTGATCCATGGGATCGATGCCTTCCCGGGGCGGCCAGTGACGCGTGACCTGTATTCCGTTGGGAGCCTTGAGGTTGGAGAAGTGGGGCCGTTTGACCTTTTCGTCCCTATAGGAATAGGTGGCGACCAACAGGCTTCCGTCGTAGATCTCGATCCGGCCTTTCTCCTGCTCGTGCCGAATTTTAAAATTGGCCGAGGACCAGGCAGTGGCGGCCAGTAGAATTATGAAAATGAGCCGAATCACGTTTTTAAAATACGGTTTATCGCCTGGGACAGAAAGTTAATTTTTCGAGCAATCAGGAATTAACCACAGAGGACACAGAGAGCACAGAGTTTTATCGTGATCGTGATCGTAATCTTGATCGTGATCGAAAGGAACGCGATGCCGTGACATACGCCTTCACACCCGGCGCGGCAAGGATGCCGCTGCCCTACCGTTTACATTTCGAAATGGTAGGGCTCGGCGAGCTTTGCGAGAAGCTTTTCTTAATTCGATCACGATCATGATCACGATAGCCTTCAGCACCTTTATCCTTTAGCCTTCAGCCTTTTTAACTTCTCTGTGTCCTCTGTGCTCTCTGTGGTTAGTTCACTCTGGATTCTGGGACACCAAGGTGGCGTGGGATTTCCACCTCGTAGAGCTGGGAATGACCGGTTCGGTCGGAGGTGAAGACAACGCGCTTCCCATCCGGGGAGATATTGGGATGGGGATGGGTATGCTGGGGAGCGTAGACGTCGACGGGTCCGTCGTCGTAAGGGCAATGACCGACGTTCCAGTGGTCTCCAGCGTTGGTTGCCTCGGTCAGGCAGAGCGGAACCGGTTTCGATAAACCTTCCCGGAGGTGAAACAACTGCAGGCCCAGGTCCGGGTTTTTTGTGTCGGTCACCATCCATTGGCCGGTTGGATCGACCATGGGGTGCCAGGCGTTGAAAGCGCACACTTTGCGAGCGGCGCCGGTATCGGCATGGACGGCGATTACCCCGTGAGGCCAGTTGGCGGTCAAAATCTCCCTGCTTCCCGGTCGCCAGGTTTCGTGCACGATCCATTCTTTTTTTGCCGCGTCCCGTCGGTAGACCAGACGGTTATCGCTTCCATCCCGCCGCATGACCCAGATGCGGGAATGATAGGGTCCGGCGTAACGAAGCCAGTTGGAATCCTCGGGATGAAATTGGGGATGACCGATGGAATCGCGCTCGAGAATAGTTTCGGAGTGCAAGGAATCGGTATCCAACACCACCATTTTGGCGGTTGATCCGGTCTTGACGGGGACGGCCCAATAGCGGTCATCAGGGCTGAGCGTGGTGGTTCCCATGGCTGCTCCGACCATGCCGTTTTCCCGGATGTTGGAGCTTCCGAAGTCGAGCGCCTGTTCTTCCCGGAACGATTCCGTGTCTACGCGCCAACCTCCCCTACCGGCGGTAAAGTAGACGTAGCGCCCATCCCGGGAAGGGTGGATGGACCATTCGTTGAGGTCCGGTCGGTCGGTCAATTGTTGGAGCCTATTGGAATCGGTGGGAAGAAGGTAGAGTTGGGGCGAACCCGAACGGTGGCCGACCAGGACGCGGTGTCGCATGTTCCGGTCCCAGGCAGGGACGTAGTAGAAGGGGTGGTGATGAATGGACGGATGGTCGGTCAACTGACGAACCGAGGCCCCTGTCTCGGGGTCCCGAAACCTGCGCATTTCGGATGGATACTGCTTCCCCTTGCTCACTTGCGGGGGAGTTGGAGGATGCGCTCGGCATTTGCCTGGAAAATCTCTTCGGGCAGCCCTCGGGCGGCGGTGAGGGTTTCCCCGATGCCCGCGAAAGGGAAATCGGTGGCAAACAGGCATTGGGAGGGGCCGAAAAAGGCCAAGCCGGCGTCCATAGCCAAGCGAGAACCGAACGTGGCAGTGTCGGCGTAAAATTTCCCAAAGGCCTCTACCGGCTCGATGGAAAGTTGGGGCCCTGTCTCCCCAGTCCGGTCGGGAGAGTATCGGGGAGCCTTCGCGTCGAACCCGTGCCGCAAACGTCCTTCCATCATGGGAATAGAGCCGCCCGCATGATGGGTGATCACCTTCAGCTCGGGCCATTTCTCGAAGAGGCCGGCAAAAACGAGCCGTCCGGCGCAGATACTGGTTTCGTGAGGCCAGCCGAAGGTCCACCAGAGGTCGTATTTGGAAACCTCATCCCCCGGATAGTCTCCCGGTGTGGCTCCCCGGATGGGATGGAGCCACACGGGCCGGTCGAGTTCAGCCATGAGCTCGAACAGGGCCAGGAACTCGGGTCGATCCAAGGGCAAGCCGTTGACGCTGGTGTAGAGCTGAACCCCCAGGGCTCCCAGTTGACCGATGGCGTAACGGGCTTCATTCAGGGCCGCATCCGGATTATTTAGGGGAAGGGATGCGACAAAACCCGGAAAATGGTTGGGGCTTTCCGAACTCCACTGCGCCATGGCTTCATTGCCGATTCTGGCCAATTGGGGAGAATTATCCGCCGTGGTTATTATTTCCGGTGAGGGGGAACTCAGGCTCAGTATCTGGCGGTATCCGGGAAACGCTTCCATCAGGCGGATTCGCTCCTCCCGGTCGCACATGCCCGGCTTTTCCAGCGCCCGGTCGAACATGGGAAGCGCTCGCTTTTGCACGGCCCGACAGGCCTCGACGTAAGGGGGAGGCAGGCAGTGATTGAAGACGTCGATACAAGGGTGGGTCATGTATTAGTGATCAGTGACCAGTGGTTAGTAGTCAGTGAAATTTGTCTTCTAGTTTTTAGTTTATCTTTTCCCAATTCCTAATTGGCGCCAAAGGCGCCTTTTGTGGTGGTTTGTTTAAAGGACGCTACACTTTAAGCCCCGAATTACCGGACGACAGGATAATCGATGGCTCTTAGTTGATCCCGGATATCCTGGATGCCGGCAGGGGAGAGCGGCCGAACCGGTCGCCTGAAATGGGGGCTGGGGAAACGTCCCATGAGCCAGCGGGCTACTTTCATGCGTTGGTGGGCCCCGCACCCCGGTTCCCCGAAGTTATAGATCAGACGATCCAGGGGCGCCACCGTTTCCCGGGCTTTGCGGGCCCCTTCCAGGTCGCCGTTCAGCGCCGCGTGAACGATATCGACCATGAGTTCGGGGGCAAAACCGGCAAAGCCGATCAGGGCGCCGTCGGCTCCCTCGAGCAGGGTGGGGAGGAGAAATTCGTCGTGGCAGGTGACAATGGATACGTGGGGCGCGGCTGCCTTCAGTTGTTCGTAATCGTAGAGCCAACGCGACATGTCCCGGGTGCCCATTTTGATCATGACAACTTCCGGAATCTTCACCATCTCCATCATTTCGTCCAAGGTATACCCGGCCTTGGTCCAGGCCGGGTATTGGTGAATAATGATGGGGACACCCGATCCTTCGGCCACGTCCCGGATGAATCCCACTGCCGTTTCAGAACTGCGCCCAAACCGCAACCAATGGTGCGGGGGCATGAGAAGGATGGCCTCGGCTCCGGCATCCCGGGCCGATTTGGCCTGATCGATGGCTTCGAAGGATCCTTCGGCGGAGATCCCGGTAATGGTTTTAACGGGCCGGTTTTTTGCCGACCCGGCCTTGTCCGCGCTGGTTCGTACCACGGAGGTGACGGCATCTCTCTCTTGCGGTCGAAGCGACATGATCTCACCGGTGTGACCGTTGCAGACAACCCCTTCAATGCCATCTACCCCTGCTATTTCCTCGATGTAGCGGGCCAGACCCTCCTCGTCGATGGATTCATCTCGGTGAAATGGACACAAGGTGGCGGGAAAAACACCCGACCAGGGCTGATCGTTCCAGTTGCTCATGAATATGGGGAATGAATAGGCACAAAGGCACAAAGGCACAAAGGCACAAAGGCACAAAGGCACAAAGGCACAAAGGCACAAAGTGAGAAGGGTTAGATCATATCGAGATTCGATCGTTCGGCAACAAAAAGCAATCGAGGCATTTGATTATCATGGACGCACAGGATTCGGAAAATGCATGTAATCCGTGGTTAATTTCTTCTCCCCATTCCTAATTCCTAATTCGCGCGCCCCCGGCGCGCTTTTCTCCCCCTTTGTGCCTTTGTGCCATCTCGCCTTGGCGAGATCAATCTAAGTAGCGATCCAAATGAAGGCGGCGATCAGGCTTATCACCCCGATCCAACCGGCGGTGAAGCCGATGACGGCGACTTTGGAAGGCATGGGGATTTCCAGCCCGAATGCGGTGGTGAGCATTTTGCGATGGGCGGGCGATACCCCGTCGGGCAATTGGCAGGGGATGACAATTTCTTCACCCTCGGCGATAGGCGTCCGGGTGAGTTGATAGTAGCGGTCGAGCCGTTCCTTTTCCACCGGACGGGAGAGTAGACTGACCACGATCCCGGCGGTGATGGCGCAGACCATGTAAAAAACAATGAGCCAGGGTTCATACATTTCGAGGTTGTCCGGCGGTCCATGTGTGAGGTGCAGGGCTTCCGCGAAAGGGAGAGAGTGCAACCATTCGGCAAAAAAGGTTCTTTCGGCAAGCCACCAGGCCGCGAAGGCGGTCAGGGTGCTGGCCCAAGCCCCGGCGGGGGTGGCCTTTCTCCAAAGCAATCCCATCCAAAAGGCGATTCCCATCATGGGCAGGATCTTGAGCCAGATCATGAGGCCGGCTATGACCCCGGACAACCAGAAGGCGAAAACGACCCCGGCAATGACAATGGCGACCGCTCCGATGCGGCCGACCCACAGGTAATGCGGAATGCTTTCGTTCTGGCGAAAGGGCCGATATAGATTTTCCGTGAAAAGCGCGGCGGCCGATATCATGAAGGAATCGCAGGAACTCATGATGCCGGCCAAAAGGGATGCGATGAATACCCCCAGAAGACCGACCGGGAGGAACTGCCGGGCCATATCGCCGTAAACGCTGTCGGGATGGATCGTATCGAGTTGCACCCCCTGCTGAATATACCAGGCCAACGCCCCGATACCGGTCAGGCACCAGGCCACCGTGCAAATGCGCTTGATGAAGGTGCCGGTCATGTAGCCCAGGCGTCCTTCCATTTCCGTTTTTCCAGCGGCCGAATTCCCCATGGCGCTGGGAAGGGCGACGATGCCGACAATGACCTGGATGGAAACCATGAGGATCCAGAACAGCCCGATCTCACCGGGCGCGACCAGGGAAAGCTTCTCCGGATGATCCACGGCCAGGGTGGCTTTGACCCCGCTCATGCCTCCCGCCGCGGCCAGGACGTAGGGCAAGAGCATGAAAGAGAAAAGAAGGGTGAGCACCCCTTGGATAAAATCCGTGACCACGGCGGCGCCCAGCCCCCCGGCCAGGCCATAGGTGACGAATAAAACCGAAGTGACCACGATGGCCAGGTTTGCGTCGATAGCTCCCCCCGTCCCGGCATCGATCAAAGCGCCCGTGCCCTTCAACAAGAGGCCGATCTTGGCGATCATGCTGAGGATGCCGACCATGGAAAACAGGAAGGATACGCTCCGGTTATAACGAAGCTCGAACACGTCGGCCGTAGTGGTAGCCCGAAACCTCCGCATGATGGGGGCGATGATCCAGAAAAAGGGTGTAACCAACAGCCACAACCACTGGTACCAGATTCCGGAGAGACCGCTGCGCACCGTGCCCGAGGCCACCGTTACGGCCTGATCGGAAGCGGTGCCGGTGCCGAATGCATGCATGATCATCATGAGCTTTCCGAAGCGCCGGGGCATGAAGAAATCGGCCGACCGTTTTACCTGTTTGCCCGTGTGAACCCCCAGAAGTGTGATCCCAAGCAGGTAGACCACAATTACCGTGCCATCCAGCCAGTGGACGGTGGCGATGGGGAAGGAATGAGGCACTTTGGAGGGGCGGTTTGGTTCAGTTACTTCGCGGCCACGTGTTTCGGCCGGTAAGGAAAAAGGGAACCACAAAAGGCACAAAAAACGCAAAAAAAATTTCTACAACTAACCGCAGAAAAGAAGGCACAAAGGGACAGGCGCCGTTGGCGCCAATGAGAAATTAGGAATTGAATTTAGGAGAGGGGACATTCCAGTTCCTTCCAAAGTCTTGATCCTGATCAAATTTGACTCTCGCAAAGCACGCAAAGAGTGGGTAAGAATCGCAAAGTTTTTCTGACAACGTTTCGGTTGATCCGGCCGCACCGGAACAGGATCGCTTCACGAACAAGAAATTTTCTGTGGTTCCCTCTTTACTAATTCCTAAATGGCGACTCCTTTGTGCCTCTGTGCCTCTGTGCCTTTGTGCCTTTTTTCCTACCCTTTTGCCAGCCGGTGTGGGACCCCGGTCGGAAGCGGTCGATCCGGGCCAATACGGACAGGTATTTTACGTCGATGCAGGATCCGGAGACGACGTGGTTGGGGATGGCTCGAAATCCAAACCCTGGGCCAGCATCATTCACGCGCTGGAGCATTCCGGCTTTGCCACCGCGGACCACCGGGTGGCCGTGCTCGTATCCGGGGGCCGCTACCTGCAACCGACCTTCGTCCTGCGCCCGCACGTCGACTTGTATGGCGGCTACGCAAAGCCCGGAGGCGAACGGGACGTCTACGCCCATCCTTCGGTATTGGATGGAAATGGGGACCGGCGGATCGTTTTCGGGGCCGATCAGGCTCGGCTGGACGGCTTTCATCTGGTGGACGCGCGCATTCGCGGGAAGGGGGCCGCCCTTCATTGCGACGGCGTTTCTCCGACCATAACCAATTGTATCTTTGTCAACAACCGCACCCTGATCCCGGATCCCTGGGACCCGCCTCTCATCCACGAGACCGGCAACGACGGAGGAGCGGTCATGATACTGAACGGAGCCAAGCCCGAAATTTCGCACAACTTATTTTTCAACAACTCCACCGAGTGCGGTCGGGGCGGCGCCCTGGCAGTGGATATTGGGGCCGACCCGGTGGTGAAGAACAATGTTTTCGCCAACAACCGGGCTGGCATGGACGATCCCATGCGCAGTAGCGATGGTGGAGCCGTATCCTGGTTCGACTGGTCGGGCGGTGAGTTTTCCGGGAATGTAATCGTAGCCAATTCCTCCCTGGCAAACAACGACGCGGGCGGGGTCTTCGTGGCGTTGTGGGCCGCCCCGGTCGTTTCGTCCAATGTCTTTGTGGGAAACTACAGCGACGACGACGCGGGCGGGCTCTTTAGCGGAGGGCAGGAACACCGTTACGATGAACCCCTGGACCCTTATCCGGCCAAAGACCGGTACAACCTCCTGGTGAAGGACAATGTCTTTGTGGGAAACCGCAATTCCGCCGACAACTCCGGAGCGATGCGAATTACCATGGAGTCACGGGCTCATTTTATTGGGAACGTGATAGCTGAGAACCACGGCGGCATGTATCTGCAACGTTCCGAGATCATGGCCGAGAACAACACGGTTTGGCAGGATTGGAAGTTTCTGGAAGACAAGGCATCCCTCGCATCCAGTTTTTTTTCGGGAAACGTGCTCAAAGGGCCGGTCGGCCCAATTGAAGCGCGGGTCACCTTTGAGGGAAACATGATGGAACCTTCGGTGGAGGATGGGAGCCGGATACGCGTTGCGGATATATTCCTGGATGATGCTCTCAGCGGGGAAATTCTATCCCTATCCTTCAATTCTCAAACTTACTCGACGGTACTGAAAACGGCAGAGCCCCTTCCGGCCGATTTGGCCGGCCGCCCCGTGCGCCTGAGCGAAGATCACGAAGATGGTCAGTGGCGGGTGATCAAGTCTTCCCGCGGTCGGCAGATGGAAGTCTGGGGCGCGGTCCAAACCACTACTGGCGGGGTAAACGCCTTCGATGTTATCCGCACTTTTACCTTGAAAGAGGACGCGCCCAAAGGAGTGGGCGCCGGATCCCTTTAATTTAACCGATTCCTCTGTACATGATGTCATGCCTTTCTCGATTACCCTGTTTTTTGGCCACTTTGGCGGCGGTTTCCTGTTTTGGGGCGGAGTACTCCGGCCCAAAACGGATCAACAAGGCCATCGAGTTGTTGGAGGCCGGCCAACCCATTTACTATACCTACGGCGCGCGTGGCAGCGATGCGCCGCGTACCCTGGAAGGGATGTTCGAGCTGGGGAAATCCCTTTCCCGGACCTGGGCCGATCTGATCATGTACGACATGGAGCACTCAGCCCTGGATTTTAACCTGTTGCGGTCCTTCATGTCCGGGTTGCTCGAAGGCGGACCCACCCCGAGCGGACACCGCACGCCGGCCGTGGTAGTGACCCTTCCCCTGATGGGCCTCGACCCCCAATCGGTCAGGATCAACGGCTGGATGGTTCAGCAGGCCCTCTCGGCCGGAATCCACGGCGTTCATTTGTGCCGGGCCCGCGACCCCGAGGCGGTGCGGGAGTTTGTCCGGCAAGCCCGCTACCCCGTGCATCGCCAGGGACTCGATCTGGAAGGGGGGCTCGAGGAAGGCGTTCGGGGGATGGGCAGCGATGGCTTTGCCCGAAAGATCTGGGGGCTGACCCGCGAAGAATATTTTACGGTGGCCGATACCTGGCCCCTGAACCCGGAGGGGGAGATCATGCTTGGGGTGAAAATCGAGGATCCCCATGCCCTGCGCAACTGCGAGGCGACTGCGGCGGTGGCGGGACTGGCCTTTGTCGAGTCGGGCCCGCGCGACATGGGTTTGTCCTACGGTTACCTGGAGGGACGGGCCGATCCCCCTTTGTCTCCCGAGGTCTTGGCGGCCAATGAGCGCGTTCTGGCGGCAGCCGACGCGGCCGGGGTGGCCTTTCTAAATAACGTTCTTCCCGACAACGTAATTTCCGGCATCGAGGGGGGAATCGATATAGCGGCCGGGGGCAGCCGGGAGGCGGCGGAGATCGGTCGTAAACACACGGGGCGGGTGATGCCCTGGTAAGGAAGTCGAGGGTTCTACCATGGAGTTGGCATTAATCGATTGGTTGGTAGTGTTCATCTACCTGGCGAGTATAGCCAGTATCGGTCTTTATGTTTCACGCGGACAGCGGACTGTACGAAAGTTTTTCACGGCGGACCGTTCCATCCCCTCCTGGGCGGTGGGGTTCACCCTGATGGCTACCATCGTGGGGAGCGGCACCTTTGTGGGGCACCCCGGCACCGCATACGGCAAGGGCATGATTCTTTTTCTCCCTCACATGTTGCTGCCTTTGGTGCTACTGATAGTCGCGGTGTGGATCGTGCCCTTTTACCGGCGGGTGGTGCAGATGAGCGCTTACGAATTTGTCGGCCGCCGTTTCGGGCTGGGCAGCCGGATTTATACCTCGCTGGGATTTCTGGCCGACCGCACCTTCGACCTCGGGGTGACGCTGGTGACGACGGGCATAGCCCTGTATGTCTTTACCGGTTGGGATCCGATGTACGTCATTCTCGGCACCGGTCTTTTCACCCTGATTTACACCATGATCGGGGGCATCACGGCGGTGGCCTGGACCAACGTGGCTCAGGGAATCATTCTGTCGAGCGGCGCCGCGCTCATTCTGATCCGGGTCCTGTTTGCCCCGGAGATCGGTGATCCGGTGGGGATCGTCAAAACCTCCTGGGAAGCGGGCCGTTACAGTTTTGGTTCCTGGGAGTTTTCCTGGCGCATGCTCTTCGACCGGGAGACCACCACCATATGGATCTTCTTCTTCGCCTACTTCATTCAGTGGAGCAGACGGTATATCACCGATCAGCACATCGTGCAAAACTACCTGATCGGCGAGTCGGACAAGGCGTCCAGTCGCGGCGCCTTGATGGGGGCATTCTGCTGCCTGCCCATATTTTTCGCCTTCATGTTCATTGGGGGTAGTTTCTACGGCTTCTTCGAACTGATGCCCGGGGATGCCGGACCCGTCAAGGCGGATGAGGTCATGCCGTATTTTCTTTCACATTACATTCCGGCGGGGGTATTGGGACTGATATTGGCCGCTATCCTGGCGGCGGCCATGTCCTCGGTGAGCGCCGATCTCAACAGCATCGCAACGGTCCTGACCACCGACTACTTTGGAAATATCTTTCCCAAGGTGAAAGAGAGAACCCGGCTCATATGCGGGAGGCTTTTCGTGATGTTGGGCGGATTATCGGCCTCCACCATAGCGATATTGCTGCTTCCGAAGGATGGGTCGGTCCCCCTCATGGAACGGGCCATTACCATTGCCACCATCATATCGGGCGGCACCCTGGGTTTGTTCAGTCTCGGTTTCCTGACCCGGCGCGCCACCCGCACCGGTGTCTATTACGGAATTGCGGCCTGTGTCATATTTACTTCCTGGGCCCTCTTGTCCAAGCCCGACGGGGAGGGCAGCCGCATCGTCGATTTCGGGTTCAATTGGGAAATGAACTCCATGCTCATCGGTCTCTTCGGTCACTTCATTCTCTTTGGGGTGGGTTACCTGACCAGTCGCCTTTTCGGCGGTTACCGGCCAGCCAATGTGGAGGAGTTGACCATTCATCAGGTGAGAAAGCTGAGAAGAGATGAGGCGGAAAAGGCGCAAAAAACATAAAAAGGAGTCTCTCGCAAAGCCGCCAAGAAGCACACAAGCCAAGAGACGGATTGGAATGAGGGCCAGGCATCCCAACCTATTACTGGTCATCGTGGATGACCTGTCATCCTGCCAAATGGGTTGTTATGGCAGCCGCTACTACGAGACTCCGCATCTCGATTCCTTTGCCGGCCAGGGAATCCGCTTCGACCGGGCCTACGCCACGGGGCCGGTCTGCTCTCCGGCCCGGGCCGGGATTTACACGGGGCGCCATCCGGCCCGTCTCCATTTGACCAACTACATTCCCGGCACCGTTCCCGCCAATCCCCGTTTGATTACGCCGGATTGGCAAAAAGGACTGCCGGTTTCCGAGCATACCCTGGGAGACGTGTTCAAGGCTCATGGATACGAAACGGCCCACATCGGAAAATGGCACCTGGGGAAGGATTACCATTACCGTCCGCACCGGCCCATGGATCCGGAATCCCATGGGTTCGACGAGGTTTTCGTTACAAAAAAGCCGAAGCCCCACTTCGATCCCGAGGACGATGCACACAACGTGCAGGAATTGACGGACCGGACCATTGCGTTTCTCCGGCGTCCCCGCGACAAACCGTTCCTGTGTGTGTTGGCTCACAATACCATCCACCGGCCGGAGATGGCTCCGTCGGCTTACCTGAAACATTTTGAAAACAAGCCTTCTCGGGAGAAGGAGTGGATTCATCCAACCCAGGCGGCCATGGTGGCGGAGCTGGACGATTCCTTTGGCCGGTTGATGGAGGCCTTGGATCGGTCGGACCTCCGTGAGGATACCGTTGTGGTTTTTACGTCCGATCACGGCGCCTTTGCCGACAGCGAGGCACGCAAACCCTGGCGAGGGGCCAAATCCGATCTCTACGAGGGCGGGCTTCGCGTGCCCTTCCTGATGCGGTGGCCCGGGGGTTTGGATGGGGGCCGCGTCTTAACCGAGGCCGTTTCCCTGGCCGACCTGTTTCCCACTTTGGCGGACATGACCGGGGCAAGCCTGCCGAAAGTAGAGTTGGATGGGCGGAACCTATTCCCCGCTCTTTCCGGTGGAAGGGAAAATAATGGACCGGAAGCTTTTTTCTGGCATTATCCCCACTATCATCACACCGGGTTGGGGCCTTGTGGTTCGATCCTCCGGGGAAGGCACAAGTTGATCGAATGGTTTGAAGGAAGTATGGGCAACTCAACTGAGGTTTCAGCATTTGAACTCTTCGATCTGGAGGAGGATCCCTGGGAGGAAAACGACTTGGCCGGGGAATATCCGGAGTTGGTGGAGTCCCTGTCCGCCGCATTGCGGGACTGGCGCCGCCGCGTCGGGGCTCAGGAAATGACGCCCAACCCCGATTTTGATGAAGCGGCCGACGGGCAGGCGTCCGAACCTCCGCCTGGTGACAGAATCCGAGCAACTTGAAATGAACCCTTTAATTTTACAACAACCCAAACGCCTCTTTTTTGGTCCGGGCTGCGTGGCCGGGGCGGCTGATGAACTAAATGCCGCTTCCAGGAAAAGGGTATTCGTAATAACGAGCGAGGGAGTACCCGCTGAAATGGCGCAAGTCCAAATGGAATCCTGGAAAGGGGAGGGGTTGGAAGCCGGGATGTTCGTCGGAATGGACCGGGAACCGGACCTGACGGATTTCCACCAGGCGGTTCAGGCGGTACAGGCCTATGAACCCGATGCGATTGTCGGGTTTGGCGGAGGCAGCGCCCTGGATGTAGCCAAGCTGGTCGCCGCTCTCTGGAACGGCTCCCAGAAGGTTGAGGAGGTATTCGGAATTGGGCTGGTAAAGGGCCGGGAGACCTATCTGGCCTGTATACCGACTACCGCGGGCACCGGAGCCGATGTTTCTCCGAATTCAATCATTCTGGATGAAGGCGATAAGTTGAAAAAAGGCGTGGTCAGTCCGCACCTGGTTCCGGATGCCTCCTTCGTGGATCCGGAACTGACCCTGAGTCTGCCTCCTTCCATAACGGCTGCGACCGGTTACGATGCCTTGGTGCATTGCATGGAAGCCTATGCCAACTTGCATGCTCACCCGGTAGTAGACGCCATCGCCTTGGAAGGCATTCGCCAGATTGGAGGGAGCCTTGAGAGGGCAGTTGAAAACGGTTCGGACCTGGAGGCGCGGACCCAGGTCATGCATGGGGCCATGAACGGAGGCCTCTGTCTTGGTCCCGTCAACACCGCTGCCGTTCATGCCCTGGCCTATCCCCTGGGGGGCGCCTATCACGTGGCTCACGGGGTTTCCAATTCATTACTGACCCCAGCCGTTTTTCGATTCAATTTGCCGGCCGCTCCCGAGCGCTACGCCGGGATCGCCAGGGCGCTGGGAGTCGGAATCGGAGAACCCGATGAGGTAGCAGCCGAACGGGGATTGGCCCGGCTCGAGGAACTTTCCCGGAACTGCGGCATTCCGCAACGTATGCGCGATTTCGGGGTACCGGAAGAAGCCATCCCGACCTTGGCCAGGGAATCCATGAAAGTTACCCGGTTGTTGCGGAACAACCCGCGCCGACTATCGGCTGCGGACGCGGAAATCATTTACCGAGAGGCATGGTAAACGGAAAACACCTCCCCACTTCAGATTAACCTTATGAAACGCATTTTTTCCCTCGCCGCTTTATTACTAATTTTGGGCCCTGTGACCAGGGCTGAGACGGTGGCTCTATGGTTATTTGACGAGCAGGAAGGCCTTTACCCCAGTTGTCCGCTTTCTGATGCCACCTCTCGGGGCCTGCACCTGATACTGGGGCGGGGCGGATCCATCGTGCCGGGGAAGTTTGGCGGGGCTCTTGCCGCGGTCGAGCCGGAGGACTGGAATCCGGTTTACAAGCCCTCCAGTGAGGAAACCTACATCCGCTTCGGTCTGAAGGCTCCGGAACTCCAACCGGGCCGCACGGTGGAGCCTTTGACCTGGTACAATAATCGCTTTGCCGCCCTGTTCACCAATGGGAACAGCCACTTGCGGCGCCTCAAGTTTGAAAATGCCACCCGGACACCCCTTAATCTGGGGCCGGAGGACTGGACGGTAGAATTCTGGTTGCAACTCGACGGAAAGTCCAAGGGGGAGGGAGTCGTATTCGAAATTGGCAGCGGACCACGGGGAGAAAATGATCGGGTGACCCGGCTCTCGGTCGTTCCCGAGAAGAACCTGCTCCGTTTCCATAACCAGGCAGGTAGCGCTACGGTGGAACTTCGCTCCAGGGAAGCTATGGCAAAGGGTTGGAATCACTTTGCCCTCACCCATGGCAAAGGCCGGCTGATCTGGTATCTCAACGGGGAAGCGGTGGCTGAAGCATCGGCCCGGGTGCGGGCGCTGCCCTTTGGGGAAGAGGCCTACTTTACCGTGGCCCGGGACGGACTTTGGAACCGACCCCTACCCGGCGCAATCGATGAATTGCGCTTTTCCGACAGTGTCGATTTTTCCGGGTCTTTTTCCCCTCCGGACAGTCACTCGCGCCTGCACCGGGCAGGCCGGAAGCCTTATGCTTTGCAGAAGGGAGGGGCACTCCTCTATCCGGGCAACAAAGCTCCTTCCGGAGTGGTGGAAATGGGGAGCCGCAAGCATCTCTTTCTCGATGACGTCCTTCTGGCTGAAAGTGAGGGGGTTCGGTTGATCCCGCATCCCGCCCGATTGGAAGAAATTGTCCTGGATAGGGGAATCGGTTGGTCCACCGTGATCGAGGGTGACGACGGACTCATCCGGCTTTACGGTGAAGGCGCGGGTGGCGTCGCCGTTTGGACCTCGCGGGATGGACTTCATTTCGAAGCCCCGGATTTGGGAAGAGGCCGGGCCAACCAGGTCATTCCCGGACCGGCCAAAGCCGGATCCGTTATCATAGATCCGAATGGTCCGCCTGAAGAACGGTGGAAAGCGCTGGTAGGGCTGCACGACAGGGGAGGCTGGTATATCTGGACGTCACCCGACGGGTGGTCTTTTCAACGCAGTGAAACGGCCGCGCTTCCCTTCTGGCCCGGGTCGGCTTCCACCCTGTATTACGATGAGCAACGCCAAGTGTATCTGGGGCATCATCGGTCCGACTACGGTTCAACTCCCTCCGGGAAGACGGAGCGGTATTTTGTGCGGACGGAAGTCACGGACCTTTTCGGGGCTTGGGAATTTGAGCCGACGACGCGGGAAAAGGCATTGCGAATCCACCGGGATCGGCCCCTGAAAGTGGAGCAGTGGGATCCCTGGTGGTTGGACAATGGGCCGTTGGCCCCTCCGGGATTCGGCATCGAGTTTCCCATCGCCATGGGACCGGATCCGGATCTGGATCCGGTGGCGACCGATCTCTACAACACCCGGGCCCTGAAATACCCATGGGCTGAAGACACCTACCTGGCCTTTCCTCTGTGGTTTTTCCATTACCATGGAGACGGACCGCCTACTCGGCAGATACTGGCCCACCCCAGCCGGGAAATGGGTACCGGTATGGTGGAACCGCAGTTGGCCGTCAGCCGCGATGGATTGAATTGGAAACGGTATCCCAGGCCGGCCTACCTGCCCATCGGAGACCATAAAGGCTTCCCCGTCAGGCGGCCCTATCTGGCCCATGGCATGGTTCGCCGGGGAAATGAAATTTATCAGTATTCCTATACCCGGGCCTCCTATCACGATGCCTGGACCGAGGACGCGCCCAGCGCGGTTACGCATCGGCTGACCCAGCGTTTGGACGGGTTTGTTTCCCTCCGCGCCTCTTACACGGGAGGCAGCTTCACCACTTTACCCCTTACCTTTACAGGAAACCGTTTGGTTTTGAATATCGATACCGGGGCCGCTGGTTACGCCCAGGTGGGTATCCTCGATGAAGGAGGAATTGCCCTACCGGGTTACGCATTGGAAGATTGTATCTACATCAATACCAACTCGGTCGCCCACACCGTCGAGTGGTTGGAGAAGGGCACCGATCTCACCGCCCTGGCTGGAAAAACGGTTCGTCTGGCCTTCCGCATGCGGGGCACGGACCTCTACGCCATGCAATTTTTGGAAAATTAGGCACAAAGGCACAGAGGGGGGCTGGCGCCCAGTGAAGAGTGGAGAGTGGAGAGAAGAGAGGCGCTTTATCCGTGTAAATCTGTATAATCTGTGGTTAGTCGTAGAAAACTTTTTGTGGTTCCTTCTTAGCGGTCTTTGCGTGCTTGGCGAGAGAATTTCAGGACAATCCAATTCTCCGAAACGATGATGACTTTATCTTGATCGAATAAATTATGCGAATGATTACCCAAATATTTTGGTTGGCGCCGCTTTTGCTTGGCCCGGCTTACTCGCAGGTGGACAAGGCGGGCGACACGAGACCGGAGACGGTGGCCTTGTGGCTCTTCGACGAGCCGGAGTGGTTGTATCCAAGCCACACTATCGACTCCAGCGCCGGATTGGATGCGCCCATGGTCCTGGGGTTGGGAGGAACCCTGACTGCAGGTAAGTGGGGCCGCGCGTTGTCGACCGTTCCCCATCCCCCGGTCGAGATTCCGGAGAGGGGTCAAGCCACCGCCTCCCTCACCCCATTACCCGTACCACCGGGTCGAACCCAGGTCCCTCTCACTTGGCACAACGCCGATTTTGCCGCGCTGATGACGGGGGGAGAACGCCACCTGCGCAAACAAGTCGGTTTTGTCAATCCCTCCGAAACCGATCTGAACCTGGGGGATTTCGATTGGACGGTGGAGTTTTGGCTGAAGGGGAATTCAACCGAACGGGAGGAGGGGGTCGTCTTCGAAATCGGGACGGGACCGAGAGGGGAGAACGACACCTATACCCGACTGACGGTCGATACAGATAAGGGCAGCTTTGGATTCCGAAATGCTTCATCCGGAAACGAGGTTTCCTTGGGTGGTGCTGACGAGGCGCTCAATAGCGGGGGTTGGCACCATTTTGCCCTGACCTTCGAGTCCAACCGGGATGCCCTGACCTTATTCTTGGATGGAAAGCAAGTGGATCGTGAGACAATCGAACTCAAGCGGCTGCCATGGGGGGACGAATCTTACATGAGCGTAGGGCGAAATGGGCTCTGGGGGGATCCATTACCGGGCATTTTGGACGAGTTGCGCTTTTCCAGAGGATTGGTTTACCGGGAATCTTTCGAGCCGCCGGGAAGTTTTGCCCCGGCCGTTCCCGAAGTCGCATTGCTTCGGGGAGCGCCCCTTCGTTTCGGCCCGGATTCCCCAAAGCGGGGCAGGGTGGATCTTGCTGGTTCAAAGCACGTTTTCTGGGACGATTCCCTCTTTGAATCCAGCGGGGGAATCACCTTCAATACCCATCAGCCCAAATACATAACCCGGGTGGTTGAAGGATTACTGGGACAGGTCCGCAAGCACCTGACCGTCATTGAGGATGAGCAGGGTACGATCCGCATCTACCATGGGGTGGCGGATGACTACCTGGGAATTCGCATTTCCCATGATGGGGTAAACTTTGTGGCTCCCGACACCGGTTTTCATTGGAAGGGGGACAAGAATATCGTCCTTCCCGAACCGGCGCCTCTGGGTCGACCGATTATCGACCCGAATGGACCTCCCGAGCACCGGTGGAAGTATGTCAGCGGTCTGGAGGGCCGGGGCGTTTACCTCTACACCTCCCCGGACGGTTGGAAATGGAAACGCCATCGCACTGCGGTCCTACCTTTCCGTTCCGGTTCTCAATCCAGTTTGTTCTACGACGATCAGCGGCAATTGTATATCGGGTATCAACGCACCGGACATCCCATGACCCCGGGTGGGGGAACGAGCCGGCAGTTCGTCATTTCCGAAACGGCCGATATTTATTCCCCCTGGCCGGTCGATCCTCTTACCCAGAAGGAAGCACTCGAGATCGCGCAAACGCGCCCCCTCCGCTTGCCCATTCCTTGGTGGATGGATAACGGACCCCTGACTCCGGGCGACTTCAGCGTAGAAATGCCAACGGTATTCGCTCCGGACCTTTCAGTCGATCCCGGGGGGAGCGGGATCTATGTTCCCAAGGGCATGAAATACCCATGGGCCGAGGATGCCTACATCTCCTTTCCGGCCATGTATTATGATTACGAAGAGCCACATCAGCCGTTGAACCGGCGCATTCTCTATCACCCGTCCTATGAGAAAGGATCGGGAACCATGGAATCCCACGTGGCGATAAGCCGGGACGGAGTCAACTGGAAGCGGTTCATGCGGCCGGCCTACATACCGATGGATCGCTATCAGGACCGCGACATCCACCAGATTTACATGTCCGAGGGAATGATTCGTCGCGGCGATGAAATCTGGCAGTATTTTTACGGTCAGGAGGAATATCATTCCCCGGCCGTCCGCAACAAGGCCGGCAACGCCATTTATCGGGCGGTGCAGCGCCTGGATGGTTTTGTCTCGGCCGACACTCCCTACGACCGGGAAGTGACCGTGGTGACCCGTCCCCTGGCCTTCGATGGAAACCGGCTCGAACTGAACATCGATACCGGCGCCCTCGGGTATTGCCTGGTTGGAATCCTGGATGAAGAAGGAAAGACCATTCCCGGATATGAGGCCGAGAACTGCATCTGGATCAACGGCAATTTTATCCGGCATGAAGTGGAATGGTTGAACCAGGAGGCCGACCTCAGTGAATTGGTCGGATTGAGGGCCAATCAAATGCGGCACTCCACCCTCAGCCTCGAGGGAAAAACCAGGTCCGACTTGGGACACCTTTCCGGGAAAACCATTCGCCTGCAGTTCAAGATGCGCGGAGCCAGCCTCTACGCCCTGCAGTTTGTGGAAAAGTGAGGAGAAAGGCACAGAGGCGCCGGGGGCGCCAATTAAGAATTAGGAATTAGGAATTAGGAATGGGGAGAAAGACGAGCCACGGATTACACGGATATGGCGCCTCTTGGCGTTCTTGTAGGTCTCTGCGAGAGCTAATCCAAAGACTCTCCAATCGACTTGGCTCAATTTGACTAATTCAGGCGCGGCAAGGATGCCACTGCCCTACCGTTTACATTTCGAAATGGTAGGGCTCGGCGAGCTTTGCGAGAGGCTTTTCTTAATTCGATCACGATCATGATCACTATAGACTTCAGCACCTTTAGCCTTTAGCCTTTATCCTTCAGCCTTTCTAACTTCTCTGTGTCCTCGGTGTTCTCTGTGGTTAATTTTTCTCGGCATCTCGGAATCCTGGCGGGCTTGGCGCTGCTTTTGCTTGGTCCGGCGGCTTATCCGCAGGGGAGCAAAGCGGGTGATTCCAAGCCGCTGACGGTAGAGGAAATAAGGGCCATTGCGGAGAATTACGGGCAATTCGCTCCCGAGGATGCCTGGGAGGAGGATCCGGATTTTGCCTATTACGGCAGCGAAAACGAATGGACCCGGCGGCAGTTTTCCGCGGTGAGGGCGGAAATGCTCTACAAGCGCCGGGGGCAACGGCAACTGTTGGAGATTCTGGAAGGGGACATAGACGAAGCCATCTCTTTGGCCGAGTTTCGCCTGGATGAGGATGCTACCGACGCGGAGTCCTGGTTCATCCTGACGGTGGCCCATTCGGTAAAGGGCGAAATCGGGAAAGCCATGGAAACCATGGGCAAGGCTTTGCAGAACGGTATGGAGTTTTCCCGCTTTCTGGCCGGTCCGAGGGATCTGTTAAAATCCCTTACAGACTGGCCTGAATTTCAGGCTGTGGCCGAGGAAAAGGCAGTTGGGTTGATCCATGGGCCCATGTTGGGGTCGGTAACCAGTGAAGGAGCCCGTTTCTGGTTCAGGACCATGGGAGAGGATACGGTGGAGGTCCGCTGTTACGACCAAAGCGGACGCTTGGCCGGCAAAGCCTCGGATCGAGCCGAAGCCGGGGCGGATTACACCGTTGTAGTGACGGTGGAAGGCCTGCAATCCGACACGCAGTACCGCTATGATGTGCTGGTGAACGGAACTCCTGTGCTGAGGGATGCCGGGCTCACCTTCCGCACCTACCCGGAGAGGGGCAGTTCGGGTTCATTCAAGATCGGGGTGGGGGGATGTGCCGGCTACACGCCCAAATATGAATACATGTGGTCCACCTTGGCGGCCCGGAAATTGCACGCCCTGTTGTTGCTGGGGGACAACATCTACATCAACATGCCGGAAATGCCGGGAGCCTTTCACGGCTACACTTACTACCGTCGGCAATCGCAGCCGGATTTCCGAAAACTTGGGCATACCACTGCCCTATACGCCATCTGGGACGATCACGATTCGGCCACGGACGATGTCTGGATGGGGCCGTACAAGGACCGGCCGGTCTGGAAACAGCCCATGGTGGAAGTATTCCAGCGCAATTGGGTTAATCCCGGAGGAGGCGGGACGGAATGGCCGGGTTGTTGGTTCCAATTTTCTCTGGGAGACGTGGACATCTTCATGCTGGATGGCCGAACCTACCGGACCAATCCGCACAAGGAGGAAAAAACCATGCTAGGCCCGGTTCAGAAGGAGTGGTTATTGTCGGGTCTGAAAGCCTCCAAAGCTACCTTCAAGGTTATCGCCTCGCCGGTGGCCTGGGCTTCTGCAGCCAAACCCGGTAGCAAAGATACCTGGAACGGGTTTATCGAGGAACGGGAAGAAATCTTCCGCTACCTCGGCCGGAACCGGATCGAGGGAGTGCTCCTCTTATCCGGGGACCGGCATCGAACCGACTTCTGGATTAACCCTCGGGAGGGGGATTATCCCCTCTATGAAATGTCGAGTTCCCGGCTGACCAACATCCATACGGCCGACCTGATGCCAGGGGCAGTCTTTGGCTACAACGAGAAGCCCTCTTTCGGGATCCTGAATTTCCAAACCGCGCTGGCTGACCCCGAAATGCGGTTCGAGATTGTCAGCATCGACGACGAACTCATATTTGCCCATACGGTCAGGCTGAGCCAATTGTCCTACCCAGACCCGTGAATGTGATCGTGATAGAATTAAGAAAAGCCTCTCGCAAAGCTCGCCAAGAACGCTGAGAAAAGGCACAAAGGCACAAAGGCACAAAGGCACAAAGGCACAAAGGCACAAAGGCACAAAGTGAGCGGGGTTAAAGCATATCGAGAATTAATCGTTTGGCAAAAGGGGATCGACTCTCGCAAAGAGCACGCGAGTAGGAGCGGCTTTACGCCGCGATCCCATGAAACAGCCTCAAAGCAATCGCGGGATAAACCCGCTCCTACAGCTTGATACCACTACTCCCTTCTCCCCATTCCTAATTCTTCATTCCTAATTCCTAATTGGCGCCCCCGGCGCCTCTCATCCGTGGTTTATTCAGGTTAAAGCCTTTTCCATGTTTTGCCAATTGGCTATCAGGTGCCCTCTGCTTTGGTGGATTGTGTCGTCACCCGAATAAATCAGGAGGGTCTTGTCGTTCTTTCCATGATCATGGCGCTTCCAGTAATCGAGACCGGCAAAGAAGGAAGCGTTCAACGTCTGCCCGGACTTAACTTCGATGGCCAGGCGCGATGGCCCTTGATCAAGCAGAAAGTCTATTTCGTTTTTATGACTATCTCTCCAAAAAAATAAGTTCGAAGGCTCCGCGCGATTGTATTGACACTTGAGGATTTCTGAAAAGACCAGGGTTTCAAAGAGGTAGCCGCGAAGCGGGTGGTGCTCCAACTGATATGGCTCCTTCATGCCAAGCAACCAGGATGCCAAACCCGTATCCACAAAGTATAGCTTGGGCCTCTTGACCAGGCGCTTGTTAAAATTGCTGTGGTAGGGCTTCAAAAGGTGGATAACGTAGCTGGCCTCCAGCACCGATAGCCAACTCTTGGCCGTTTTGTAATCAATCGAGGCCTCATTACAGAGCGCCCCAATATCGAGGATTCTACCCGTTCGTCCGGCGCAAAGGCGCAGAAATGTCTGAAAGCTCGATAGATCCCGAATGTTAATCAATTGCCTGACGTCACGCTCCAGATAGGTTTGGACATAGGCCCCAAACCAGAGACGCGGGTTGGCCCCATGGATCGCAGTGGAGGAGTAAAGGCCTTTCCATAGGATCTCATTGGCATTAACCGGCTTTTCCAACTCGCCCTTCGTTTCGCCAAAACTCAACGGCAGAAGTTTCAGGTAACCCGCCCTCCCCGCCAATGATTGGGAGATCTTTTGGTCGAGTAGAAATTGATGGGATCCCGTCAGGATGAACCTTCCATTCCATCTATCCTTATCTACGATTCCTTGCAAATAGGAGAAAAGCTCGGGCGTTCGTTGCGCCTCGTCGATGACCGCGCCTTCGCCTAGAGCAGACAGGAATCCTCTAGGGTCGGAGTGGGCTGCCTCCCGAAGGTCCGGATCTTCCATGGAAACGTACGGTTTCTCCGGAAACGCAGTTTGAGCAAGAGTGGTCTTTCCGGATTGGCGAGGCCCGGTGATGGCAACGACTGGAAACGTTTGAGCAAGCTCTTCACACGCGGTTTGAGCAATTCTCGGAACCATTTTGTGCATAATTTGGAATAAACTCCAAAATTTACACAAGTCAATGGAGTAAATGGAGAAAAGGCACAAAGGCACAGAAGCGCCGGGGGCGCCAATTAGGAATTAGGAATGAGGAATTAGGAATTGGGGAGAGAGAAGGAGGCGTGAAGGTTTGTCGTGATGGTGATCGAAAGGAGAATTGACTCTCGCAAAGATCGGCAAGACCGCTAAGAGATCCGGCTGCGCCGGAACAAGGGTTAACGGAGGGGGGACATTCCTGTCCCCCCTCCGTTTTTTATCCGTGCTCATCGGTGTAATCAGTGGTTTCCTCCTCCAACTCTGAGACTTTGTGGTTTATATGGTTTTACTTGTTAATGAATTTGCATGATCAGGATTGAATCCATACGGGTCCGGACCATTCCGCTGCAGGCTGATTACCGAAATGCCACGGTCAGTTTTGCCGGGATGACGGGTTCGGTTGTGGCCATCCTGGCGAGGGGGGATGATGGATCCGTTGAAGTCGGATACGGATTCGGGTCCATAGGCCGTTACGCCCAAACTGAAATGATCCGGGAGCGGTTTGGGCCTCGCCTGCTGCGGGTGGACCCTTCCGCCTACAACCGGGGTGGATTACCGGATCCCCTTCTATTGAATCGGCTCATGCGCCGCGACGAAAAGCAAGGGGGTCATGGGGAACGATCGGTCGCTATCGGAGCGATCGACATGGCGGCCTGGGATCTCTATGCCAAACTCGAGCGGAAGCCGCTATTTCTCTGTCTGGCGGAGCGCTTTAACGGGGGCCGATCCGATTCCTCGGTCGAGGTCTATGCGGCGGGGGGATACTATTATGATGAGGGCGGACAGGCCCGGTTGCGACGGGAGTTGGAGGGCTATCCGGAAAGGGGATTTCGCTCGGTCAAGATCAAGATCGGCGGCGCATCCTTGAAGGAGGATCTGCAGCGGATAGAAACCGCCATCGCCACGGTGGGTTCTCCGAGTGACGTGGCGGTAGATGCGAACGGCCGCTTCAGGGTGGAAGAAGCGCTGGAATGGGGGAAAGCCATGGAGGATTTGAACCTGCGATGGTATGAGGAGCCGGTCGATCCATTGGATTTCGAGGCCTACAAACAGTTGGGTTCAGCTTACGGGCCGCCCTTGGCAACCGGGGAGAACCTCTTCTCCCTGCAGGAGGCAAACAACCTGATTCGCTACGCCGGGTTACGTCCGGATCGGGATATTCTGCAGATGGATCCGGGATTGGCTTATGGGGTCTCGGAATACCTGGACATCATCCATGCCTTGGAAAGTGCCGGTTGGTCGCGGAGAAGCTGTTTCCCGCACGGAGGGAATTTGTTCAACCTCCACGTCGCCCAAGGCCTGCAGATCGGGGGAACGGAAGTTTATCCCGAAGTTTTTGCCCCTCTCGGAGGATTTGGAGAGTCGGTTGAAATTGAGAAAGGACGGGCCTCCGCTCCCGAGGTGCCGGGTATCGGTTGGGAAACCAAGCCCGATTTGATGGATTGTTTTAAAGAAAGGCTGAAGGCACAAAGGCACAAAGGCACAAAGGATTCTAAAGGCTGAAGGTTGAAGGCTAAAGGCTGAAGTTTAGGAAGGGGTTGTTGCCCAAAACCACCTTTATCGAAATACTGGGTGTCCTTTTCCCGTCTTGCTTTACCAAGAATACACGCGGCAGAGCAAGGATGCTCTTGCCCTACCAAATATACCCGGCTGCATGCGGTAGGGCAGCGGCAT
>JAJDZZ010000075.1 GCA_022824405.1 Opitutales bacterium
CCTACCGCATGCAGCCGGGTATATTTGGTAGGGCAAGAGCATCCTTGCTCTGCCGCGTGTATTCTTGGTAAAGCAAGACGGGAAAAGGACACCCAGTATTTCGATAAAGGTGGTTTTGGGCAACAACCCCTCAAGGCCTGACCCCTTTTTTCCGAATCGGGCCCAAAAATATATCGCCGGTTTTGGCAAGGGTGAACCCCGCCACGTCGGATTTCAGAACCACCACGTCCTCCCCGTGAACCAGGGGCAGGTAGGGGAGGTCCCGCCGCCAAATTGCCAATACGGATTCATACAGTTTTTGCCGCCGGTCGAGATCGGCGGTTTTGCGTGCGGCCAGAAGGAGGTCGTCCAGTTCCTCGTTTTTATAAAAGGCGATGTTGGTGGCGGCCCCCATTTTGGCAGACCAGCTAGCCAAATGAATGCTGAGAAAATTGTCGGGATCCCCGTTATCGCCCATCCAACCCAAAAATCCAAGTTCGTGACGTCCGTTGCGGGTGTGGTGAAGGTGGTTTTTGAAATCCCGCACATCCACTTCGACCGCGATACCCACCCGCTTGAGATCCTCCTTGACCAGCGAAATGATTTTTACCGGATCGGGAGCGTATAACCGGGCCGCGTTCATTACGCTGATGGAAACGGGTTCTTCCCATCGGTCGGCGTATTTTTCGAAAACGGCCCGGGCCGCCTCGGGGTCGTAGGGAACGGGATCGAACTGGGCCGGCTGTCCCAGCATTCCTTTGGCCATGGGGAAATGGGCTACCTCGCCCCAACCATCGAGAGCGACATCGACCAGTTTCTGCCGGTCTATGGCCTGATAAACCGCTTGGCGAATCTCCGGTTCGGCAAAACGCTCCGCCGCCTGGTTGAAACAGATATAGGCAAAGTTCATGCCCGGTTCGTGATAAACCCGGTAGGCAGGGTCCTGCAAAAGCGGCTTCAGTTCCGAGGGCTGCATACCGTCGAGACCGCCCAACTTACCCGCTTTCAACTCCAGGAGGCGCACCGCGTTATCCCGTACTACTTTAAGCACCAACCGATCGTAACCGGCCGGTTCGGCCCAGTAATCCTCAAACCTTTCGAAAACGATGGCCTGATTGGGCTCCCAACTGACAAATTTGTAGGGGCCGGTTCCGACGGGGCGCCGGACCATGTCCTCCCCGTAATCCCGCAAGGCCTGAGGGCTGATCAGGTAAGCGGGAAAGGAGGCGAGGGAGTAGAGAAGGGTTGCGTTGGGTTGCTTCAGGCCGAGACGCAGGGTCATGGGGCCGGCAATCTCCACCTCAGTAATATCGTCGTAGAGGTAATTCCAATACTGGAACATGGCTCCCGGAAGATGGCCGGGGTGGGTCTGGTCCATCTGCCGCTGAAAGGAGAACGCGGCCGTCTCGGCATTGAGAGGCGTGCCGTCGTGGAAACGCACCCCTTCCCGCAGTTCAAACCGGATACTCAATCCATCCTCGGACACCTGGAAAGATTCCGCCAGCCAAGGTTCCACCACGAGAGTTCCAGGTTTGAAACGAACAAGACCCTCGCAAACCTGATTGAGCGCTTTGACCGATTCACCGTCTTCCACGTCGGCGGGGTCCAGTTTCTGAGAATCGCTCCCCCGGGCGAAGACAAAGGTTTTTTGGGCCGCATCCGAAGAGGAGTCCCGGCCGCATCCGGAAAAAAAACCGGCCAAAATCGCTCCCGCCAGGAGCAACCCCATTCTCGTGCCCCTCCCCGGAGCTGTCTGATTCAAATCCATCTCAAAATTACCTTCATCTCGATGCTGGGATTCAGACTCAGGTAAACGGGGCATGTATGGGCAATTTCCACTATTTCTCGCTTCTCTGCCTCATTAAACCGGTCCGGTAGTTGGAGATCCACATCCAACCGGGCAATGCGTCGGGGCGCATCGGCCGACATGATCTTGTCCACCCGAACCTTTGCCCCGGTCAAGTCCCAACCCCTGGATTGCCCCTTGATCCCCATCGTTGTCACCATGCAGGATCCCAGGGCCGTAGCGCAAAGATCGGTGGGAGAAAAGGTTTCCCCCTTTCCCTGGTTGTCGGCCGGCGCATCGGTGTCCAGAGTGGCACACGATGGTTCGTGCGTGGCGACGGTGTGCAAATCGCCGGTATATTCCAGTTTGACGGTAACCATCTCAATCCAGCATCCAGCATCCACCATCCAGCATCAAGCCCCAACTCCCCACTTTCCACTCCCCGCTGACCACTCTCCACTCTTTTGGCCCTTGACTTTCTCGGGCTTGGGACAAAACCACTTCATCACCATGTCCGAATTCGAATTCCAAACCCCGGGAGGAGTCACAGTGACGCGCAGCGTGGTGAAGCTTCCCTATGCGGGTGCGCTGGAGGAGGCTTTTGCGGCCATCGACCATCACCAGGGAGCGCTGTTTTGCAGTGGTTACGAATACCCGGGAAGGTACAGCCGATGGGATATCGGTATCGTTAAACCGCCGGTGGAGATCATTGGGCGGAACCGTAAATTCGAAGTCAACGCTCTCAACGAGCGCGGAAAACGGATCCTGGAAATGATCCGCCTCGCTTTGCTGGGGCAATCCTACCTCCGGAGGTTGGATGCCGGCCCCGATTCCCTGTTCGGGGAGGTGGCGCCGATGCCGGATTATTTTCCGGAGGAGGAGCGCAGCAAGCAACCCGGCCTGTTCTCGGTCCTTCGTACCGTGCGCGAGTTTTTCCGATCGGACAACGACGCCTATCTGGGATTGTTCGGGGCATTCGGTTACGATCTCGTCTTTCAGTTCGAACCGATCCGGTTGCGGCATCCGCGCCCGAAGGATTATGCCGACGCCCACTTGTTTTTCCCCGACCGGATTTTTGTGGCGGATCATCGCAAGGAAACGGCGGAAGTTCGCAATTACGATTTCCGAATGGGCTCTCACCAAACGGCGGGCCTGCCCAGAGAAGGAAAATATTTTGAGCTGCCCCGGCCGAAAGCCCGGGAGCAACGCTCCGATCACAAGCCGGGCGAATACGCCGGCAAGGTCGAAGCCATACGAGAGGGGACGCGCAAGGGAGACTTCTTCGAGGTCGTGTTGAGCCAGGTATTTTCCACGGGTTTCCGGGAAACCCCGCGCGAATTGTTCGACAAGATGCGGTCCGTTAACCCGAGTCCCTACGAGTTCCTGATCAATCTGGGGCGGGAACAGTTGGTCGGGGTTTCGCCCGAGATGTTTGTCCGGGTTGCGGGCACCCGGGTGGAGACCTGTCCCATCTCGGGAACCGTCCCCCGGGGCAACGACGCCATCGAGGATGCCGACCGCATTCTTGAACTCATAACCTCGAAAAAGGACGAAGCCGAATTGACCATGTGCACCGACGTGGACCGCAACGACAAGTCGAGGGTTTGCAAACCGGGCTCCGTCAAGGTCATCGGCCGTCGCCTGATCGAGGCCTATTCGCGCCTTTTTCATACCGTAGACCACGTGGAGGGGGAATTACTGGACGGTTACGATGCCATAGACGCCCTTTTGTCCCACATGTGGGCTTGCACTTTGACCGGCGCCCCCAAACCGGCCGCCATGCAACAAATAGAGAACCTGGAAAATTCGCCCCGCGAGTATTACGGAGGAGCCGTCGGATTAATCGGCTTCAATGGCGATATGAATACGGGCATCACCATCCGGACCATTCACTTGAAGGACGGCCTGGCCAAATTCCGGGTGGGAGCCACTTTGCTGTGCGATTCGGACCCGTCAGACGAGGACAGGGAATGCCGCACCAAGGCCAGCGCCTTTCTCGACATATTGGCCGGACGGCCACCCCCATCCGATCCCGGATTCACCGTTCCCCCCCGCGAAAGCTACAAACCTCGGGTGTTTTTCGTGGATAACGAGGATTCCTTTGTCCACACCCTGGCAAATTACTTTCGGCAATCCCAAGCCGAGGTCACCACCATCCGGGCCGGATTTCCCCTGTCCATGCTCGACCGTTACGAACCCGACCTCGTCTTCATTTCACCCGGGCCCGGAACCCCTGCGGATTTCCACGTTCCCGAGGTGGTCGCTCATTGTGTGGAAAAAGGGATTCCCTGCTTTGGGGTTTGTCTGGGCCTACAGGGCATGGTGGAAGCTTTCGGCGGGAGGTTGGATTTGTTGGATCATCCCATGCATGGAAAACCTTCCAAAATTTCCAACAATCAACGCGGCATATTCAGCGGATTCCCTCCCCGGTTCCAGGCCGGAAGGTACCATTCGCTGTTTGCCAGGCGAAACGATCTTCCCCAATGCCTGGAAGTCACCGCCCAGAGCGAAGACGGCACCATCATGGCCATCCAGCACAAGACCTTGCCCTATGGAGCGGTTCAATTCCACCCCGAGTCGATCCTGACCCTGCGGGGCAATCTGGGATTGAAATTGATTCACAATGTGTTGCACAACCTCCTGTCCGACCAAAATGTCGCGGGTCAATGACAACTGAAGAAAATTTCTGCTTCCCCCGGCCAAGCAATGCGGAGTAAAGAGCGCCCTACGCGGGCCATCCGGATAACCGGTCTCATCGCGGTGGCCCTTCTCGGTTTTCTATTCTGGGTTATCTACGGAAAGACCCCCGCCCCGGCTGCGGCAAACTGGATCGGCTACCTGCCCACTGTCAACGCCTCCCTCAACGGACTGGCCGCCTGTTTACTGCTCATGGGATTCGCCGCCATCAAGGCGGGAAGGAAAAACCTGCACGTGGCCATGATGATTGCGGCGACGTTGGCATCGGTCGTCTTCCTGGCCGGATACATCCTGCACCACTATTATTACGGAGATACGGCATTCACCGCCTCGGGCCTTATCCGGCCCCTGTATTTCCTTATTCTGATCAGTCATATCCTCCTCTCCATCGCGCTCGTCCCCCTGGTTCTGCTGACCTTGTACTTTGCCCTGAGCGGCCGGTTTGCCTCCCACAAGGGCATAGCCCGGTGGACCTTTCCCATTTGGATGTACGTGTCCGTGACCGGAATCCTGGTCTACCTGATTCTAAATACCTTCAACGGGCGATGAAACGACCCCTTGCCCCATCTCTCCCCCGCAACGGAGGAAAATCGATTGCCTCGGTGATGGCCTTTTTTCCTTCATTATGCATCTAATTGGGAAAAAATTGCCTAAAACCATATTTTCGCGAAATGTACCAGGTGACTTTCAGTGACCAAAGCATGCGGGAGCTCAATAAGTTGGACACATTGAGCCAGATGGCTCTGATCGAGGAAATTACCCGGTTGACTCCTCATGCCTTGGAGGAGGTGGAGGATGCGTTGAGCAAGTTCACCCGGAAAGGGAAAACCTATTATCGGCTGAGAACCGGCGAATACCGTATCTACTTTGAAGTCAAGGACGATATCCTGTTCAGCCACGTCATCCTGGACAAAAACTCGATGGCCGATTTCGTATTTCGAACCAAACTCCCCTTTAGCGAGGAACAGGCTATCGAGCAGCACCAATCCTTTTGGCAGTACCTGGAAAGCCTCATGAAGTAATTTATCCGGATGAGTGAGCCCACCATGGATCCGAAATACACAGACCCGGATCAAGCCAGTAAAATCTATTTCCTACCCAATTTGGCTACTGCCTTGAACCTGTTTTGCGGTTTCGCTGCGGTGATTCGTTGTATCCAGGCCCGCTTCGTTGGGGAAGATTTCGGGAAATCCCCCCAGCAATTGTACACGGAAGCGGTTTGGCTGATTCTCGCCGCAATATTATTCGATATCCTGGACGGACGATTGGCCAAGTTGGGCGGGCGAGACAGCCTGTTCGGCAAGGAGTTCGATTCCATTGCAGACGTGGTGTCCTTCGGAATGGCGCCATCCCTCATGGTTTTTTTTCTCATCCTTTCCCCCACCCAGGGCTATCCTTTCTTTCGGGATATCGGATGGATCATCGGCTTTATCTACTTGTTGTGTGTGGCGGTACGGTTGTCCCGGTTCAACGTAGTCACCCATCCCCTGATAAGCGAAAGCGAGCTGACCGCCTCCAAGCATTTTATCGGGCTGCCCGCTCCAGCCGCAGCCGGAATGATTTCCTCTCTGGTGTTATTACTCAACAAATTCGACCTCAAAGGGTATTCCATCGCACTTCCCGTCCTCATGCTCATGATCGCATTCCTGATGATAAGCCCGATCCGATACCCGAGCTTCAAGTACATCGATTGGACCACGCGGTTGAATTTTCGTTTCTTCATTCTCATCATCGTCATTGTCAGCATCCTGGCCATAATTCGGGAAATCGGCATTGTGCTGATTTTCCTGGGTTACCTGTTTTACGGATTCTTCCTCCACATGCGGCGACGATACCGACCAAGCGGTGAACCACCTGCCCAATAACTCTGTGAATTATGTTGCAATTGACTCTGGTAATTTCCAACAAGTGGCCTATTTTGTGGACGATCTTGATAAGATGGGTTTCATTCACAGGATTATTGGATGGGAAAAAGGGCTCCAAACCAGCCGCGATCAACTATATACGGAACTTGTACGAATTATTCACATCCCTTAATAATATGAATACTGTTTAATGTACATTCCTCATCTTATTCAGCATGTAAACTTCTAGAATCGATTCGTCTCCTTCATGAAATTCACCATTAACCGAGATCACTTCTCCAATGGACTGCAACAGGTCCTCAATGTCGTGGGAACCCGGGCGACAATGCCCATTCTCAGCAACGTTCTGATTGAAGCCGCGGAAGGGTATATTTCCCTGACCACCACCAATCTGGACATGGGGATTCAATGCCGTATCAAGGCTGAAGTGGAAGACGCTGGGGGCTTGACCTTGCCGGTCCGCAAGTTGGCTACCATTATCCGGGAATTGCCTAACCTCGATGTCGGGGTGCGATCGATCGGCCACCAAGCGGAAATTTCCTCGGGGGGATCCAAGTTTCTGATCAATGGAATTGGTCCGGAAGAGTTTCCCTCTCTGCCCACCTTCAGCGACGACCGGCGATTCGTCCTTCCCCAGGAAACCCTTGCTACCATGCTCCGGAGCGTCGCTTACGGCCAATCCACGGATGAAAGCCGCTACATTCTCAACGGTGTTTTCTTCAACTTTTCCGACGACAAATTGACCCTTGTGGCAACGGACGGGCGCCGTCTCGCCCTTATCAGCAAGGAGTTGGAGATTGAGAATGCAGAGGTCGGCAACCTGATTCTGCCGGCAAAATCCGTTACCGAATTGTTGCGCCTCCTCGGTCAGGCGGATAAAATAAAAATTTGGTTCAGCGACCGTCAGGTCGCCTTTCAAATCAGCGCCGAGGAAGGAAAGGAAGGGCTGAAGGACCACGTCTACCTGGTTTCAAAAATTGTTGAGGGCAATTATCCCAACTACCAGCAGGTCATTCCCAAGGAAACGCACCACCGCGTCAAAATCGGGCGCGAAGATCTCCTGCACTGTATCCACCGCGCCGCGTTGGTCACCAACGAAAAAAATAACTCCGTCACTTTGAAAATTCATAACGACAAGTTGGAAATTACGGCATCCAGTCCGGAATTGGGGGAATCCCATGAATCGCTCGGCGGCATTCCCTACGAAGGCCCGGAGGTGAAGATCGCATTTAACCCGCAGTTCCTGATGGACCCCTTGAGGAATTTGACCAAGGACGAGGTCTTTTTCGAGTTCAAGGATGAATTGAGCCCGGGTGTTTTTCGTACCTTGGAAAGTTTTCTCTGCGTGGTCATGCCCATAAGGATCCATTAGGTTACCGGAAATTTGCCTCAAGGAGCCCGGACCCGAAATTTTCCCGTCCCTCGTATCGTAGAATTGTATGAATATGATCCTGGCAGATGTCCAGTGGCACAATGTGGTCATTCCTTTGCTTTTGGCCGCCACCTTGCTGCTGACCTGGTGGAACGGACGCGTGGCCTCTTTGCTGCTGGCCATTCTGAACCGATGGCTGCGTTGGATTACTTTTTCTCTGGTCGCGGCCTTCCTTTCCTTTTCCGCGGAATGGTTTGCCAAACCCTTTTGGACCCTGGTCCTGGTGTTTTTTCTCGGTTGGTTCCTGGTGGAAACGATTTATCATTGGATCGCGATCAAAGCCCTGAGCCAGAGTTCCGTTCCCCTCTTTCCCTCTTTTAAAATCAATCCCCAAGGGGAGGAGTGGCCCAGCCAGAAGAGGATTTTCGCCCTCCGCCAATGGCTCAAGGACAATGAATTCAAGTCCATTTGTTCCCTCAAGGCGGTGCTCGTTTCAGACGTGACCTTGCGCATGCACGTTTTTCAGAGCCACGACGATAAGCACCGGATCCAGGTTTTGCTCATTCCTCAGCGCCACGGCGCCGTGAACATGTGTTTCACCATCGTATCCCAAACCGTGGAAAAAACACGGTTTGTGACCGATAACATGTTTTTGCCCTTCGGGGGCTTCTACCCGGAAAACTGGTATCTCCAACGCAAACCGCTGGCGCGCAACCTGATGGGATTATACCACCGTCACCTGAGGCGCCTGGAAAATACCAAGGAGGTATTTGTCGACTGGGAGGACGATCCCCTGGACGACGTCAATTTTCAGCAAAAGACCCTGGAGCGCGTGAATACCGATCTGGGATTCCTTTTCCCCATAGCCGAGCGGGAGGAGTTCGGGAAGATAACCTGGGAGGGACGCTACCGCGTCTGGAAGGAAATCTGGATGCTGAACTACCTGGGAATACCCTATTCCTATTAACCTCCGATATAGGACATCTCCACCTTGGCCGGGGATGGCCCGGTCGGAGGGCGCCCTTGGCGCAATTCGGAGTAGCGGTCCTGGCGGCCCCGCCAGATCCTTCCCAGAGCCTCGGTTAGTTCGCCATCCGATTTCAGGGCGTGGAGAAGCGGTTTCAGGTCCGTCCCCCGCGTGGCGAACAGACAGGTAAAGAGCTTTCCGTCAGCGCTCAATCGCGCCCGGTGGCAGTCCCGGCAAAAGGGTTGGGAAATGGAGCTGATTAATCCGATCTCCCCCTTCCCGTCCAGGAAACGGTAGCGCTTGGCCACCTCCCCCTTGTAGTTCGGATCAATGGGTTCAAGGGGGTACCGCTCACCGATCATCCGCACAATTTCGGCGGCGGTGATCACCCGGGACGGATCCCAGTGGTTGAAGTTGCCCACGTCCATGTACTCGATAAAACGGAGAGTCATTCCCCGGTCCCGGAAATAGGCTGTCATGGGGAGAATGTCCCGGACATTTTTGCCTTTTTGGACCATCATGTTTACCTTTACGGGAAGGCCGGCCGCGGCGGCCGCTTCGATCCCTTCCAATACCCCGGAGACCGACTTTGCCCTCCCGTTCATCTTCATGAAGGTCTCATCTTCCAGTGAGTCCAGGCTTACGTTGATACGATGCAACCCGGCCGCCTTGAGTTTTTCGGCGTAGTGTGGCAGGAGCCAACCGTTGGTGGTCAGGGCAATGTCCGCAATGGTATCGATCCGGGAAATGTCTTCCACTATGGATGTCACTTCCTTGCGCAGCAGGGGCTCCCCCCCGGTGATGCGTATTTTGTCGACTCCGAGGGCGGAAAAAGCGCGAACCAACCGGACAATTTGGGAGCGGGAGAGCAGTTGATCCCGTTTCAGAAAGGCATAATCGGGCCCGAACACCGCTTCCGGCATACAGTAGGCGCATCGAAAATTACATTGGTCGATGACGGAAATACGAAGGTCTCGCAACGGACGACCCAGTTGGTCTCTTACGGAACGCATTGAAAACAGGACTCAATATGGCAGATTATCGCCCGCGGGTAAACCACCGATGATTACGTAGAGAATTAACCACGGATTTCACGGATAAGCACGGATGAGGGGAAGGAAGGAGGGCAAAGCCATTAAAATTTCTTATGCCGGACAGGGTTATTCACAGAATCCGCAAGAATTCATTGCAGACATCCGGAAAGTGGGCACCTTTTGGGAAAACAAGTCGCAATCCCATTCTCAAATCTTGTTTCTATTTTCCCGCTCCCATTTCTGAAGGAGGAACAGTTGTGTCAGGAGAACTTATTGAGGGCATTAAAACCGTTAGCCTAATCGCTGCTGGATGCGTCACCGTTGGCGGGGGCTTGGTTGGAGTTGGCATTTGGATTGGCCGCGTTAACAATGATCGCCAAAACTTCCGGGAATTTGTTAAGGAAGTGCGAGGAAATTTGGACACCATACTTTTCCGTTTGGAGAAGCTTTCCGGTGCGGATGAAAACCTGGTCCGGACCGAAAGCCCTGTTGTGCCAACGGAGAGAGAGGAAAAGGTGGCGCATGAGGCTTAACCGAGGATAGAGATATGGAATGGTATCATTGGATTGGCGCTTTGGGCGCCGTGGCTATCATCTTGGTTGCCGTAGGCACAGCGTCGTTTAAATTTGCTCGGTGGACGGGTAGTGTCGATAAGGACCTTGAAAGCCTGAAAAGGTCTATGAAAGAGGTCCGGGGCGATATAGTAGACATCCGGGGCGATATAAAAGACATTTTATCTCGCCTGAAACCGCCTCCGGTTTCCAGCGATAGCCCACTACGCCTTACCAAGTTCGGAACAGAGATTGCAGAAGACATTGAGGCTCAATCCTGGGCGGAGGGGCTCGCTCCCTCGTTAATGCATGAACTTGGTGGGAAAGAACCGTTTGAAATTGACAGATTCTGCATTGATTACGTGGAGAATCTAGGCCCGGAATGGGATCGGAAAATCGCTAAATCCTCATATGAATTTGGAATAGAGGAATCAGGCATCAAATCGGTTCTTCAGGTCGTCTTACGAGAGGAAATCCTCAAGATAGTTGGCCAAAAACCCAAACAGAATGCTTAAGCCAAAAGGGGTCAAACGTAGAAAATAGAATTTCCTTAGGTATCCGATGCACAAGCGGCAAACAACCAGGGGCATCCCAACCGAATCGCAATGGCAATTAGGAAGAGAAATTCTATTTTCTACGTTTGACCCCTTTTGGCCCCCAGTAGCTAGTGGTTAGTGAGATATTTGATCCTGTCCATCCTGTTAATCCATGTTAGTTTTCCTCTCTGTTTAATGGGTTGGTTGGCATACGGATCAATAATCGAGTTGACCGATGAGGGTATCGATCTTGCTTTAGTCGGGTTACGATGGCAGCCATTTCCGCAGAACGGGCCGTTAGCCTGATAAAGGAGCACGGCCATGCCCTGGGAACGGAACGCGTTCCCTTCCAGGAGGCCTACGGGCGGGTGCTTCGGGAACCGATTCGGGCCGACCGGGACTTTCCCCCGTTCGACCGGGTCATGATGGATGGGATCGCCATCCGCGGGGATGAAATTTCGCGGCGGGTGCGTGCCTTTCGTTCCATCGGGGTACAGCGCGCCGGGGTCGAGGCCGCCGCCTTGACGGAGCCCGGAACCTGTTTCGAAGTCATGACCGGAGCCGTCCTGCCAGAAGGCGCCGGTGCGGTAATTCCCATCGAAAGGGTGGCGGCTCGCGGAGCGGAGTTTCAATTGGAGAAGGGTTACGAACCCGTGCCCGGACAATTCATTCACGTCAGAGGTTCGGATAACCTGCGAGGAGACACCCTTCTGGAGGAGGGGGTAGTGGTGGGCGGAAAGGAAATGGCCCTGATAGCCACCTGCGGCTATGCCGAGGTAACCGTAACCGTCCCGCTTGAAATAACCATCGTCTCCACGGGAGATGAATTGGTGGAGGTCGACAAGATTCCGGCCCCGTATCAGATACGAAAATCCAATGCTTACGCTCTGGCCGCGGCCTGCCAAGCCCTGGCTTACCCGGTTCGAACCCGGTTGCGCCACCTTCCGGACGATCGGGCTTTCATAGCGGCGGAACTCCCATCCCTGTTGGAAGGAACGGATATGGTATTGTTCTCCGGCGGCATTTCCAAGGGAAAGTATGATTTCATGGAAGAGTTGCTGGGGCTCGCCGGGGTGGAACGACACTTTCATTGGGTGCGGCAGCGGCCGGGAAAGCCCTTGTGGTTCGGAACGAGCAAAGGCGGAATACCCGTTTTTGCCCTTCCCGGAAACCCAAACTCTACTTTGACCTGTTTCCGAAGATATGTGACGTTAATGAGCGATAAGATGACCGGATTAACCAAAAGTCATGAAAGAGTAGCGCTTTTGAAATCACCCTTTGCCTTCGATAAGGCGCTCACACTTTTATTGCCGGCCAGTCTTGAATACGACCCCGATGGCCGGATGTCGGTTGAACCCGTGCCGCCTCAAAACTCGGGAGATCTGACCAGGCTCCCCCACAGCGATGGCTTTATCGAACTGCCCGAGGACCAAGAGGTCTTTCCGGCGGGTTTTCCCGCACGTTTTTTTCCCTGGTGAAAGATAGATGGCGAAGCTTTCACACCTGGATAAATCGAATCGACCCGCCATGGTCGATATTTCCGGCAAGGAAGCGGGGCATAGAACGGCCCGGGCCCGGTGCCGGGTTCAGCTCAACCAGGATATTCTCGCCCTTCTTCGGGACGGGGACATCCATAATAAAAAGGGCCCTGTCTTTCAGACCGCCATTCTGGCCGGGGTGATGGCGGCAAAGAAGACCAGCGATCTGATACCGCTCTGTCATCCCCTCCCCTTGAACGATTGTCAGATAAAAATAAAACGAGGTGACGATTTCCAATTGGTTATAGATTGTTTCGTTTCCACGGATTACAAAACGGGAGTGGAGATGGAAGCCTTGACCGGGGTTTCCGTCGCTGCGCTGACCCTTTACGATATGTGCAAATCTCTCTCCCGCGACATACGCATATTGGAAACGCGGCTGATTTCCAAGACCGGGGGAAAAAGCGATTTTCGGGCCGAGTCATGAAGACGGTTCGCCTGCAGTACTTTGCCATTCTTCGCGATCAACGCGGCGCCTCGGAAGAAACCCTTTCCGTGGATTCCCAAACCGTAGGCGAACTCTACCGGTTTCTGGCCCGCAGATATGGCTTTACCTTGGAAAAGACCGCTCTCCGGGTTTCCGTGAATCGACAGTTTGTCGACTGGTCGACCCCGCTTCGGGACGAGGATGAGGTCGTTTTCATTCCTCCCGTTTCAGGCGGATGATCAGCCCGCATTTCTCACAAAATTCGTAGCGAACGAACGGGGACCGAGTGCTGGTGTGGGTTTCGTGCCAATTTGCGGGTGAAGCTGGGTCGACACCCTGCAAAGATGCAAATCCAACGAAGTCCGCACCAGTGCCGGGATTCCGGAGCGCAGTAGAAAAATGGGGGATGTCGCATTCGCCCGGTAAGTGAGAAATGCGGGTTAGGTTCGATAATGCGCGTTGATGCGGATATACTCCTCAGTCAGATCGCATCCCCAGACCGTCACGGACGAATTCCCCAAACCCAAATCCACCGCAAGGGTTACCTCATCGTTGTCATTCAAATATTTTTCGACTGTCTCATCCGAGAAATCCGTCGGCCCGCCGTCCCGGTAAACCGTGTGTTTCCCAAAAGAGATCTTCAGGGAGGCGGGGTCGAGCCTCTTATCGAAGGTTTTCCCCAATGCCATGGCCACCCGGCCCCAGTTGGCGTCGGCTCCATGAACGGCGGTTTTCACCAGGGGGGAACCCACGATGCTTTTGGCCATGGTTCGCGCCTGCATCTCGTCCAAGGCGCCCGCCACCGTCACCTCGATCAGTTTGGTGGCGCCCTCGCCGTCGGCGGCAATCTGCTTGGCCACCTCCACTGCGGCTTCGGTAAAGGTCTCTTCAAATTCGACCGGATCTACCGGTCCCGCCAAGCCGTTGGCCATGATGGCCACTGCATCGCTCGTGCTGGTATCCGTGTCGATACTGAGACGATTGAAGGAGCGGTCCACTACCCTTTTCAGCATGGATTGCAATTCCCTGTGGGACAGGTCGGCATCGGTCGCCCAGAAAGAGAGCATGGTCGCCATGTCGGGCTCCACCATACCGGACCCTTTGGCCATGCCGACCAACACGGCCTTTCCGATGGACCGGCGCACCAGCTTGATTCGGGTGTCCGTCGTCAGAATGGCTTCGGCCGTCTCTTCCCATTGATCCGGGCCGAGTTCATACTTGGTTCCCGCAATGGCGGGTAAGATTTTCTCCATGGGCAATTGGACGCCGATCACACCGGTGGCAAAGGGCAGCACGAGATCCGGTTCGATAGCCAATTCCCTGCCCAAGGCTTCCATTTCAAGGCGCGCATTGGCCAATCCCTCCTTTCCGGTGGCCACGTTGGACACCCCGCTGGTGATGAGAAAGGCCTGGGCCTTTCCATTTTTGATCAATTCCCGGCCCACAATAACCGGAGCTCCGCAGAAAGCGCTGCGCGTAAACACGGCTGCAACCGCGGCTGGAACGGCGGAGCAAATCAAGGCGAAGTCGGGGGTGTCTTCCTTGATACCGATTTTTTTCCCCAGGCAGGTAAATCCTTTCGGTGTCATGAATATGAATACGGGGTTATCCCAGGTAGGGGTCTATGAGGATGTGCAACTGCGGGATGTCAATAAGCGAACACACCAAAAACAGCGTCATCAAGAGGATCGCCATGATCCACAGCGTTTTTTCGCGAATCAGCTTTTCCGGTTTCTGAGCCCTCGAAGAAGGTTTCAATGCCACCCGCAAATAACTGGCGAACAATCCGGAAATGAGGGGAAACAACAACAGGTATTCGATGCGGTACTTTATCAGGAAGATCCCCATCATGAAGGTGGACATGAGCGCGTAAAAGAAAGACGAAATGAGGAGGCTGTGCTCAGTATAGATGCGAAACACCCCGCGGTAGGCCTTCAGCATTTCCAACCCTCCTCTGGCCTCCAGGGTCCGGTATTCGGCGAATCGCTTGATACCCATGAGAAACGCCCCCGCCGTCCAAAATGCGATGAGGATACTGGTCGGAGGGATGGCTGAATCGGTTACCAGAAACCAACCGACCAGGAAGCGCAACGGGTTGTTGACCGATTCGGTGATGACATCGAGAAAGGGTATGTCCTTGGTCCTTAGCGGTTTCAGGTTATACCCCCATCCGCTGACCAGGAAGACGACCAGGGTCCAGAACACCCCGGGGTTGAGAACCATCGATAGCAATAGCCCCCCCGCTGCAAGGGAAGTGTATTCGGTCCATAACCAGATGCGGTTGGGCACCCTGACAACAAAGGGGCGGTTTGACTTCAGTGGGTGATGCCGGTCAAAGGCCGAATCCCGCCACTCGTTCAAAATGTAATTGGAAGAAGCCACCAGGCTCATGGCCAGGATTCCGAGGACGGTAGGTCCGATCAGGTCCTTCAACCCCATTCCTTCCACCCCGCCCAGCAACCAGGCGGTCACCACCCCGGGCAAAACGAAGATCTGTTTGATCCAATGGTCCACCCTGGCGGCGGAAAGGTAATCCTTCAAATTAGCGGGATGCACTTGCTCCCTCCTTTTTTTGAACTACGGCCAGCAGAGAGTCCCTCAGGTTGATTTTGACCGTCCACCGACGCATCGGCCGGCAAGGTTGAAACCTCAGCCAACTGGGAAAATATTGCATGATCCTTACCCATAAATATTCGATCGTAAAATACCAATCGGGCCTGCTCTGGTGAACGATTCGCAAACCGGCCTTCTGGCAAGCCAGTTCCAGAGTGGAAGCATCGAAGTATCCGATGTGGGCTACCCGGTAGTGCCACCATTTTCGACCCAGCAGCCGCGCCAAAAACGATTTCACGTCCGGTGTCGTTATCAGGGCCACGCCGTCGCCGGTCAGTCTTTTTTCCATTTCCTTGAGCATGCCGAGCGGATTTTCCACGTGTTCAATGACGTCCACCAGCGTGATCGCATCCCACTCCGGTTCGCTTTTGGTATGTTCCAACAAAACCGCTCGGACAGGAAGGCCGCGTTTCTCGGCCCGTCTCTGCAGCCAACGAGACGGTTCGACGCCATGCGCCTGGAATCCCTTTTTCCGGGCAGCCTCGACCAGGATCCCCGAACCCGCGCCCACGTCCAGCAACCGGCCTTTCCGCTTGAATTGGCCCAGGCGGTTCAACAGAGCCTGAGCCTGAAGGGTCCGCTGTTTCCTGCTGTCCTCGTATGCGGGGTCCACCTGCGACCGGTAGAAAGATAAAACGTCGGATAAGTCGTGGCATTGCCGAAATCCGCATGTGCCACACTGGTAAAGGGCGCTGATCCGGCCGTAGTTGAAGTCAGTGATGGCAAAGGAAGCGCTATTCGGGGGTTGAGAGAGAGAACTCCTCCATTTCCGGAAGGTGGGCGAGCCGCAGATACGACAGGGCTGTGAGTTTTCTTCGGGCATTTAACGGGGCCGCCGAACCTTTTTCAGCGGTATGCCGTCGATAGCCTGCTGCATGAATAAAGCGAGCAGGACCGGTATGAATACGAGGGCCGGAAAAATATAGCGCAAATCGACGTGGAACGAGGAAACCTGAATAAGCGCGATCAAAAACCAGCGTGTCCCGATTATGATACCAAGCGCCCCTATCCATCCCACGTGCCCGCGCCTCATTCCCCCTGGGCCGGACAGGATCAGCCGAATCGACCACAAAACCAAGGCGGCGGCGAAGAAGAGAAGATGGAACTTTCCGTGGTGAACCCATAACCAAGCCTGAATTCGCTCCTGGACCCGGAAATCATCCCTTCCCGATTTTATTTCGTCTACGGTCACCCGCAACAGGTTCCCCTTGTCGTCCGTAACTTGAAAATGTCCCAGGGCGAGGAGACGGGACGCGGGCAGAAAAAAGGCGTTTCCATCATCCGTTCTGAAGGCTACGGTCACGTTTTGGCTGGAATAGTCCGCCTTGGGAAGGGGCAAGGTAAAGCCGGATTGAAGGGGGGCAAGCTGCTCTCCGAAGGCTTTCCTCACATCGGGCCGGTCAGCTATGTCCGTGGTCGATTCGAGGACGATGCCGTTGTGGTCGATCAGTTCGACGCCGCTTACCCGGCCTCCTTCCGGAAAGGCCCATCCCCTGACCACGGGCACTTTGCGGTAAGCAAGATGATGGCGCCGATTGGCCACCTCATCGTAAGCTTCCAAGGTGGGGAAGACCTCATGACGCGGATAATAGATGCGCATGTCCGTATCTTGCAACGGCCCATAGGCGAATTTGCCCACGTGGAGCAATCCCCCGGGAAAACGCGGCAGATAATCTGAAATCTCCGGGTCGACGTAAGGGTGAAAGACGAAACGTTTTTCCAACTTTCCCGAGGCGAAGCCCTCCTCGATTTCCTGGGCAATCCTGCCGTAAAATTTCCTCGCCTTAAGAGCGTTGTCATGAATTCCCTCCTCCGATGCGGCCTCGCGCAAACCGATCAGGAATGCCCCGCCCCCGATCTCCTTCTCATCTTTGGCCAGGTGTTGGGTAACCGCCCCCCAGCGGGGCCCCACCCGTTCCGAAAAGGCCTCCCGTATCGAGGATAGGGTGGGGCTCACGGCGTAGGCTTTTTCCAGACATTCCCGTTCTATGTTGACCCAGGGTTTGGGGGTGGCCGGTTTTATCTGCGCCAGGCGTTTGGACATATTCCTCATTTCGGAGTCCTGGAGCTCGTGGCTGACGAACAACCCGTGCTGGAAAAAGTTCATGCTGCGGATGGTCATGCTGGTCAACGCGATGGGGGCTATCAAACCCGCCAACAGGGCGAGCATCCTCTTTCCCCCTATTCTCCAAAGCCGCCGTCCCCGCGGCAAGATCCAGAACAGGTAGAGGTAGCCGAAAAGAAACAATCCCACCAGGATGGCTTCTTCCCGCGTGTGCCAGAGGAGGGCCAGGGCCACCCCCCCCGGAAGAACCTGTCTCATTTTCAGGGCCGATATTTTTTGCAGCGTCAAGGGTATGAGCGCCCCCACCGTTATCAACCACATCGAGGTATAAAAACACTCCCTCAGGGTTCGGTTTGCCAACAGCAACCATCCCGGATGCAGAATTGTCAGGACAAACGTCAGGCCGGCGAGGGTCGAATTCAACCCGGCTTTGCGAAAGCCGTTCAACATGAAGAAAGCCGAACCGCAAAGCAGAAATTCCTGTACCAGGCGAAGGGGAATTTCACTAACGTCGACCAAGGCCAGAAAGAGGGGATAGACCGGTTGTCGGAGCAAGGAGTGGACATTGTATTCCGCCCAAAAATACCAGCTCTTGCCCAGCAGGATGTAGTTTAGATCGTCGGCCGGACGGAAGAAGGGTTCCACCTCCTCCCCCAGGACCAGCCAATATTTGAAGAGAAACCCCAGGCAACTCAGCCATAAGAACATGCCTTTGCACTCAAAAACCTGCCAGGGCGATTTGCGGGACATAATTCTGATCAAGGATGGGGTTTTTCGGCCAGAATCAATATTTTTGGAGCCAACCAACCCAAACTAGTCGACCAGGGAGGTCGAGTGACGAAATCGGCAATGCGGACGACCCAGTTCCAATCCGGGCCAATGATGAGGCCGTTGGGCTGCATTGACCGAATGTTGAAAAGCGGACTGAGCTTCCGGCGGTAAAGGGCCGGTCGCCCCAAGGCCAGCAGGCCCCATTCATTGCGGTCCGAAAGGCATCCCAGCGCCAGCAGGGGATTGAGCTTATTGGGTTCCAGGATGATCAGATTGCCACCGGGTTTCACCACCCGCCACATTTCCTTCAAGCATCGATTAAAACGTTGAAAATGATGCAAGACATCCACCGCGACCAAGGCGTCGAAATGGGCGTCTCCATAGGGCAGTTCTTCCGCGTCGGCTTCCCTGACCACAATGCCATCCAAACCGTATGTCGCAACCAGTCCTTCCGCCTGCCCCAGGAGAGCGGGGGAGGTGTCGACCGCATGGATGTCCCGGGTATGCTTGTAGAGCGCCGGGAGAAACATCCCGGAGCCGCACCCGAGGTCCAGCACCCGGTCGCCGGGGCGGATGAGAGAATCGATCGCCTCCAGAAAATGGGTCTTCAGCGAAGGCGAATCAATACCCTTTTCCGGGTCGAATCGCCGGGTTCCCCAGAAGAGCGGATTGCGCTTTCCTTCCCCCAATTCCTTATAATAGGACCGGGTTTCTTCGGTCGTGGGAGGTTTAAACAGCGGCATGGGGAAAGGGATGGTTTCTTTGGCGGCGTGGACCGGGCTTTCATGCAGACACAAAACAGGGTAATTTCCAATACTTTCCAAATTAGCTTGCCCATGCTTGAATAGGGATAGAAAAACCGCCCCAGCACATGTTTTCCATAGCCACAGACCCATTGGACGTCTCCCGATTGGCCGGAAATTTGCCCCATCCTGCCGGCGGGGCTGTCGTCACCTTTGAGGGACGAGTGAGAAACCACAACGACGGGCTTTCCGTAACCGGGCTCGAATATCAGGCCTACCTCCCTCTGGCCCAATCCGAAGGATCGCGGATATTGCGGGAAGCGCAGGCCCGGTTGCCTATCATCGACTGCCGTTGCGCACACCGGGTCGGCGTTCTCACGGTAGGCGATATCGCCGTCTGGGTAGGGGTGGTTTCGGCACACCGGGCGGACGCTTTTTCAGCCTGTCGCTACATTATCGACGAGGTCAAAAAACGGGTGCCCATCTGGAAGAAGGAATTCCTGGAAAGCGGCGAAGCCTATTGGGTGGCCTGCCACCAGACGGATTCCCCCGGACCGCCCTCGTGAGAGTAAGTTTTTTTCCGGAGGACGGGCTTCGGTCTTGATTAGCCATAAACCCTGTGGTTTTTTCCTCCTTTTTTTAAACCGCGAGTTGGAATATGTCTGAAGAATCCTCTGATATCGGCCTGATCGGGTTGGCCGTGATGGGCCAGAATCTGGCCCTCAATATTGCCGATCACGGCTTTGGAATTTCGGTCTTTAACCGCACCGTTTCCAGGATGCGAGAATTTGTCAAGGCCCATCCCGGCACCCCCGGCGCACTGGTTGGCTACTCCACCATAGGAGAATTTGTTGCCTCCCTCAAGCGTCCCCGCAAGATCGTAATCCTGGTTCAGGCCGGCTCCGCCACCGATGCGGTAGTGGAACAATTGATACCCCTCCTGGACCAGGGGGACATCGTCATCGATGGGGGAAACGCCAAGTGGACCGATACGATCCGGCGCGAAGGCGAATTGAAAAAAATCGGGCTTCGCTTTGTCGGTTCCGGTGTTTCGGGTGGCGAAGTGGGCGCCCGATTCGGACCTTCCCTGATGCCGGGGGGGGACCCCGAGGCCTGGGAGCATTTGCAACCGATATGGCAGGCCATAGCCGCCAAGGTCGATCCCGACACGGGTCGTCCCCTGGAAGGAGCGAAACCGGGCAAGCCGGTGCGGGGAGGGTTTCCCTGTTCCGCCTTCATCGGCCCAAACGGCGCCGGTCATTACGTAAAGATGATTCATAACGGGATCGAATACGGGGACATGCAGATGATATGCGAGGCGTATTTGCTCATGAAAAATCTCCTGGGCATGGAAGCCGCGGACATTGGAAAGGTATTCGAGGCCTGGAACCGGGGGAGGCTCGATTCGTTTCTGATCGAGATAACGGCGGATATCCTCCAGCAAGCCGATCCCGTCACCGGGCAGGCCTTTGTCGACGTCGTTCTGGATACCGCCGGCCAGAAGGGAACGGGCAAGTGGACATCCGTCAACGCCCTCGATATGGGTGTTCCCGCGCCCACCATTGCGGAAGCCGTTTTCGCCCGTTGTCTGAGCGCCATAAAGGAGGAACGGGTCGCCGCCTCGGAAAGGCTGAAGGGGCCCCAGGCAAAGTTTGACGGCGATGCCGATTTGTTTGTCCAAGCCCTTAACGATGCGCTTTATTGCTCCAAAATTTGTTCCTATGCCCAGGGATTTCAACTCATGCGTGAGGCCCAAAAGGAGTATGATTGGAGCTTGAATTTCGGCGAAATCGCCCAGATCTGGCGCGGCGGTTGCATCATACGGGCCCGCTTTCTTCAAAAAATCACCGAGGCCTACTCCAGGGATGCCGATCTGGCCAATTTGCTTCTGGACCCGTATTTCCTGCAGGAGGTCGAGTCCGCCCAGGCCAACTGGAGAAAGGTGGTTTCGGCCGCTTTTGCCCATGGAATTCCCGTCCCCACCTTCGCTTCCGCCCTTTCCTATTTCGACGGCTACCGCCAAGCTCGTCTGCCGGCCAATTTACTGCAGGCACAACGCGATTTTTTCGGAGCCCACACTTACGAACGGGTGGATCGGCCACGTGGAGAATGCTTCCATCTCGATTGGCCCAAATCCCCCCGACTCCAATACGAAGTCTAGTGGGGACGACTTGACCCCTTCCTCCGCACCGCCCGCGCTTAGACGACTTTCGCAAGAATCGGGTGGAGGGAAGGTGCGGATTGTGATAGATTGACTGTCGTGACGCAGTTCGAGCAGATCGAATCCATCATCCGGCACCTCGGAGATCACTTTCAGGACCAACCCGGCTTGGAAGAATTAGCCAAATTGGCGGGAATGAGCCCGCACCATTTTCAGCGGGTCTTCAAGAGCTGGGTGGGATTGTCGCCCAAGCAGTTCCTCAAGTACCTGACGCTGGAATACGCCAAATCCCTTCTCGATGAGGACCGCTCCGTCCTCGACTCAGCTTTGGAGAGCGGACTTTCGGGACCCGGCAGACTGCACGATCTGTTCGTGTCGCTCGAGTCGGTCACGCCGGGTCAATACAAGGCGCGGGGCATGCAATTGGAAATCTCCTTCGGCATCCATCCATCACCCTTCGGCTGGGCCGTATTGGCCCATTGCCAACGCGGATTGTGCGGCTGTTTTTTTCTTTCCCGACCGGACGAGAAACTGGCGCAAGGGGCGCTGCGGGGATACTGGCCCCTGGCACGCGCCCAAAGAAACGATGCCGTTACACGGGAGCTTTCCGACACGCTTTTTGGAAAGCGGGGCATCGTGTCCACCTCGAAAATACCATTATTTGTAAGGGGCACCCCATTTCAAGTCCAGGTCTGGCGGGCGCTTCTGCAAATACCGGCGGGGTGTCTGGCCACCTATTCCGACGTGGCCGCGAAAATCGGAAAGCCCAAGGCATCCCGGGCGGTGGCAAGCGCTATTGGAGACAATCCGATATCCTGGCTCATCCCCTGCCACCGCGTCATTCGCAAAGGCGGTTATCTGGGTGGATACCGATGGGGGCTCCCCCGCAAGAAAGTAATGTTGGGCTGGGAAGCCAGCCGGGGTCAGCTCACGTAGAAAGGGGTCAAGCCTTGAATCGGTTGACTTCGCAAGCTTCGTCAAGATTACAAGGCATGACACTAGCCCGCATATCTCACAAATCTTCTACTGCGCGTCCGAATGCCGGCGCTGGAGCTGGAATAGCGGCATTGCAGGGGGTCGACCCAGCTTCAGCCGCGAATCGGCACGAAACCCTCACCAGCACTCGGTCTTCAAACGCTCGCTACGGATTTTGTGAGATATGCGGGCTAGATGTGATCGGTTCCCAAAACCGGTCGGCCCCGGGGCCGGGTCCATGTCGGGTCGTCGGAGGATTCTTCCGTGATAAAAAACACCACCCGGTCGGAGGTGATTTCAGAATCCTGGGACAAGGCGAAGGAATAGAGGCCGTGGTCCGCATCCTGCAGGGGAATGAGGCCGGCGCACTCGAGCCGGTTGGAAAAGGGATCCTTTACCCAAAGATAATAATGTTTTCCGGCCACCGGCCGGGGCAATTGCTGAATGGCAATGAACCCATGTTTGCTTGCCGGATTGAATACGGTGTAACCGCTGCTGCGGGTGTTGGCGGGATTGGGTTCATTGGAATAGCCGGGCAGGTGGCCCGGGTTTTTCCAAAGTTCTTCGGCCAGGACGGCGAGTTGGGCAAAGGATTCCGATGCGTCCGTCGCCGAGGCCAGGGGGATGGTTTTCCATTGATTGGATTGGGCATCCATTCCCACTACGAGAACCACCGGGTTGCTGCCGGAGGCGGGCGGATGCCTTTCGGAGGTCAGAATGAAGGTCAGCCCGAGACCCAGAAGGAGAATGGCCGCCATGCCCCACCCCATCAGGGAGATCCATGGGATGGATACGACCTTATCTTTCAAGGGGACGGGCTCGCGGGGGCGGATTTGGGATTTAATACGCTCGAAGGAGGCGCCTGGGGGCTCGCGCTGGGGCAGGGCCCGGATCTGGTCCTCCAGGGCCGACTCCAGCCCGCGAACCAACTGGAGCAGATCGGTATCGACTTGCAAACGCGCTTCGAAGGCGCGCAGTTGCGCGGGGTCCAATTTATCCAAGACGTAGAGGCTGGCCAATTCTTCGGTTGTGACATTCATTTGGCGTGTTCGGTTAATGAGGAACTCAATTGAAACATTCCGCGCCTGAGCCAGGTTTTTACGGTTCCCAGCGGCTGTTTCAGGTTCTCTGCAATTTCTGTGTGGGTCAGGCCCGAAAAAAGGGCGAGTTCCAGAGCCCGTTTCTGATGGGGAGGAATCGCTTGCATGGCCGCGTTCACGCGATCTACATCGTCATTGAGTTCGGTGGTTTTGCGAACCGTTTCCGGAATGGCCCATTGAGATGCCCGGGCATCTTCCAGGGTGGTGGAGACCGGTCTGCGGTTGTTCTTGCGTAGCCGGTCGATGCAGGTCCGCCGCATGATGGTGACGGACCAGGTAAAGGGACGTGATTTGCGGGCATCATAACTCTCGGCCTTGTTCCACAGCTTGACAAAGGTGTCCTGGAGGGCTTCCTCCGCTTCCTTTTCGTTTTCGAGCATGCGCAGGCCGAGAGAAAATAGAGGCCTGGAGTATTTCCGGTAAAGCTGCTCGAAGGCCGCCTGGTCCCCCGTGGCAATTCGGCTCAGCAGGACGGCCTCTTCGGCGGCGGATTCTCGCTGCGCGGTCGGTGGCACCTTTCGAGAGGGGGTGTCGATTGGGGTTTGGGAAGGGGCCGGATAACCCGGGAGACCGGATCTCCGTCAGTTTCCGCCGAATTGCGCCTGGTTCAGTTTCAAGGCCACTTCCTCAGCCGCCTTGATAATGATTTCATCCAGGTTGTCATGAACGTTCCGCCCCAAACGCGGGTAAGTTCTCACTTTGACGATGCCAAAATCGGCCTTTTCCTCCCCGTCTTCCCGCAAACTGATCCAGGCTCGGAATACCAGGTCGCCGATGGTTTCCTCTTCCAGGCTTTTGAACCATATGCGCAGTTGGAGTCCTTCCTCCGGAATATTGGCCGACCAACGGGCAAATTTGACGTTCACGGGCCATTCCTCCTCTTCAAAAACCTTTCCGAAGTTGGCCTTGATCCGCTGATACATTTCCTCGGGGTCGTTCCAGGCGCGAAAACCTTGCACGAGGCTGTCTACGACGACGATCAGAAAAGTTTCCTGTTCCTCGCCTCCCGCGGCATCGCCGTGAGAATAAGCCGGGGCTCCCACTGCAATTAGAAGCGCCCAAACTAACGGAATATGTCTCTTGATGGTATTCATTTCGGGGATAGGTGTGTGTTAGCGATGACTATTTTTACGTTCAGGAACGGGATAATGGTTGCAATTTACCCGCATTTTTTTGCCGGGTCAAACCTGTCCCGGAGGACCGGGCCCCAGTCTCCTTCCTAAACCAATCGGTTTACCCGGAGTTTCTCCGACTTCCAAATCGCTTCCACTTTTTCGAAATCTTCATCCTTGGTGCCGGAAACCAGACAGAAATCACAGGTCGACCAGAGGGGTATTTCACCTTTGGCTGTTTCAAGCCGCTTTTGCATGACCGCTTCATCCGTTTCACCCCTTCCCCTCAATCGATGGCGGATGACCTCCAAACCGGGGGGCATCAGAAAGATCGTGACCAACTTTTTCCTTAGTCCGGGGTCGTCCGGAACCGCTCTTTGAAAGGCGCTGACGCCCTGGACGTCGACGTTCATGATCAGATCGCGTTGCTGGCCCTGTTTGGGGAGGATCTCTTCTTTCAAGGTACCGTAGCGATAGCCGTGCACGACAGCGCTTTCAAAGAAAGCTCCCGCATCCAATTGCCGCTGAAAATCCTCCTGCCCGAGGAAGTAGTAGTCCCGGCCGTGTTGCTCTCCCGGACGAGGCGGGCGGGTGGTCGCTGTTATGACGCGGCGAACGGATGGGTGGGTGCGAACCAGGCGGCGGCAAATCGTACTTTTTCCACTTCCGGTGGGGCCCGCCAAGATCATGAGCAGGGCGGGATCCTGCGGGGGCAATTCCATGGTGTCCGATTAATAGGTAAAGGCGGCGATACTCAAGATCAGACCGTAGAACAAAACCAATCCGCCGATAAACTTGGGCCGGCCCGGGGTCTGAAACAGCCACTGGAAAAAATCTCTCACCCGGTAGGGAACCACGGCCAGGTAGATGGAGAGGCAGATCAGGAGATAGGCGAAAACCACGAGGAACAATCGCGCCGGAGTGTCGTAGAGGGAAAAGGCGGAGTCCAACAGCTCTCCGCTGGCCAGTAAGGCGACTACGCATGCCCCCCGAACGGCCAGAAAGTCCGGCACGAAAAAGTAGGAAAGCAAGGCGATGGCGGCGAAGGCGATGAGCAGGACCGTGCGGTAGTTTCCAAAATCGGCTTCCCCCAGGTTGGAAACCTTCCAGAGAAACCAGACGGTCCCGAGACCGAAAACAAGAATGGTGAATCGCCTGGACCGGGGCAGCATGCGGGCCAGGGTGGAGACGTGTTCCCCGTTCCAGAGCAAGACGCCTCCGGTGAGGAACAGCACAATGGCGGTGAGCAGGGTCGCGGTGAATAATGTCATGGGACTTGCATTAAAAGGAGGGCTGGAGGCGCATCCATTCAACCGCTTCGGTATCGACCCCTTTCAAGACCATTTCTCCATAAAGGGTGCTCGGGGTGACCCGGGAAATCTTCACGTCGACCAGTTGCCCGATCAAGCGGTCATGGGCGGGAAAGAGACAGGACCGGAACCCGCGGGTTCGGCCTCGGTAAAGATCCCCGCGCCGCGCCTTCCCCTCCACCAAAACTTCCTCGACGGTACCCTCCAGGGTCTTGTTCCTGGCCAATGAAATACCCTCGAGTTTACCCAACAGATGCCGGTTGCGCCTTTCTTTGACCTCCCGGAGGATTTGATCCGTCATCTTGGCGGCCGGCGTTCCGGAACGGGCGCTGTATTTGAAGATATAGGCCATGTCGAAGGCCACCTCGTCGAAGAGTTGGCAGGTGGCCCTGAAATCCGCTTCCGTCTCACCGGGAAAACCGACGATGATATCGGTGGAAAAATACATGCCCGGCGCCGCCACGCGCAGGGCATTTACTATCTTCAGGTATCTTTCCACCGAATAGGGCCGATTCATCCGCTTGAGCACCCGGTTCGAGCCCGATTGAACGGGCAGGTGCACGTACTCGCATAATTTGGACAAGTCCCGGAAGGCTTCGACCAGGTCCGGTTTGAACCCCACCGGATGGGGGGAGGTAAAGCGAATGCGTTCGATCCCCTTGACCTCCTGAATCTTCTCCAGAAGTTGGACGAAAGGGGACTTCCTGTTGCGGATGGGAATCTCCCTTCTGCCATAACTGTTGACGATCTGGCCCAATAAAGTGACTTCTCGGGTCCCGGTAGCGGCGAGTTCCTCCACCTCCTCCACGATATCCGCTATGGGCCTGGCCCTTTCCGGACCCCGTGTTTTGGGGACGATGCAGAAGGTGCAACGCATGTTGCAACCCTGCATGATGGAAACGAAAGCGCTGACTTTTCTCTCCGGGTGGAGGTGTTCCCGTATGGTGTTCTGCGATCCCTCCTCGGCCTCGAGATCCACCAGGGTGGAGGGCCTCGGGCCCAGCCCGTTCCGACTGGCGATAATGCGGTCCAAATAGTCGGGCACGGCATGAAATTTTTGAGTGCCCACCAGCAGGTCGAGGTCGGGCAGGCGGTCGAGCAGTTCAATGCCGCGGTTTTGCGCCATACACCCCATGATACCCAGAATGAAGCCCGGCTCCCGGCGTTTGCGTTTGGCCAGGTAACCGGTCTTTCCAATGGCTTTTTGTTCCGCTTTGTCGCGCACGGAGCAGGTGTTCAACAGCACCACGTCCGCGTCGAACTCGTCATCCACCATCGAATAACCCCGATTGCGCAGCATGGCGCCTACCGCCTCGGAATCCCGCTCATTCATTTGGCAGCCGTAGGTTTTGATGTAGACCCGGTTCATGTGAAGGGAGAAACCTTAATTTTGGCGTATGGCAGGTCAATGAGTAAAACCAAACCTCGCCAAGGCACAAAGGCACAAAGGCACAGAGGCACAAAGTTAGGCGCCTACGGCGCCCTAACCCCAGGTTTCAATCTTCTCCCTCGGCAGGTAGGCGGCAAGTTCCTCCTGCAGATGGCTGAGCATGTCCCTTCTTTCCTCCTGGGGATACGAAATGAGGGAGGATTCTCTTTCAAACGGGTAATATAGAATATCGGAGTCCGGTCGCTGCTTTTCGATGCGTTTGAAGAAGTCCGCATTCATCCGGAAAAGGCCCAGGCTCACATCGCGAATGGACCGGGCCGGAAGGGCGCGAAAGACTTCCCGGAAGAATTCCCCGTAGATGGCTTCCCATCCGTCGATTCTCAGAACCGGATCGAAACAGAGGCGCACCTGCCATCCCCGATCCAGGCACCGTTTGACGATCCCGATGCGTTGCTCCAGGCTCGGGGTCTGTTTTTCGTACTTTTTAACCACGGACCGGGGAGACAGGGTCCAGGCCAGGATAACCCGCGGGCAGGGGGCAACCTCCGCCAGGGCGTTCCAGTTGGCGCTTTTGGTACGTATTTCAATGAGCAAATCTTCCTGGCTCCGCGTGAACTCGATAAAGCGAGCGCAGTAGGGGGCGACATTTTCGTAGGCCAACAGATCCGTGTCGTAGGAAATGCACAAATACAGGGGTTCCTCCGGAAACGGCCGTTCCTCAATGGCTCGCTTCGTGGCGGAAAAAAAGTCGTCTTCATTGACAAACACCACAAGATTCCCGCTGGGGTACATTCCCTGGAGATAGCAGTAGTCGCAGTTGTAAATGCAATTCAGCAACAGAGAGTTATAGTAGAAATTGCGGTAGCCGAAATCCTGACTCTGGCTCGGCCCCGGGTAGATCCAGTTGTCCTTTTTCCTGGCCAGGATGAGTTTGGGGCTGCGTTTTTGCGCCTGGAAGTTTTGCCGCCCCCGGGCGAATATGTGTTTATAATCGGCAACCCTTACCCGGGTTGCCCCTGGGAGCCGGTCCAGAATGGTCCGGGTCAGGGGATAGGGGTCCACCCCGTCTTCCAGGTAAATATGGGAGTATCGCTTCTGCCACATGGATCAGGAACCGTTCAAGGCCGCGAGAATCGATGAAAAGATCCGGTTCCGGCTGGCCTTGTGTCGGGGCCGGGTTTGAAGATACGGCTGCAAGAGATCAAGATTCTCCCCTCCCCTCAACATAAAGCGTTGAGCGGCCTTTTCCAGTTGGTGGGTCTGGGTTCGGGTCAGACGCATGTGGGCGGCGACTTTCGCCAGGAGGCGTTCCTGCCCTTCCGTCACGGCCGGAGCGGGATCTTCCCAGACGCAGGCCTTCGTTATCTGGGGCAACAAATCCTGCATGGAACCGGTGTAGTGTCCTAACATTTCAGAAAGATCGAAGGTGGAAGATTGCACGAAATCGACCACTACCTTCAGGAACATCATCTGGTGCGGAGCGAGAAAGAGATGGGCCGCCTGGTAAACCCCGGAAGCCTCCATATCCACCGCCTGGCATGGCAGATTTGGTTGTTTCACCCCCGTCACGGGCCTATCGAATGTGCCCAGGGAAACCTCTTGCAGGGAGTGTTTTACAAGCATATCGGGGAAGAACTCCCTTTCCGTGGCCCGGTCCCAAATCCTGTTAGCCAGGACGGCATCCCCGAGGGCCAACCGATCCGTAACCGCCGCGCAGGTTCCCACGTTTATGAGACAGGCCCGGTCATGCCTTGGGGCCATATGCATCAAATGGGTGGTCGCAATGGCCGCCATCACCTTGCCCATCCCCGCTATAACCAGCATGGCGTCCTCCCCCGCGTAAACGGGGATCCTGCGGGAGCCGGTATCCTGTTTCAGGCCCAAGGCTTCTATCAGGGGACGAGCCTCCTGACGCAAAGCTGTGACGATGAGTTTCAAGGCGAAGAATTTTCTCCCCGGCGCCATTTAGGGGCAAGCGGCGATTCGCCCGCAAGGGGATATCCGGGTGGTGGCGCCTTCGGCTCGGATGGCTTGAAAAGTTGACCCATTTGCAACGTCCGGTAAGTTTTTCTCGATGCCTGTTTTCTCAATTGAAGTGAACGCCTTCCCTTCCCCAAGCTTCCCCGAGGAAGGTATTGGACGGGGACTCCTTGCACGCCAATGAACGCGGATACGGGCAGGTTGAGAGAAACGTTCATGCGGGCGGGGATGGTCCGGAGCGATTTGCAGGGCAATCCTCTCAAGCAGTTCGAGGGGTGGTTTGATCAGGCTCGCCGAGCTGGAATCCTCGTCCCCAACGCCATGAGCCTGGCCACCGTCTCCAAAGAGGGAAACCCGAGCCTGCGCACCGTCCTCCTCAAGGACTACGATGAAAGCGGGTTTGTTTTCTTCACCAATTACGAGAGCGCCAAGAGCCGGGACATCGCGGGCAATGGCAAGGTTGCGGCCCTCTTCCCCTGGATCGAATTAGAGCGACAGGTCGTCATCAGGGGGGTGGCGGAACGGGTCCCGTCCTCCCTTTCCCGGAAATATTTCCTGGGCCGTCCTCGCGGGAGTCAGTTGGGAGCCTGGGCCTCGCGGCAAAGCAGCCCCATTCCGTCGCGAAGGGTTTTGGAACGAAAGGTCGCGGAATTGGAGGAGAAATTCCGGGATGGGCCGGTGCCCTTGCCCGACTTCTGGGGGGGGTACCGCATCGTGCCCCACAGCATTGAATTCTGGCAAGGCCGGGCCAACCGGTTGCACGACCGGTTCGTCTACGAGAAAATCGGGGCTACCCAATGGAAGATTCAGCGCCTTTCCCCATGATCCCGCCGGGGAACGCGTATATCCTCCACCATCCGTTGCACGGCATCCGGCGGAGGCGGGAAAAATTTTCCCAGGGAAAGGGAAACCGCGAAGTTCAGGAGCATGCCCAGGGTGCCGATCCCCTCGGGGGAAATGCCGAACCACCAATTCTCGGAGGTATTGGCCTGAGGATTGATGAATTTGAAATAGATGATATATCCGGCCGTGAAAATCAGGCCCACCAACATGCCCGCTATGGCTCCTTCCCGGTTCATTCGTTTGGAGAATATTCCCATGACCAGGACGGGAAAGAACGACGCCGCGGCCAGTCCGAAGGCGAAGGCCACCACGCTGGCCACGTAATCGGGAGGGTTCACCCCGAAATATCCCGCAATCACCACCGCTGCTCCCGCCGCAATGCGCGCCACGGTCAACTCCTGGGATTCGGTTATTTTGGGCAGCAGCATGCGTTTGAGCAGGTCGTGGGAGATGGCCGATGAAATTACCAGAAGCAGCCCGGCCGCAGTGGAAAGGGCCGCGGCCAGTCCGCCTGCCGCTACCAGCGCAATGACCCAATTGGGAAGCCGGGCAATTTCCGGATTGGCCAAAACCATGATGTCCCGGTCCACCGTTATTTCATTCCCCTTCCATCCGTTACTTTCAGCCATGGAGGCATAGGCGGGATTCTCATCGTTGTAATACTGCATGATTCCATCCCCGTTCTTGTCTTCAAACTTGATCAACCCGGTCGATTCCCAGTTCCTGAACCATTCCGGAGCCTCGCTGTAGGCGGTGTTGGAGACGGTTTGCAGAAAATTGGTGCGTGCGAATGCCGCTACGGCGGGGGCGGTGAGGTAGAGGATGGCGATAAACAATAGCGCCCAAAATGCTGATAACCGCGCGTCCGATACTTTCGGTACGGTAAAGAATCGAATGATGACGTGGGGCAGCCCGGCCGTCCCCACCATGAGAGCCGCCGTTATGAAAAATACATCGATGGTGCTCTTGCTGCCGCCGGTGTAGGCGGAGAAACCGAGATCCCTGTTCAAACCGTTCAACCGGTCGAGCAGGAACACGCCTTCCTCCCCCTTCACCTCGGCCCCGAATCCGATCTGAGGAATCACGTTTCCGGTCAGGGTGATGGCGATGAAAATGGCGGGCAGCAAGTAGGCAAAAATCAGCACGCAGTATTGGGCTACCTGGGTATAGGTTATGCCCTTCATCCCCCCCAGCACCGCATAGGTGAAAACGACCACCATTCCGATGAACACCCCCCAGAAGATCTCGATTTCCAAAAACCGGGAAAAGACCACCCCTACCCCGCGCATTTGACCGGTCACATAGGTAAAGGAGATGAATATTGCGCAAATTACCGCCACCAGCCGGGCTGTTTTGGAATAATAGCGCTCCCCCACGAAATCCGGCACGGTATATTGGCCGAACTTCCGCAAATACGGCGCCAGCAACAGAGCCAGCAGCACGTAGCCGCCGGTCCATCCCATCAGGTAGACGGATCCATCGCGGCCCAGAAAACTGATGATACCCGCCATGGATATGAAGGACGCCGCCGACATCCAATCCGCCGCCGTGGCGGCTCCGTTGGCCAGGGGATGAACCGTCCCCCCGGCAACGTAAAAACCCCGCGTGCTCATCACGCGCGACCATATGGCTATGCCGACGTAAACGCTGAATGTAATAAAGATGAAGAGGTAGGTCCAGCCCTGAATGCCCATGGTCGATGCTCCTTATCAAAGATGATTAGCTCGCGTCATGGCCGGCTTTCGGCCTTTTCTCTTCCACTCCGTATGCCTTGTCCAGGCGGTTCATCCAAATGGTGTAGACCAGAATGATGAGCAGAAAAATGAGAATGGAACCCTGTTGGGCCATCCAGAATCCAAGGGGAAATCCGGCGAATTTGACCCGGTCCAGCACGTCCACTGCAAGGATGCTCAACCCAAAGGATGTCCCAAACCATACCCCCAGAAGGAGAAGGAGGATTTTCAGGTTTGCCCGCCAGTATTTCTGGCGCGACCGGGATGGTGGAGTATCGTCCGCTCGGGTATCAATTTTGCTCATGAACCGGTATGTTTGCGCGTTGCAGGATATGAAACGTTCCCCCCCTTATGCCGGATTCGATCCCCGTCTCAACGAAAAACGGCGCCTGTCGGGGTCAGCCCCTTGATTTTTGACATGTCCCCATTTTGAAAATCCAGGACTGATCCCACGGCGGCTGCCTTCCTTCCCCGAGATAATCGAACCTTCCGAAAGCCGCTTAACGATGCGCCATTCAACTCTGCCGCCTTTCAAAAAAAGCTGGCTAACGGGAACCATTAGGTTATGAGTCAGATTTAAACTCAAATTTCCCTCACGTTGCATATGGCTGCAAATTCCGTTCGCCTTCTCGTCTGTTTTCTTGTTTTTGGAGTGTCGTTGGGCCCCCTTCCCTCCCTCGGCCAAGCGGAAGATCCCGCCCCGGCTCAGGAATCCCCTTCTCCGTCCGAGGGGGAGGCCGCGGAGGAAAACAAGGAACCCATTTTCAACCGGGAGGAACAGCTTTTCCTTCTTTACGCCTGGTACCTGGTGTTTTCCAACCGTATCGATATGATCGAACTGAGCGAAAAGGAGAAACAAGCCTTCCTCGTCGGGATCAACCTGGGCCTGCAAAAGCGTTCATTGACCGGATGGGAGGATAGGATGCCGGAAGTCCGCAAGCTTATGGACGAGCGGTGGCAACCCGTTTACGAACAACTCCAGCGCGATCGCAAAGCTCAAACCGTTGAATTGTTCGCCGATTTGGCCAACCGGGACGATGTAATCAAAACCCCTTCCGGGCTTTTCTACGAATTGGTCAGCGAAGGGACGGGCAAGTTTGCCACCGACAACGACGTGGTGAATGCCGAGTTTACAGCCAAATTGATCGATGAAACCGTCTTTGAAACCACCGAGGGCCGTGGCCCCATCCCGCTGGTGTTGGAAAATATGGTTCCCGGGGTTCGCGAAGGACTCAAATACGTCCGCGAAGGCGGCATTATCAAGTTGTGGGTCCCGTCCGAACTCGGATTTGGCAGCGAGGAAACCCAGGGAATTCCCGCCGATTCGGCCTTGCTCTTCGAGTTCACCGTTCACGAAGTTGCCCCCGTTCCCGAAGGTCAATAGTCCTGCCGTCGCCAATCCACCATTTCCATCTGGATGGAGCGGCGGCCGTTGAAAGAGTTCCAGGCCAGTTTGACCGCCAGGTCGATCGGACAATCTGCGGGGGGCAGTCGGTCGGCCTTCTGCCACGCTACTCCGTTGAGAACGTCGCCATCCCACTTTATCAGGGAGAAACGAAAATGGTTCTTTCCGAAAACTTCGGGAAGCCGGGCCAGGCGCACCCCTTCGAGACCGAATACCGGCACGGGATTGCCTTCGCCGAACGGGTGGAGCCGATCGATCATTTTCATCAGGTCCCCGGTAATGTCATCGACCCTCACAAAAGTGGCAATTTCGAGGGTCGGCTCACGGGAATCGCCTTCCAAAGCTTGTTTTACGGCCCGGTCGAAGGCCGTTTGGAAGGCCGGGAGATTGTGTATGGGCAGCGACACTCCCGTGGCCATGGGATGCCCTCCCCAACTATCCAGCAGACCGCTGCACTGCTGTAAAACCTCCACCAGGTTTACTCCCTCCACACTGCGACCGGAACCTTTGGCCAATGGACCCTCTTTCCCCAGAACGATGGCAGGCACGTTATGTTTGCGGGCCAAACGACCCGCTACGATTCCCACAACGCCGTGGTGCCATTCGGGGTTGAACAAGACGTACCCGCCCGCGTCGAGCAGTTTCTCCTCGATGTATCGGGCTGCCTCCCCCGCCATCCGGCGTTGGATATCCCGTCGTTCGCGGTTCATCCGGTCGAGCTGTCCGGCCATATCCAGGCAGTCTTCGAGACGCTTCCCCAAGAGCAACCTGACCGATAGTTCCGCATCGGCCAGACGCCCGCTGGCGTTAAGGCGCGGGCCCAGCTTGAAAGAAATGTCCGACCCGGTTATGGGAGTTCCCAACCCTATCCCGGATACGTGAAACAGGGCGTGCAACCCGCTCCGCTTGGTGGACCGGAGCGCTTTGAGGCCGGCGCGGGTAAGAATGCGGTTTTCCCCCGTCAACGGAACCACGTCGGCCACGGTCCCAAGGGCCACGAGGTCCAGATAGTCCTTCAAATTCATTTTGTAGGCGGTGGGGTCGCCTTCGTTTCTCAAATCCTTCACCAGGCCGTGCGCCAGCTTGAATACCAGTCCCACTGAACACAGGTCTCTCCAGGGCCGGTCCTCCTCATCGTTGACGTGGGGATTGATGAGAAGGGCCGGAACCGGTCGGCCGCAGGTGGACCGGTGATGGTCGATTACGATGACGTCCACCCCTCTGGATGCGAGATACTCGATTTCCTCGATGGAGTTGGTTCCGCAATCCACCGCAATTAGAAGGTCGGGGACGCCGGACTCCAGGGTCCGGTCGATGACGGCGCGGGACAGGCCGTATCCCTCCCGCACCCGGTGAGGGACCGTGTAGTGAGGAAAAATTCCAAACCGGTTGAGCGCGTGAACCAGCAAGGCGGTGCTGGTTACCCCATCCACGTCGTAATCTCCAATTATGCCGATGCGCTCATTTGCGGCCATGGCACGACGAAGGCGCCGCACCGCATCCCGAAGATGGGTTATCCTGAAGGGATCGTCGAGCTGCCGAAGGCGTGGATGGAGAAAGGCATCGGCTTCATCGGAGCCGGGCAGGTTCAGCCGGGTCAGAAGCTGAGCCATCAGGGGAGGGACGCCCAAAGCTCCGGCCAAATCCCGGACGCGCCTCCGGGAAACCGTTGCCATCCGCCAAACCATGGACGCTCAGGCGGGAGATTTGGACTTGGCCTTCGATTTCGATCCGGCCTCCCACTCGTACTTGGGCAGGTGTTCCTTTTGAGATTCCACGTGCCGCCGATCGCCTTTGTGCCACCAGAAAAATACCGGACTGGCGATAAAGACCGAGGAAAAGGTTCCGGTAAGGATTCCCACCAGGAAGGTAAAGGCAAAATCCCGGATGATACCTGTCCCGAATACCAGCAGGGAGCCCGTCACCAACAAGGTGGTCAAGGAGGTCAGAATCGTCCGGGACAAGGTCTTGTTGATGGCCAGATTGACCAATTGCCCCAATTTCAATCCCGGGTTGAGGTCCAGTTCTTCCCGAATGCGGTCGAAAACCACGATGGTATCGTTCAAGGAGTAACCCACGATCATGAGGAGAGCCGCCACCATGGGGGCGGAGAACTGGTTGCCAAAAAGGGCGAAGATACCGATGGTCATGAACAAATCGTGGATGGTGGCAACCACCGCTCCGACGCCGAAACCGACCTCGAACCGCAAGGCCACGTAGAGCAGAATACAGATCAGCGCGATCCCGATGGACAAAAACGCGTTAAACTGAATTTCCTTGCCCACGGATGGGCCGATCATGTTGTTGCCGATCCTTTCCAGGCCCTTACCGGGATACCTTTCCACCAGGGCTTTGGAAAGGTTGTCCCCCTGTTCAAAATTGGTTTGAACTTTCAAAACGGTCTTGCCTCCGGCTCCCAACGGAGTCTGACGGGTGAGGTTGATATTCTCGATTCCGAGCTCGCCGGCCACCGCTTCCGCCTCGCCCAGGGTCAGGTCCTCCTCGAAGTGAAAGGAAACTTCATCTCCTCCCGTAAAATCGATTCCGTAAATGTCCTCCCCCCGATAAATCAGGCCGGCGATTCCCACAGCCACGATGATCCAGGAAGAGGCAAAGGCATATTTCCGGTAATTGAGAAAATTGATTTTGGGTTCCTTGAGCAACGCGAGGGTGAACATGCGTTGGACAAAGCCGGTGTTAACCAGCAGATCGAGGATGAAACGGCTGACCAGGAGGGCGCAGAACAGCGTGGCGCCGATGCCGATGGCCAAGGTGACCCCGAACCCCTTTACCGGACCCGTTCCGAAATAAATGAGGATGAATGAGGTGATGAGGGTCGTGACATTGGCGTCCAAAATAGTGGACAGGGCTTTGTCGAACCCGCCCAGCAATGCGTTGGGAAGGGTCTTGCCGGTGCGCAATTCCTCCCGCATCCGTTCAAAGATCAGAATATTGGCATCGACGGCCATTCCTATGGTGAGCACCAGTGCGGCGATTCCCGGAAGGGTCAGCGTGGCGTCGATACTGGCCAGCGTCCCCAGCACAATAATCAGGTTTATCGCCACTGCGATCAGGGCCACCAAACCGGCCACCATGTAATAGACCAGCATGAAAAGCACTACCGCGGAAGCCCCGATGGTAAAGGCCTTGACCCCGGAGTCGATCGATTCCCGAGCCAGGGTGGGCTCGACCTCGTACATCTCCGCTACGCGAAGCGGAATATCGAGCGGATTGTTCAATCCGTTGGAAATCTGCTGGGCTTCGCGCAAGGTGAAGGAACCGGTAATCCGGGCCGACCCACCGGGAATCACTTCCTGAACACTGGGAGCGGTGAGCAATTCCCCGTCCAAGGTGATGGCCAGCCGACCCGGAATGGCGGTCGTGTTCCCCCGGACAATTTCCCGGGTGAGTTCGGCGAACTGGTCGCCTCCCTCCGAGGTAAATTTGATTTGGATCTCGTAAGCGCCGAACTCCCCTATCGAGGGATTGGATTTGGAGATGGCCTCGCCGGTCATTTCCGGAAGGCGTTTGACAAACAGGTAACTGGTTTCAATGGCTCCGTCGGGGGCTTCCTGTTCGAGCGCCTTGACCTCGTAGCCCACCGGGGCCGTCGTATCGTAGAGTCCGGTGGGGGACCGGGTGCGGTGGGCCAATTTGAACTCCAGCCGGGCCGGTTTCTTCAGGACGTCCACCACTTCGGGATTTTCCGTGGTGGAAACCCCCGGCAATTGAACCTCGATACGGTTTTCTCCCACCGGGCGGATGACCGGCTCGGTCACCCCCAGGGAATTGATCCGTTTGCCCACTATGTCGATGGCCTGCTCCAGATCGCTTTCCTTTTCCAGGGAGTCGGTCGCTTCCGATAAGTCCAACTCCATGACAAAGGCCACTCCCCCTTTTAAGTCGAGACCCGGCTGAAGCCTCGATTTGGAAGCCTCGAGCAGGGCATCGAGCAACACCTGGTTGCGGCGCTCCGTGTTGCGCATGGAGGATTCCAGCTTCAATTGGGGAAAATATTGGGCCAAATCGATATCCCGCTCCAAAGCAATGGCGCGCAGAGCAAGATAGATACTGGAGTATTCGTCGTTGCCGTAGGCCGTTTCCGCTTCCCCCAGCAGAGAAACAAAGGCCTCGGCGCCATTGCATTCCGCCAGCAGGTACTCCTTGTATGCGGTGTCCCGGATGGGATTGAGGTAGAGAATCGCCGTAAAGACGATGACGGCGGAGAGAAGGAATTTCCAAAGCGTGCTACCAGACATGGACAGAAAAAAGCCGGGAGGGTTCAGTGGGATTATTGTATGGTCCCATCCGAAGAAACCCTGCCCTGAATGAAGGTTTTTTGGATTTCCACTTTAGTCCCTTCCGCGATGCGAACGATGAACCGGTCTTCTTTGACATTGGTGATGGTTCCAAAAATTCCGGAAGCGGTGATGACGTTATCTCCGGTCGACAACGCATCTATCATCTGTTTGTGCTGCTTCTGCTTCTTGCGCTGGGGGGCGATGAGAAAAAACCACATGGCTCCGAGGATCAAAACCCAGAACAAAAGCATCATCATCCCGCCGTTGCCTGAAGCCTGGGCAAAGTGTTCGAGAAAAATTTTATGAGGTACGGTTTGCATATTGAATGCGAAATTTGAAACGGGGGGGCCAAGGGGTCAAACCTGAATAATCCTCAGTTGGGCGACTTTTTGAAGGCTCGGCCATCCCGGCAACGGGGCCCGTCGGGGTCATTCCTTGCATCCGCCATGGGGGCAGTCCTGGAATTTCAACATGGGGACATGTCAAAAATCAAGGAGCTGACCCCGACGGGCGTCCATGCCCTATTCCTCAAGCTACACGCTTAACCAGCAGCGCCATTCGCGTCAGCCGGTCAAGCGGGCGTAGTCGCGGGCGGCGAGCAAATCATCCAAATCGGCCCTGTCGGCCAGGCGAATTTTAACGATCCATCCCTCCCCATAGGGGTCCTGGTTGATTAATTCGGGCTCATACTCCAATACCGAATTAATTTCGAGGATCTCCCCGCCCGCCATCAGGTAAACGTCCGAGGCGGCTTTGACCGACTCCACCACGCAGAAACTTTCCCCTTTGTCAAAGTCTTCACCCTCCTCGGGCAACTCCACGAAGGTGATGTCGCCCAAACGGCTTTGCGCAAAATCGGTAATGCCCACCTGGGCCGTTCCGTCGTCCAGCAGACGAAGCCATTCGTGGTCTTTGCTGTATTTGAGTTCGTCCGGAATATTGTTCATGTGATCGAATGCCCTTCCTGGCCAAATTTATCTTCTATTTCCTCTAATACCTATTTGCCGTTCAAGTGCAAGGGAGGCTTTCCCCGGCGAATGGCAAACCGTTTGCCCCTTATCTCCACTTCGAGGTTCGGGGAGGAAAGGTAATCCGCTCCTATCAGGGCCGAACCGATCGGTTTGTTCAGAATGGGTGACTGGGTGCCCGAAACCACCTCTCCGACCGCCTCATCCCCCACGAATACCGGGGTCCCCGGCCGCGCAATCCTGCGGTCTTCCACCGTAAAATACAGAATCCGGCGGGAAATGCCGGCCATTTTCTGCTCCCTTAAAGCTTCCTTTCCCACGAAGGCGGCCACCTTTTTCAATTTCACCGTCCAACCGATCCCGCCCTCGAAGGGCGTGATGGTATCGCTGATTTCGTGTCCGTAAAGCGGATAGCCGGCTTCCAATCTCAGGCTGTCCCGCGCCCCCAGCCCGGCCAGGGCTATTCCGAGGCCGCCGCCGGCGTCCAAAACGGACCGGGCGATTTCCGGGCCCGCCTCCCAGGGCGCGTAGATCTCAAATCCCGATTCTCCGGTATACCCCGTCCGGCTGACGATGGAGGAATAGCCCGCGAAATTCCCCTCCGCGAAATGATAATATTTCAACTCGGCCAAATTAACGGAAGTCAGTCCGGTCGCGATCCGTTGGGCGGCCGGACCCTGAAGGGCCAACTGGCAATATCGGTTCGATACATCCCGCACTCGGCAAGCAAAAGGAGCCGCCTTTCCGGTTATCCAGTCGAGGTCCTTTGCCGTATTGCCGGCATTTATGCAAAGAAGATAGTCGCTTTCTCCCCTGCGGTATACGAGCAGATCATCTACCACGGTCCCCCCCTCGTAACACATGGGGGTGTAGACCACGCGTCCGTCGGTCATGTTGCGGATATGGTTGGTCACGAGATGGTCCAGGAACGGACCCGCTTCAGTGCCACGCACCGAAACCTCCCCCATGTGGCTCACGTCGAACAAACCGGCCGTTGCCCTCACGGCTCGGTGCTCGGCCAGAATGCCGGTGTATTGAACTGGCATGTCCCAACCGCCGAAGGGGACCATGTGGGCGCCGTTGGCCCGGTGGAAGGCGTGCAGAGAAGTTGTTTTCAGACGGCCGGCCATTGGGAGAGGTCCCAGACATAACAGGTAAGCCAATCGGAAAACGCCAGCACTTTCCCCTCCTGAAATCAAACGCTTGAAATTTTTTGCGAAATTTTTCAATCTGCCAGCGATATGAAAAATTATTGGCCCGAGCCGTTGGTATTTACTGTTGCAAAAAGTAGCTGACTTATTTTTCCGGTTTTTCCCTTTCGATAGCCGCATGGGCTTCCGGCCAAACCATTCATGACTCCCCTAATCCTTGCTGTAATCCTGACCATCGTCGTTTCCGCCTTGTGTTCGGTTCTGGAGGCCATGGTTCTCAGCACTACCGCGGCCGAGGTCGAATCCCTCAAACAACGAGCCGGGAACCGCGGAACCTTGCTGGGGCAAATGATCGGGGAAATTGACGAAACCATTTCAGCCATTTTGACCCTGAACACCATCGCCAACACCGCTGGCGCCACGGTGGTGGGCACGCTCGCGGCCGCTCAATTCGGCAGCGCCGCGGCCGGCTTTGTGGCAGGGATAATGACCTTCCTGATTTTGATTTTTTCGGAAATAATTCCCAAAAACGTGGGGGTTGCCTATCGCGGTTGGATTCAGCCCTACTCCGTCCACCTTTTGGGCTTCATCCGGATTTTGATGAAGCCGGTCACTTATTTTACCCGCAAATTCGTCCGCATGCTGGTGAAAGACCAGCATGGGACCAGCGAACAGGCGGAAGAGGAAATCAAGCTGTTGGCGGAAAAGGGCGCCAAAGAGGGAAAACTGCGCCACGCCGAGGCGGATGTGATCAGCAACGCCTTAACCCTGGATGATGTGGCTATCGACGACATAATGACCCCGCGCACAGTGGTATTCGCCCTGCAAAAAGACCGGACGGTCGCTGAGGTTTTCAAGGGGTACAACAACATCCCCTTCGCGCGCATTCCCGTTTACGAGGAAACCATCGACCAGGTCATAGGCATAGTGCGGAGACGCGACCTTTTGCAGGCCATGGCCGTCGACGGTCACGATACCAGAGTCTCGGAGTTGATGCTGCCGGCCCTCTTCGTGCCCGAAACCGCCAATGGCGCCGATACGCTGCAAAGGTTTCTTTCCCAGCAGCAACAATTGGCCGTGGTAGTGGATGAATTCGGCTCCGTAACCGGGGTTGTCACCATGGAAGATATCATCGAACACATACTGGGCCGGGAAATTGTGGAAAAAGACGACGTGGCAGTCGACATGCGCGAATTGGCCCGGGCAAAAAATGCCCGGAAGCTCGGCAAGGGGCAATAGGCGGTAAAACGGAACCAGGCCAGATCACGGTAATGACGGTCTCTTATCAGGGTTCTCAATACTGGCTCCACGATTGGGATCCGTTCGTGGTCCAATTTTCCGAAAACTGGGGCATCCGCTGGTACGGATTGGCCTATGTCCTGGGATTTCTCACCGCTTCGTGGTTGTTGGGATTGTACTTCAAGCGCGGGAAGTCGCCCCTGGATCCGGAAAGGCGCTTCAATGCCCTGATCGTTTTCATTCTTGCGACCTTGGTCGGCGGCCGTCTCGGATACATGCTCCTTTACGATTTGAACGCCTTGCTCCAGGCCCCCTGGAAAATAATCAAGGTCTGGGAAGGGGGAATGGCCAGTCACGGGGGGATAGTGGGTTTGGCCCTCGCGGTTTGGTATTTGGCCCGCAAGCACGGCTACGCTAAAGGGCAACTGGCCGATATCGTGGTAACGTTGGGTCCACCCGGCGTTTTTTTGGGCAGACTGGCAAATTTCATTAACGGTGAGCTGTGGGGGAAAATATCCACCGTCCCTTGGGCCGTTGTATTTCCCGCCGCGTCTCCCTCCGGAGTTCCCCGCCATCCCAGTCAACTCTACGAAGCAGCGCTGGAAGGCCTGGTTCTCATCATCTACCTGCAATTGCGTTTTTGGAAGAGTTCGGTTGCCCGGCGTCATCCGGGGCAATTATGCGGGGAATTTTTTCTGTTCTACGGTCTGCTACGCATTGTAGGAGAACTCTTCCGAGAACCGGATGCCGGGTTGATCCTGGGGATGAACAGGGGTATTTTCTATTCCCTGTTCATGGTTTTGGCCGGCCTCGGCATTATCTACTCGGCCCGAAAACGAGCGGGTTCACTACCTCCCGGATAGCTGACCCGGCCCGACCGTTCCCCATGGCCCTAAACGATGGCGCCATCCGGTAAAACCGCGTTCTTCAGGATCACGATCACCCCGTCGCGCACGAAATAACCGTCCCCTTTCGACCCGTCCGAATGCCCCTCCGGGGAAATGTGGACGTTGTCCCCGATCCGTGCGTTCTTGTCCAGAATGGCGTTGCGGACGATGCAATTCCGGCCCACCCCGACATTGGGGCGCCCCATGGCGCGATTGGCTTCGATTTCATCGGGGGTTTCGTAGTAATCGCTCCCCATCATCACGGTTCGCTCCAGTTTGGAACCCTCCCTGATAGTGGAACGCACCCCGATGGAGGATTCTTTCAATTGCGCCCCGCGCACGATACATCCGTCCGCCACGATAGCACGATCCATCGCACAATTACTGATTCTCGAAGCCGGGAGGAAACGGGCATGCGTATACACCGGGTAATCGTTCTCAAAAAAGTCAAAGGGAGGATACTCCCGGGTGAAGGAGAGATTGGCCTCAAAAAACGCGCCGACCGTCCCGATATCCTCCCAGTAGTCATCGAAAACATAACTGCAAAGTTTGCGCTTTCCCAAAAGGGAAGGAATCACTTCTTTCCCGAAGTCGGTCATGTCGTTTTGCAGGGATTTTCGAAGCACCTCGCGGTCGAATAAATATATCCCCATGGAAGCCAGGCAGTGTTTTTCCTCCACTTTACGATCGATTTTTCTTTCCAGGGCCTGGCCTATGGCCAAATCTTCGATCACGGCCGGGTCGGTGGGTTTTTCCACAAATTCGGTAATGCTCAAATCGTCCTCTACCCGCATCAGTCCCAGGCCACGCACCTGACTTATCGGCATCGCTTTTGCCGCGATGGTCGCCTCCGCTCCGGTTTTAATGTGTTGGGCGATAAGCTCGTTGAAATTCATTCGGTAAAGCTGGTCCCCCGATAAGATGAGCAGGTAATCGAATTCGAAATTGCCGAAATGATGCAGGTTCTGCCTTACCGCGTCCGCCGTCCCCTGATACCAATTGGCATCCTCGGAGGTTTGTTCCGCGGCCAGAATGTCGACGAACCCCCCCCCGAAATGATCGAACTTGTAGGATTCCCGGATGTGCCGGTGGAGGGATGCGGTGTTGAATTGGGTCAGCAGATAAATCCGGTTCAGACCCGAGTTCAAACAGTTGCTTATGGGGATATCCACCAAACGGTATTTCCCCGCCAGTGGCACGGCTGGTTTACAACGTACTCTGGTAAGGGGGTAAAGACGAGCCCCGCGGCCACCGCCCATGATTACAGATAAAATCCTTGGGGACATAAGAAAATTGTTTTCTGGCTTCCACAGGGCATCATTTCGAGCCATTAATTCAGGACAATCTAAAAATGTGTGGAATTGTCGGATACCTGGGCGGAGGGAATGCCACTGGCATTTTGCTGGAGGGGTTGCAGCGGTTGGAATACAGGGGGTACGACTCGGCCGGTTTGGCTACCAGCCACCGGGGCTCCCTGCAGGTTGCCAAAAGGGTTGGACGGGTGAAAAAGTTGGCCGGAGCGGTTTCAGGGCAAACGAGCCGGGCAAAATTGGGCATTTGCCACACCCGCTGGGCCACCCATGGCGGGGTGACCGAGGAAAACGCCCATCCCCATCTCAGTTGCGACGGAAAAATCGCCCTGGTCCACAACGGGGTAATCGAGAATTACCTTCCCATCAAAAAATTTCTTCAGTCGGCGGGCTTTACTTTTTCTTCGCAGACGGATACCGAAATTCTCTCCAATTTGATTGCCTACCATTACCGTAAGGAACCGGAAGGCGGAGAAACCAGCCGGTTGTTCGAAAGCGTCCGCAAATCCCTGCGACAGGTGGAGGGAACCTACGGAATAGCCGTCATCTGCGCGGATTGCCCCAGTGAAATTATCGGGGCCAGGAACGGATCCCCTCTGATTCTCGGAGTGGGGAGGAATGAGATTCTCCTGGCCAGCGACGTGGCTGGCCTGGTCAGTAGAACGGCAAAGGTGGTATACCTGAAAGATGGGGAAATCGTCCACGTCCGCGAGGGAGACTTTTCCATTTCCACCCTTGACGCCGAGGCCATCCGCCCCGTCATCGACGAGGTGGACTGGGACGTCTCGGAGAGCGCCCTGGGCCATTACACGCATTACATGTTAAAAGAAATTTTCGATCAACCCGAAGCGCTGGAAAATGCCATGCGGGGCCGGTTCGCCAGGGACGGGAGTACGGCCAAATTTGGCGGCTTGAATGTCACTCCACAGGAATTGCGGCAAATCGACCGCATCATGTTTTGCGGGTGCGGCACGGCTTGGCACGCCTGTCTGAGCCTGGAGTTCCTCATCGAAAAGTATGCCCGCATCCCCGTCGAGGTGGAATACGCCTCCGAATTCCGTTACCGCAACGCGCCGCTGGACAAAAATACCCTCTTTATGGTGGTGAGTCAGTCCGGGGAAACGATCGATACCCTGGCGGCCTTGCGCGAATCGAAAAGGAAGGGTTACACCTCCCTGGCCATCACGAATGTAGTGGGGTCCACCATTGCGCGGGAATCCGACGGAGGTATTTACCAGCATGCCGGTCCGGAAATCGGGGTGGCATCGACCAAGGCTTTTACTTCCCAGCTTCTCCTTGGCGCCATGCTGGCCCTCTACCTGGGGCGGCTGCGGGATATGAGCTTCAACGATGGGGTCGAGTTTGTAGAGGGGCTCAAAACCGCTCCGGAAAAAGCCGGGGCAATACTGCGGCATTGCAACCAAATCAAGGACATCGCCCTGAAATACGCCCGCAAGAATGATTTTTTGTTCCTGGGCCGCCTGAGCATGTTCCCCATCGCTTTGGAAGGGGCTCTGAAACTCAAGGAGATTTCCTACATCCACGCCGAGGGCTATCCGGCCGCGGAAATGAAACATGGGCCCATTGCCTTGGTCAGCGCAGACTGTCCCACCCTATGCTTTGCCACTGAAAAGGATACCCTCAGTAAAGTGATTTCCAATATGCAGGAGGTCAAAGCCCGCAATGGAGAGGTTATCGCGGTCCGCAGCGATTCGTGCCGATTGCCCGAGGGCCTGGCCGATGATGAAATTGTCATTCCAGACGCACATGGAGCGATAATGCCCCTGTTAGCGGCAATTCCCATGCAACTTCTCAGCTACTACATCGCCGTGGAACGCGGTTGCGATGTGGATAAACCCCGCAATCTGGCCAAATCGGTCACCGTCGAATAATAGGTGAGAGGGCAAATAGGGAAGTTTCGTCCGCCCCGGCGGCAGCGCCGCAGAAGGGGCCAACGGACCAATCCCAACTGACGAGATCGCAACTGAGCGGGATGCAGATCTACATGCGGGAAATTGGCCAGATCGACCTCCTCACCCCGGAGCAGGAAGTCAAACTGGCCCAAAAGATCCGGGAGGGAGATACCCCGGCCCGTCATCTCATGATCAAGGCCAATCTGCGCCTGGTGGTAAAAATCGCCCGCGATTATTCCAACTTCGGCCTGCCTCTGGGCGATATTATCAGCGAGGGGAACATCGGGTTGATAAAAGCGGTGGACCGTTTCGACCCTCAAAAGGGCGGAAAATTCAGCACCTATGCCGCTTGGTGGATCAAGCAATCCATCAGACGGGCTTTGGCCAGGCAGGGTAAAACCATCGGCTTCCCCGTTCACCTGGTGGATAAGATCGCCAAGATCAGAAGAATTACCCTTCAGCTCTCCGGGGAACTGGGGCGCGATCCCACCGAGGAAGAGGTGGCTTCGCAGGTGGGTTTGCCCGCCCATAAGATCGCCCACTTGAAAAGCGTCAGCATCCGGCCCGCCTCCCTGGACGCCCCGGTTGGAGAAAATCGATCCATCTCCTTTGGCGAGGTCATCGGCGACGAAAATGCCTTGAGTCCCTTTGAAAACCTGGACAACAAATCCCTGGCCATGGAAATTTCCCAAACCATCGGGCAACTGGATGAGCGGGAAGAGAAGATCATTCGGTTGCGGTTCGGGTTGGATGGCGGATCACCCAGGACCCTGGAAGAGGTGGGACAGGTTTTCGGCATCACCCGCGAACGGGTCCGCCAACTGCAGAATGCCTCTCTCATCCGAATGCGCCGGGTGATGGCCGAAAGGAATAGACAACGGACCCGCCGGGAACTCGAAGAAAAGGAACGTCAACGCCGCCGCATGAAGGTCCTCAAGGAATTCTTCGATGCCAAGCGCAAGGAAAGGGGAGAAAAGGAAGAAGGATGAAGGAAGAAGGTTAGAGGTGCTGATATTAATCGTGATCGATTGAGTATGAAGAAGAAGGAATCTCGCAAAGCATGCCGAGAACGCAAAGATATGGATACAAAATACCCTGGATTACACGGATAGGCACGGATAGAAATTCTAACGCCAACGGCGTTGAACGCCAAAGCGCAGCAGAAGATTTGTTAGATATTCGGGCTACAGCTCAGTCTTCCTTTGTCGCCTCGTCCAGTATATCCCCCAAGGACATGAGGTCTACCCCTTCCTTAGGCGCATCGAAAGCGGCTCTTTCCGCAGCCAGTTCCGTTACGCTGTAGCTGGCCGCTTTGATACTCAGGCCGATGCGACGCTCATCGTGGTCGATTTTGATGACGCGGGCCGTTACGACCTGACCGATCGAAACGATTTCTTTGATTTTTTCCACGCGATCTTCGTGGATCTGGCTTATGTGAACCAAACCGTCGATGCCGTCCCTAAGTTCGACGAATGCTCCGTAGGAAGTGATCTTGGAGATCTTGCCCTCGACCACGTCCCCGATTCGGAAGAAAGTTTCGATGCTCTCCCATGGATCGGTGGAGAGTTGTTTGATGCCAAGCGAGATGCGTTGCTGATCCGGGACTACATCGAGCACGATGGCCTCCAACTCCTCGCCTTTCCTCAGAACTTCATTGGGGTGATTGACTTTGCGAGTCCAGGACATGTCGGAAACGTGCACCATCCCGTCGATTCCCTCTTCCAGTTCGACGAATGCCCCATAGGTGGTAATATTGCGAACCTTCCCGCGAACCCGCGCCCCTACCGGATAGTTGTGCACGACCATATCCCAGGGATTTGCTTCGAGTTGGCGGATCCCGAGTGAGATTTTCTGATCCTCCTTCTGAATGCCCAATACGACCGCCCCGATCGTATCGCCCACGCGGAGCATATCCCCCGGCCTGGTGATGCGTTTGGTCCAGGACAATTCGGTGACGTGAACCAGGCCCTCGACCCCTTCTTCCAGTTCGATAAAGGCGCCGTATGGCACGAGGTTGACCACCCGGCCCTCAACCCTTCCGCCAATCGGATAACGTATTTCGATGTCATCCCACGGATTCGAGGTCAGTTGCTTGAGGCCGAGGGATACGCGCTCCTTCTCCCGGTCCACTTCGATGATCATGATGTCGATCTGTTCCCCGATCTTGACCATCTCGCTGGGATGGGAAATCCGGCCCCAGCTCATGTCGGTAATGTGGAGCAATCCGTCCAGGCCATCGAGATCGATGAAGGCGCCATAGTCGGTGATGTTTTTCACCGTCCCGCGACGGGTATCCCCGGGTTGCACCTCGGCCAGTATTTTCTGACGCTTTACCTTCCTTTGTTCCTCAATGAGTTCACGACGGGAAATAACGATGTTTTTGCGGTCCTGATTGATTTTCAGGACTTTGAAGTCGTAGGTCTGGCCCACGTACTGTTCCAGATTCTTGGGGGGTTGAATATCTATCTGGGAGGCGGGCAGGAAAGCGTCGACCCCGATGCTCACGATCAGCCCCCCCTTGACCTTCGACTTTACCCGACCCGATACAACCGTGCCTTCCTCGTAATTGGAGAGAATTTCCTCCCAGTTTTTCTTTTGCTCGGCCTTGTCGAAGGATATAACCGGGTTGCCCTCCTTGTCTTCGATCTTGTCGAGAAAAACTTCGATCTCCTGTCCGATTTCCAAATCTCCCAGATCGACAAATTCGTGCCCGGCAATGTTCCCTTCCGATTTTGCGCCAATGTCGACGACGACTTCATTTTGGCGGATTTCAATGATGGTTCCCTTGATAATGGAACCCTCTTTCAGATTCTCAAAGTTTTGCCCCTTTAGAAGTTCTTCCATTAAGGTGCTCATAATAAGCGTTGTTCGATAACTTTCCCCTTGGGGAAAGGCATTTATAATTAGTTAATGGTCAATAATTTATGGATTACCCTGCCGCCACCTGATCGATGGGTGGGCAGGGCGGAAAAGGACATCAGCATGGCAGGCAAAGTGCCAGTTTCAAGAATTTTATTGGCGATTACCCGTCCTTGCCAGACCTGCCGCTTCCCCGTCAGTATACCACCTTGTTGAGTGGGTATTCGATGATGCCTTCGGCTCCGATGTCCTTGAGAGCCGGGATAATTTCGCGAACCACCGTTTCGTCGATAATGGTCTCGACCGCCACCCATTGTTCGTCCCCCAGGGCGGAAATGGTGGGATTGCGCAGGGCCGGCAATTCGGCCAGGAGACGTTCCAGATGGTCTTTTCGTATATTCAGCTTCAGCCCCACCTTGCCGGTGGCCTCCAAGGCGGCTTGCAGAAGCAGGCTGATTTGTTCGATCTTTCGCCTTTTCTCCGGTTGGGCCCAACTGTCCTGGTTGGCGATCAATTTGGTATTGGTTTCCAGGATGGTATCCACCACCCGCAATTTGTTGGCCCGAAGGGAACTGCCCGTTTCCGTCAGGTCGACGATCGCATCCACCAGGTCGGGCGCCTTGACTTCGGTCGCTCCCCAGGAAAACTCGATGTTCGGCCCTATCCCCTTTTCCTCAAAATACTGGCGGGTGATATTGACCACCTCGGTAGCCACAAATTTTCCCTCCAGGTCCTCCGGCTTTCTTATGGGGGAACCCTCGGGAACGGCCAGCACCCACCGCGACTTCCTGCTCGAAGCCCTGCTGTAGATCAAATCGCACACTTCCACCACGTCCGATCTGTTTTCCACCACCCAATCCCAACCGGTCAGACCGCAGTCGAAAAACCCATGTTCCACGTAGCGGCTGATTTCCTGAGCCCGCACAAACCGGCCGTCCAGTTCCGGGTCATCCAGCACCGGACGATAGGACCGCGAGCTTTTGGCGATGCTGAACCCAGCCTTGGCAAAAAGCGCTATAGTGGATGCTTCCAGGCTGCCCTTGGGCAGTCCCAGCATGAGCAATGGCGATTTCATGGCAGTAATCAAACCGACATTGCTACCCGATCACGGAGCCACAACAAAAAAATTATCTCGGCCGAGGCGAAAATCAGAGCATTTCAACGCTTTCTTCTCCTCTTGGCCGGGGAGATATTGCAGCGTCATCAGGGGCTCCGGGCAATGGGACGCAGCGGGCTAGGCCGGGAGCTAGGCCGGAACAGACTTGGGGTTCGGCCCGTACTGATTCTCACCGTCTTGACTATCCAACACCGCAAAAACCAGGATAACAATTGTCCCGACGATGGGTACCAATATTAGGAGCACCCACCATCCGCTGCGGCCGGTATCGTGTAGCCTCCTGAACAACACGGCGAAACTTGGAATAAAAACGGCCAGCCCGTAGAGAAGCCCGAGAAAGGGCGCAATGCCAGCCAATCCTTCGATCAAGCTCAACAGAATCGAGATAATGCTACTGAAGAGAACGAAAAACCAATATTCCCTCCGTCTTGCCCGACCCCTGAACACCGCATATTTCTTTAAGACCTCAATATACCACTTCATGTTATTTCCTCCATATTTCCGTTATATCGCCTGGAGCGACCATTGAATTTTGAGGCCTATGCCAGAGCAAGGATCGCCCACAAATTGTGCAACCATGGGCTATCGATCCGTCAGGTCAAATCCGAATATCCTGACCGAAACTTCGGAATTTGGGTTTCCGGAGAAAATTACTTGTTATCGGGGAATCTCTGCTCAACCCTGAAGAGTTCCGCAATTCATGGTGTTCCCATCCCTAGTCAACCGCCCATTCCCGTCGCGTCCGCCCCGGTCATGACGGAGCAAAGCGTTCTGGCTTTGGGAGCGAGCCACGTTTCCATAGCTCAGTTTTATCTTGGTCGTAGCGACGGGCTGGTTCTAAACCGCGCCATTCGTCGAACATTGGATTCCGATCCTGAAAAAAGGGACGGGTGGTTATCCGCCGTGGGGGACGAATTGACCGGGATGCGGTCCCGGTTTCCCCTCAGTAGCGTTGGAGGCCTGGTCCTCCCGGAATGGGGTGTGCTGACAAAGCATTTGAGGGTTACGCGCATTGAAGGGGATGGGCAAAGAGAAGTGGTTCGTTTCGAAGCGGAACAGGCCTTCCCCAACGGATTGGAGGGGTTTCATTGGGCCTATGGCGTATTACATGACGACGGGGTCGAACGCGATGTTTTGGTGCACATGGTGGAGAGGGATTTCCTCGATAAACTGCTCGAAATGCTTCGCTCTTTCGAAATCCGGCCTCGCTTTATCGACGCGTTCGTGTCAGCCCACCTCAATGCCTATGCTTACAACTATGGCGGGGACACGATCCGGACCCTGCTGCTCGATGTTGGGGCGAGGTCGGTATCGCTTTCCGTGGCAGGGGGTAATGGGGCGCCCTTCCTGAGAAGCCTGAGTTTTGGGGGCAGTCAAATTACCCAGGCCCTCGCGACCGGGCTCGGCCGGAGTTTCGCGGAAGCCGAAAAGCTCAAAATTCAATGGCTGGAAAATCCTGCTGAGGACCCGGCCCATCTGGCTCTGCTCAACCGGGCCTCGGAAGGATTCGTAAGGCGCCTGCTGAATGAGGTCCAGCGTTCCCTGGCGCTTTATCGACGACACCATCAGGCGGGAAATCCCGCGAGAGTCCTATTGTCGGGAATGGTCGGCCTCCTGCCGGAACTGGCGGATCGCCTTGAGCGGAAAACGGGCATTCCCGTTACCCTCTACGATCCTTTTAAAAACCTCTCCCTGGGGGACGGGGTTGCTCCGGGCAGCGCCGCCAAATGGGCCCCTTCGCTTCCCGGGCGGGTGGGAGTGGCGGCCCGCCTTGTCGGGGCTTCCCCCGTCGACATCGATTTGTTGCCGGAGGCCCATTCCTCGGGCTTGGCCTTTTCCGAGAAAAAACCGTGGCTGAAAGCGGCTGCGGGATTATTTCTGGGGGCCGGGATTCTCATCGGGTTAAAGTTCCAGGGCCAAGCCTGGAACCTGAAGCGGGAAATAGATCGGGCGGGCATTCAGGTCGACGCCATGGAAGCCTCGGCCCGGGAAGTCCGGGCTGCCCACGAGAAATTCAACGCCTTGAAGTCTCGCCAGGTCAGCCAGGCCGGGCTTCGCCACGAACGCATTTGGCATGTATCGTTATTGGCGGACCTTCAGGAACGGCTCAATCGGGTGCAGAACGTATGGCTGGAGTCCTTCCGCGCCGTCTCGGACGATGCGGGCGACCGGCAGTTGCGCATGACGGGCAGTTTGTTGGATCGACAAAACCCCCTGTCCGTTGTCAGTTCGGATTCCCGCAGGCAAGTGGAATCCCTGTTGTCTTCCTTCGAGGACTTACCCTTCATCGCGACGGTCGGGGACCGTCGATTCGACACCTCGCGGCCTGGAATACTGAAGTTTGACGTATCGCTGACCCTGGAGCCCGAAAGGCCATATTGACCGGTAATGCCCAATTTTTCCGATAATCCTGCCAGGAAGTCTCTTCTCCTTTTCGCCCTTCTCGCCCTTCCCCTGTTGGGGTTTGTGTTGTGGAGCGGAATGCGCCGGAACGAACAGTTGGCCGAACTGGAGGATATCTATCGACGCATGGCCTGGGCCCAGTCCGGGCCCCTTTCATCGGATCCCGAAACATTGGCTGCCCTCAATCAAACCATAGCCGCCCTGGAGGAGAGATTGCTCCTGCGGGAAAGGGATCTTTTTCAAGAAATTCCAGGTGTATCGAGCACAGAAGTATCCGGTACCCCAACGGCTGCATTTTTCGAATTGGCCGGTTTTATCGAGAGCGCCTATGCCAAATTGGAGGCCAACGGTATCGGCTTTGAGCCTGGCGAACGGTTCGGGTTTTCCCAGTTTACCCATCAGGGTCCGGAAGAAAATATTCTGGATGCCGTAATGGAACAAAAAATAGTAGCGCAGTATTTGATAGACCGAATGGTCGCGGCCAAACCGGCCCGGCTGACGGAAATGAAACGTGAGTGGATTGCCCCGGCAAGTGAGCCCCGGCAATCCGGGCTCAGGCAAGCAGCGGGCAGCCAAGCTGCCCAAGCCCCTTCCACGGAGGACACGATTGCGCAACGAAAGGACCGCCCCGGATATGTGGGCTACGTCTTCGAGATCGGGTTTGAGGGGTACTCCGAGGCATTGCGGCAATTTTTAACCGGACTGTTGACCGCTCCCGTCCCCATCCTGGTCAATGCCCTGAGGGTTGACCCGCTCGATCGCTACGCGGAACCGGATGTCTCGGACGTGGATGCGATTCCCCACAATCCATTCGAGCTCTTGAGTGCGGCGCAGAATGATCCCGAGGAGGAAAATCCCGTGCCCATTATTCAAAGCAACCTATCTTCCTTTACCGTTACCTTGGAAACAATTCTTCGAAGGCGGGATCAGGACCAATAGGATGAAGGGGTGGGAGAAAATCGCCTGTGGGATTGGCGGCGTCACCTTCCTCGCCGCCCTGGTTTGGGGGGCGCTGACCTTCACCCATACCCCGGAAATACCCCTCGCCGAAAGCGCCGGAGAATTCGACCATGAACTCCCCCCATCCGGAGAGCTTTCCGAAACGGCGGAATGGGGGAAGCCTTCTCCCCAGGGGGGGCCAGACTGGATTTTCGATATTTTTACCCCTCCCGTCATATATTTTAACGAGACGACGGGGACCTTCGCGGTTACCCCTCCCTTCCAGGAAGAGACCGGGATGGCGGATGATTTCGAATTGCGCCTTCTCGGCATCAGGCGGGAACCCTACCGGTTTCAGTTGGTTGCATACGCCGGGAATCCGGGCCAATACGTCCTCACCCTGGAAAACCTTGAAACCGGAAAAGATGTTTTTTGCGCCCCCGGGGAAATCCTGGCCGAACACCAGATCCGGGTAGACGGTTTCATGGAAGCCCGGAAGGTCCCGTCCACATTGCGGGAAGGGAGGACCGAGGTGTTCGATCTGGTGGGCCAAGCGACCGTTACCGACCTGCGCAACGACCGGACCTACGTTTTGCGCCATAGCAAGATCGCCTATCAGGACCAACCCAGCGGCGTTTTCTCCGATCCGGAAGGGACCCAAATCGTCCTCCGAAAGGGGCAGAGTTGGCGGTCTTCCCTGGCAAGTTACACGCTTTTGGGGATCCATGCGCGGGACCGTCAGGTAACGGTGGAAAAATCCTCGTTAGTTGGAGGTGACAATTTCCAAAAAATACTACAATCTCCTAATGACGATAATCCGTCCGACCTGACGATCCGCCATACCACTGGATCAGACTCATTGCCGGAGGTATTTTGAGACAGCTTGACCATGAATTGTTTTGTTAGGACTTTAAAGCCACTTCTGGTTCCCGGGCTTTTGCTTGGGGGCCTGCTTACAGCTCCTGCCGCCAACGGCGCCCTGACCTCCGAGGAAAAAATGGATCATTTTACCGAAGCTCTGGCTGCTCGGGACGCCGGGGAATATTACATCGCCCGACAGAAGCTCGAGATTTTGGCCCGGGAATATCCCCTCGACTCCTTGGTCGAATCTACCCTCCGGGAAGTAAATGAACGGATAACCGCTTCCCAGGAGGCTGGCCGAACCGGCGTCACCGCTGCTCCGAGCGAGGCCGACAGCGAAATCGACTCCCTCATGCGCGATGAAATGGATCGGCAAACCCAGGCCCTGAATCGGGCGGAAAGAGCCGTGCTGGAAAGTGAGAGGATGATCCGGAGCGGGGATTACGGCCGTGCCCTCGGCGTCATTTACAGCGCCTTGAGAACCTTGCCGGATAATGTAACGACCCAATCGGTCCGGCATCGTTTGAACCGAAAGAAAGCGGATGCCTTGTTCGCCCAAGCCAGCGCTTTATTGAATAGCGGCAACAAGCAGGCGGCCTGGGAGAGTTTGGCCGCTCTGGCCGTCCTGGAAGGCAATTCCACGCGGTTTCAGCAGTTGAAGACCGCTTTCGACAACGACCGACCCCTCGACCCCTCCGTCCTTTCGGCCCCCCCCGCCGACGTCTCAGCGGCCCCAGGCAATACCCAATCCTCCCCAACGGTCGCCCATCGAGGAACCCCGGCCGTCCCTGCTTCATCCAGCCGAGACGAGTTCTTTGAAATTGTCGGGGTGGATCCCGGCGCAAGATCCCGCCGTGACCTGCGCGGGGATATGATTTCCGAGGTGGAAAAATCCTGGAGCCGGCCCCAGGTGTTGGTCCAATCTTCCTCGGCCTTGGCTCAGGAAGCCGATCCGGTGGTCATGTTGCAGAAGCTCAATTCCATTATCATCCCCTCCGTCAGTTACGGGGAAATGGAGTTGAGCCGGGTGGTTAATTCTCTCAACGAGCTTTCTCTGCGATTCGACACCGGACTCGAGGAAAAAGCGGTCAATATCGTGTTGATAGACCCCAATAAGGTGGATCCGAAGATCAACATCACCCTGCGCAATTTGTCCTTGAAGCGAGTACTCGACTTCGTGGTGGATTCTGTGGGTTTCCAATACGACGTGGAAGTGGATGCCGTGGTCATTCGTCCGGGCGAGGGAGGAGCCGCCTCCAACCTGGAGACGGAATTTTTCCCGATTTCCCGTTCGACCTTCATTCGCATGACGGGTATCGGGGTCGGGGAGGACGTTGGGGTGGATGTGGACGATCCCTTTTTGCCGGTTTCCCCGGGCATTCCCGACGGAGGTGTGGATGAGGCCGGGGCGCTGCAGAACTTTCTCCAGCAGGCGGGGGTCGATTTCGTGGGCAATCCCGGCAGCAGTCTGGCTTATGACGGCTCGTCCATGATTGTGACCCAGACCAAGCGCAATCTGGATCGGATTCGCAATATCCTGAACCGCTACGACGAAGTTCGGCAGGTGGAAATAGAGGCCAAGTTCCTCGAGGTGGCCCAAGGAGACTTGAACGAACTCGGGTTTGACTGGACCCTGACCCGCAGGAACCAAACCTATACTTCGTCCAATCGCTCCGTTACCGGTTCCTTTAATCGGGGTTCAAGCGATTCGAACATCATCATAGACGGCCAGGCGGTAGACACGCTTTATCCTCCCCAAATCCCCGGGGAAAACGCGTTTGCCGCCGCGAGCGGTCCCTTGGGCGTGGTGACGAACGCCTTGGGGAATTTCGACGTGGTCGGCATGCTTCGCGCCCTGTCGCAAAAATCCGGTTCGGACCTGCTTAGCGCGCCAAAAGTAACCGTCCTCTCAGGGGATCTGGCTACCATAACGGTGGCCCAGGAACTCCGTTATCCGGAATCCTACAGCGATATCGAACCGGAAGTCGGTTCGGGGTCATCCCTTACCGGCGGCAGCAGCGGGTCGGCCGGAGTCATCATCGCCGCCGGCACACCGCAGGATTTTACCGTGCGAAACGTCGGCGTGGAACTCAGCGTAACCCCTCGGGTGGAAGAAGACGATTACAGCATTACCCTGGATTTGTATCCCAAAGTGACGGAATTCGATGGATTCGTCGAGTATGGCGGTCCCAGCATCGCGATTTCCAGTGGGCGGCAGGTTTCCGTTCCTTCCGGGTTTTACCAGCCTATCTTTTCCGTGCGGGAAGTGAAGACCAGGGTTACGATCTGGGACGGGGCCACACTGGTAATGGGTGGTTTGACACGGGAGGAAGTGAGGGAGATAGACGACAAGGTTCCGTTTTTTGGGGATTTACCCTTGATCGGGCGGGTTTTTCGCTCCAAAGGCGAAACCATGCAAAAAAGAAACCTGCTCATATTCGTCACCGCCAACATGGTCAGTCCGGGAGGCTCCTTTAAGAATCAGCGCGCGGGAACCGTGCAACCAAACTCCACCTTTCAAAATCCGTCCGTATCGACTCCCGGCGGATTGGAATTCCGGAACCCTTGACCCGCTTCGCCATTCCCCAATGCATTCCACCCATCCTAGTGTTTCGGTTTTATTATGAAGCGCTTCGTCTTCACCATCCTTCTGACCACTTTCATGCTGCTCTGCGTGGGCGCTTTGGGCATCATGACCATCGAACTCTACGAGACCCGCAACCAACTGTCATACCTGCAAACCCGCCATGCCGAATACCAGGAACGCATCAAGGAAATTGAACAGGATCTGGCCGCCAAGGACGAATACCTGGACAAATTATTGACCGATCCCGTATTCCTCGAACGAGTCGTGCGGGAAAGACTGGGTTACAGTAGACCCGAAGAATGGATTTACCGTTTTCCCCAGGAGGATGAGGAGGAAACCGGGGATTGACCGTGGCGCATCCTCTTATAACCGAATTCGAGAACGCGGGGCAGGGACAGGTTTTCCAATATTGGGATCAATTGAGCGGGCCCGAAAAAAAAACCCTGCTGCGACAAGCCGGGGAAATAGACTTGGCCCAAATCAGTCGCCTCAACCATGCCCTCCTGCGGGCGGATGCTGGCGTTGATTCGCGGGACTATTCCGACCTGAACCCCGCCCCTTATATCGCCCACCCCTCCAACGGCGGGGATCCCGATGCCTGGAAGGAAGCGACCGCGATGGGCGAGGCGGCCCTGCGTGCGGGCCGGGTAGCGGCGTTCGTAGTGGCGGGAGGCCAGGGCACGCGGCTCGGGTTCGACAAGCCCAAGGGATTTTTTCCGGTCACCCCGATCCGGCAAAAATCCCTCTTCCAGGTTTTTGCCGAAAAAATCAAAGCTGCCGAAGTGCATTACCGGAGTCGCCTCCCCTGGTTTATCATGACCAGCCCTTTCAACCACGCCGATACCATGGCATTTTTTCACGAACACGATTTTTTCGGGTTGTCGGAGGAACGGGTCCGTTTTTTCCGTCAGGGCAGAATGCCGGCGGTCGGGTTCAACGGACAAATTCTCCTTTCCGGCAAGGGCAGGATTGCCATGAACCCCGATGGCCACGGGGGTTCCCTTCCGGCTCTGGTGCGAAGCGGGGCCACCCGCCTCATGGCCGAAAACGGTATCGATTTGCTCAGTTATTTTCAGGTGGACAACCCCCTGTGCAAAGTCATCGACCCGGCCTTTATCGGGTTTCACATCCTGGGCGGGGCGGATATGTCGAGCAAAATGATCCCAAAGGCCTATGCCGAAGAAAAGATGGGCGTATTTTGCCTGCAGAGTGGCAAGGTAGTCGTGATCGAATACAGCGATCTCCCGGCTGACCTGATGCATGCCAAAGACGACCTTGGCAACTTGCGATTCCAGTCCGGAAGCATTGCCATTCACCTGTTGTCCCTTGAATTTATTGAAAAAATGGGAGCCGCCGACCCTTCATCTCCCGGCCTTCCCTTCCACCGAGCCCAAAAGAAAATCCCCGCCTTGGACGCGGATGGAAATGTCTGCCTTCCGAATTCACCCAATGGCGTCAAGTATGAGCGGTTTGTTTTCGACGCGCTCCCCTTCTCCAAAGAATCAGTCGTGCTGGAGACCCGCCGAGCGAGTGAATTCAGCCCGGTTAAGAACCGGCAGGGGCTGGATTCGCCCGGAACTTCCGCCGAAGCCCAGATGAAGGAATTTGCTTCCTGGCTGGAAGGCGCTGGTGAAATCGTGGCCAAAACCGACAACGGCGTCCCTCTTTACCCCATTGAGGTAAGCCCGCTGTTCGGATACGATGAAGCAACTTTTTTACAGAAGTGGAAGTCCCTTGCCAAAAAACCGGATCTCAACCAATCCCTTTATCTGTCCTGATCAATCCCTGGAAAATGAACCTCATAGCATCAATCCGAACCTTGGGAGAAAACGAAAAACTGCTCCCCTCCACCGTCGAAAACATGACCCGGTGGCTATCCGGGGACTTCCTCCCCGATTGGGCCAGGCAAAGTCTGGAAGAACTGGTGCGAAACGAATCGTTTGAAGAATTAAACGACCGTTTTTATAAGAACCTCGAGTTTGGCACCGGGGGCATGCGAGGGCGCACCATCGGCCGCGTCTCTACCGAGGCGGAGAGGGGAACCCCTTCGCCATTGGGAACGCCGCAACATCCCGCTATCGGCTCGAATGCCTTGAATGATTTCAATATCGTTCGGGCTACTACGGGGCTTTTCAACTACGCCAAAGGCTATTTGCGCCGACACGAGATTTTCGATACTCCCAAACTGGTCATAGCCCACGACGTTCGCCATTTTTCCCGCTATTTTTGCCAACTTTGCGCCTCGACATGGACCCGGCTCGGAGGGCTCGCCATGATATTTGAGGGCCCCCGATCCACTCCCCAATTGAGTTTCTCGGTTCGCAATCTCGGCGCCACCGCCGGAGTGGTCATAACCGCCAGCCACAATCCCCCTCACGACAATGGTTTCAAGGTTTATTTCAGGGATGGAGCCCAGGTCGTGGAACCTCACGCCTCGGGAATAATCGGCCAGGTCAACCGGGTCGACCTGGCCGACACGGCGCATCACCTGGAGGTCGATCTCGGAGACGTCGTCGTCCTGCCTGAATCGATGGACGAGGCTTACCACTCTGCCGTCATGGAGGTGGCGCTCGATAAAACCCTTTTCCAAACGGGCCGGTTAAAGGTGGTTTTCAGCTCCTTGCATGGGACCGGAGGCATCGCCACCTTACCCGTCCTGCAAAAGCTGGGCGTGGCGGTAGATACGGTTCCCCAACAGGACTCCCTCGACCCGGGGTTTCGCACTGTGACATCTCCCAATCCGGAAAATGCCGAGGCCCTTTCCCTGGCCATAGAGCAGGCCGAATCCACCGGGGCGGATCTGGTTGTCGCCACCGATCCCGATTGCGACCGCATGGGGGTCGCGGTGCGGGATGGAGAAGGCAAAATGCAACTCCTCAGCGGAAACTCGATCGGGTCTGTCATGGCGGAATACCGGATAAGCCAAATGAAGGAGTTGGGCCTTCTCGCTCCGGGTGGTTCGCCCCGAGCCGCTATCGTCAAAACCTTTGTCACCACCCCTCTGCAGGACGCCATCGGGAAAACCCACGGGCTCAAGGTGATCAATGCCCTGACCGGATTCAAATGGATCGGCGATAAAATCCACCAATACGAGCAAATCCTGCAAAACAAACTTAAAGTCGAGCGGGAGTACCAGATCGACTACGACAAAACCAGCTACTCGAAGCGGGCCGAACTGTTGCAACAGTTCAGCACTTTCTTCGTTTTGGGGTGTGAGGAAAGCTACGGCTACCTGGGCAGCGACGCCGTCCGCGACAAGGATGGCAACGCGGCTGTGGTCATGTTTTGCGAAATCGCCGCCTATCTGAAGAATCAGGGGCTCACCTTCCTCGATTACCTGGACCGAATGTATTGCAAATACGGCTACTATCTGGAAAGCCTGGGGCAACTGCGTTATGAAGGTGCGGCCGGCGCGCAAAAGATTAGGAAAATACTCGACTCCTACCGGGCCGATACACCCAGGGATGTGGGCGGAATCGCCGTGTCCGAGGTGCAGGACTTCGGCGTCCAGGATTTCAGTGATGCCGACGGCACACCTATTCCCAAGCAGGACTTTTTTGTCCTTCATTTGGAAAACGGTTACCGCTACGCCGTGCGGGGCAGCGGAACCGAACCGAAAATCAAATTCTACATCTTCGGCCGGGAAGAGGTGGAAGATCCATCGTTCCTGGAAGAAAAGAAGGAACGTGCCCGGAACAACGTGGAAGCCCTGCGCCAAGCCATCCTCACGGACGCGGACCGAAGGGCCGGGAACTGACCCCATGGCGGATGCCCTTCCGGTCAATCGACTTCGATCTGCTCCTCCACCACAACTTCCCGAGGCATCCCCAGGTAACAGTCCGCCCGTACCGCGCAAAACCCTTTCCGCTTATCCCGATAGATGGGCCATAACAACTGTCGGTCCGTTTCGGGAACGGGCAGATCGTCAATCTTCCCGTCCGGGAAAAATCCAAACCGGCCCTCCTCGATCGATGCGGGCAAGTCGTTGATCGGCTTCGTGCAATCGAATAGAAACATCAACCAGTGAGTGGATGCCTCATATCCCTTTTCCGTAATCATGCAAAAGAGATGCAAATCCTGCTCGGTTATGGCCAGCCCCGTCTCCTCGCCGGTTTCCCGGATGGCAGTCTGGAAGGGCGATTCCCCGTGAGACATTTCCAGCTTTCCGCCGATCGGACTCCAGCAACCGATATTGGGCTCCTTGGCCCGTTCCAGGAGAAGCAGTTCGCCGCGGCGATTGCGCAAAAATACCAGGACACTGATTTTGAAGGGGAGCATGGAGGGGGCAGGTCCTAACCTATACCGGTTTTGGCTAAATTGTTTTGGCCGGGTGCGCTCCAGTCCGTCCTTGCCCATTCCGCCGTGGCCCATAACGTGTGTGATCCATTCTCCATTTGGCCTAAACAGTGTACTTGAGAAAAAAAATTGCTAGGGAATTTCGCCTCCGGAACCTGTGGGCCATCTGTTCCTTCGCCTTCTTCCCTTGTTTCGGACTGTCAGGGCAAGGGGATCTCCGCATAACGGAGGTGAATTTCGATATGGAACGCTCCGACCGGGGCGGCGATCATTGGTTGGAAACCACGGTGGAGGTCCAAGTGCGCGGCAATTCGGACCCTGCCGCGGTCAACCGGCTCTACCTGGACAATGTCCGGGTCTATATCGCCCTGGCTTTCAATCTCGGCTCCCGTTCCCGTACCCGCCTGGAGTATTATTGGTCGGAGGTGGAGGCGGCCACACTGGAACGCGGCACCCACGAATTTCGCTTCTACCTCCCCCCCGACCTGATTGAGCGCAGTCGCCTGACCGGCGGTCCCCCCTACGCTTTCCACGTCGAAGTCGGCGCTGGCAGTAGCGGCGGGGCCAATCCCGCGGTCGCGGTATCGGACAATTTGCGTGATCCGGCCCGGCTGGAGCGCTTCAATGCTCTGCTGGAAGGGGTCAGGGACAAACAGTCCGGCGTTCTCCTCCCCCAGGCAGAGTCCCCCTTCCGCGACATGTACCTGGGCCAGACCCCCACCGCCAAGGGGTACCTCCGTTCGCGGGAATGAAGCCCGGCCCTCGGGGTCATGCCGTGAAAAGCGATGCCTATTGGAGAAAAAGGGTCCACTTTTGCAAGGCAACCGACCCTGAAGGGTATAATTTTTAACGTCTTGATCCCATCTTTTCCATGGGGGCAGTCCTGGATTTTCAACATGAGGACACGTCAAAAATCGAGGCCAGACCCCGACGCGGATCCCCGGGTCAGCCTTCCAGAACGGGTCCGGACCGATTGATTTTGTCGGCCCCGGTGGCTTGGCCCGGCATTTCGCCCCGCACGTCTTTCCCGGTGCGTGGGCCTTTTGCCCTGTCCGGGGTCGGGTTTTCCGGAACATTATCTCCCGTTTCCCTGGTCCAACGTTCCAGGACCGAGGCCAGCTTTTTCTCGATGGCCCGGTAACGAGCCCGGCCGGATAAATTGACCAGTTGATGCGGGTCTGCCTCGACGTGGAACAGTTCTGTCCGTGGGCGAGGAAGCAGGGGAATGTCTTCCTGATGAGGCAAAGTTTCCCCCGCTTCGTACCGGTCCCACAATTCCTGGGCGGCGGGGAATTTCGAGTCGTCGCTCTCGACCGACAGGCTCCGTTTGTCGGGGTAGGCGTTGTGGATGTAAAGCCATTGCCGGTAACGCACACTGCGCTCGTGAGCCGCATAGACATGCCAGTTGTGTTCCGAGAAAGCAAAATCGCGCGCCTTGCCACGGGGGTTTTCCAGCACCGGAACCAGGCTCACCCCCTGAAAGGTGGGGCCCGCTTCCACTCCAGCCAATGCCAGAAAGGTGGGGGCAAAATCAATGGAACTGGCCAGGGCCCTCGTCCTCCCGGGTTTTATTTTTCCCGGATTCCAAATAATGAGAGGGGTTTTGACGCCGCTGTCATAGAGCCGGGTTTTGCAACGCGGAAAGGGCCGCCCGTTGTCGGAACAATAAACCAGATAGGTGTTGCCTGCTATTCCCTGACGGATGAGCTCGGCCACGAGTTCGCCCACGTAGGTGTCGGTCCGGCTCACCTCGTGGTAATATTCAGCCAGGTCTTTCCTCGTGCGCGGGCCATCGACAAGAAAGGGGGGAACCTGCATGTCTTCGGGATCGAACTGCGGAGCCTTGTCGTTGATCTGCCAATCGCGGTGGGCGTCGTTTGAGGCGAACCAACAGAAAAATGGTCGGTCCGGCGGGCGGTTTTTCAGCAACTGGACCCAATCCCGGCTGCCTGAGGGTCTCCCTCCCACCCCCTTCTCGTCGAATCCCAGTTTCTCCGGTTCGTTCATATGGTTCTTCCCCGAAATGACGGTGTAATATCCGGCCGCTTGGAGCTTCCGCACGAACGTAACCTGATCGTCGGGCAGATCGGTGTGCAGTTCGGGCGCGCCGGTATTGTGGGGATACCGTCCCGTTATTATGCTGCACCGGCTGGGGCTGCAACTGCTGGTGGTCAGGTAGGCGCGGTCGAAGACCCGGCCTTCCGCCGCAATGCGATCGAGATGCGGGGTTCGCGCCACCTCGTTGCCGTAGCATCCCAGGTCGTCGGCCGAAATATCGTCCGTAATGAAGAATATGAAATTGGGACGATCCTGCCCCTGGAGGAATAAACCGGGCAGATAAACGGGCAGGAGAGCCAGGAACAAACAGGAAATGCGATTCATACGGCAAGGTATGAGCCAATGGCGGTTCCAAGACAACTCATTCCGCCCCAAGGCCGATATAGCGGAGCGCAGTGGAAAATGGGGTGACGTCGCCGCGCTCGGTCGTGAGAAATGCGGGCCAGGGAAGGGTCGATAATGCTTGAAAAACAAAGGGCCCGGAGTACCAATTCAGGTATGGCCGATAATCTCATCGAGAGGCTGGAAGCTTGGTTTTTGCCCGTCGAGGGAAGCCTCACCGCCTTTTCCGGGGGGGTGGATTCCGCCTTGGTCTTGTACCTGTCCAACCGGTTTCTCGGGGACAGGGGCATCGGGGTAATAGCTGATTCACCCAGCCTGAAACGGAGGGATTTGCATCAAGCCAGGGAATTCTGCCGCCGGTTCGGCATACGGTTGAGGATCATCCGAACCGGTGAACTGGAAAACCCCAATTACGCCCGGAATCCAGCCAACCGCTGCTTCTTTTGCAAGGACACCCTCTACCGGACGATGGCGGATATCCGGCAGGAATACCCGGGCTACTACGTTCTCAACGGCACCAATCGGGAGGACCATGGGGACTACCGTCCCGGCCTGCAGGCGGCCAGCAATCACGGGATCCATTCACCGCTTGCCGATTGTGGGATCGGCAAAAGGGAGGTTCGCCTCCTGGCCCGACATTTTGGGCTTCCCGTCTGGGACAAACCGGCCAGCCCCTGCCTCAGTTCCCGCATTCCTTATGGCCGGAAAGTGACCGAACATAAATTGCAGCAGATCGAAAGAGCGGAAACCCTGCTCAATAGATTCGGGTTTGCCGAGGTCCGCGTGCGGCATTTCGGCAAGGAGGCCCGGATCGAGGTCCCGAGGGCGGACGTGGAAAGACTCCTGGGCCATAAGACCCGCCTGAAGAAAGAAATGGGGAAACTCGGGTTCGATACGGCTACCATCGATTCGGAAGGGTTGGTCAGCGGTAAACTGAACCGCGCCATTGCCACCCATGGATGATTATATCCTGGATATGGATCGGGATAACCGTCTTGGGTTCCCCGAGGTCATTTACGGAAAATCCAAATCCGTGGCCCTGCTCAGGAGAATACTGGGCGACTACCGGCAGGAAAATCGCAATGCCCTGGCTTCCCGCCTTCAGCCCGAAAAAGGCGAAGCCCTCCTGCATGAATTCCCCGGCAGCTTTTTCGACCCGGTCTCCGGAGCGTTTTTACTGAAGCGAAACGAATTGCCCGAGGCGGATGCCAAGGTGGCCATCGTCAGCGCCGGCAGCTCCGACCGGTTTGCCGTCAACGAAGCTTTCTACACCCTGAACTTGCTGGAGGAAGCGGCGGTTTGCTTCAACGACGTGGGAGTGGCGGGCCTGCACCGCCTGCTCAACCGGCTGGATGACCTGAAAAAGTTCCCCGTTCTCATCGTGGTTGCGGGCTTCGAAGGGGCCTTGCCCAGCGTGGTCGGCGGCCTTCTCAGCCAACCGGTCATCGCGGTTCCGACCAGTATCGGTTACGGGGTGGCGGAAGGGGGACATTCGGCCCTCCATGCCATGCTGTCCAGTTGCGCCAATGGGATCGCCGTGACCAATATCGACAATGGCTACGGCGCGGCCATGGCCGCATACCGCATCATCCAACTCCTCAAGCAAAACCCATGAAGATCTTATACGTGGAACCCTTTTCCGGAGTTGCCGGGGATATGTTCCTGAGCGCTTTGTGCGAACTGGCCGACGCCTTCGACACGATTGAGGCCCTGCCGGGCAAACTTCACCTTCCCGATGGAAAGGTGGAGATCGCCGAGGTGGAAAAAAACGGGATAGTCTGCCGCCAGGTAACCGTCCTGGATCTCAATCCGGAAAAGCCCCGCCATCACGCCCACGACCATGGCCGAAAGGAGGATCACCATCACGGCCATGCCCACAACCATCCCCACGGCCGCCACTTGAGCGATATCCTCGAACTGATCGACCGGGGGCATATCCCGTCCGGAGCCAAGAAAATTGCCGTGGAAATCTTTCAGATCATCGGGAGGGCGGAATCCACCGTCCACAACATCCCCGTGGAAAAAATCCATTTCCACGAAATCAGCGGGGTGGATTCCATTATAGATATCGTGGGTTGCGCCCTGCTGCTGGACCGCCTGCAAATTGAAAGAACCTACTCCGATCCCATCTGCACCGGGTTCGGAATGGTGAAAACGCAACACGGGCTCCTTCCCATCCCGGCTCCGGCCACTGCCCTGTTGCTGCAAGAAATGCCGGTCTATAAAGGGGAAGAGGAAGGCGAACGCGTCACCCCTACCGGCGCGGCCATACTCCGTTACCTCGATCCCTCCTTCTCCACGCCTTCCCTGCAGTTGCGCAAAACCGCCTACGGCCCCGGGCAAAAAAATTTTTCCAGGCCCAATGTCGTGCGCCTGTCCCTGGGAAGCGAGGTGAGGGCCGCCCCTCCATCCTCCCTTTACGTCATCCAGACCGACCTCGACGATTGTTCGCCCGAACTGCTGGGCGAGGATTTCCGGAAAGGGTTGACCGAGGCAGGCGCCGTCGACTTCACCCTGGCTCCGGTCTCCATGAAGAAGGGCCGGCCCGGCCTGAAACTTTCCTCTCTCGCTACCGAGGAAAACCGCCAGGCCGTCTGCCACTACATTCTGGAAAATACCACCACTATCGGCGTTCGCTATTTCCCGGTCCAACGGGAGAAACTCCCGCGCCAGACCGTGACCATGGAAACCGCCCACGGGCCCATCCGCGCAAAACGCGTCACCACCCCATCGGGAAAGTCCCGGATCAAAGCCGAGTACGACGACCTCCTGAAGACCTCCAAGGAGAAGAACATACCCCTGATCCAGCTCAAACAGGAGATCGAAGGGAATAATCCCTGACCCTTTTTTCAGGCCACTTCAGCCGCCAAAGGGAACCGTGGGCAACCCAGTCGCTCCCGGTCGACACCTGAACAATCCCCCGGCCTGAGGATAGGATCGACGCTCTTCCTCGGTCATGTCTTCAGTGGCAGAGGTGATGTAGAGATCCTGCAAGTCATCCCCTCCAAACCAACAAGCCGTGACATTCTTGGCCGGAACCTCGATGACATCCGTTATTTCATCGCGCTCCGGGTCGTAACACACGACCGAGCAACCCTGCCATAATCCGATCCATAACCGGCCCCGATCGTCCATGGTCATGCCATCGAATGCGCCTTCACTGCGATCGAGCGGCTTGGAAATCAGGACCCTGCCGTCCCCGATATCGCCGGTTTCGACCTGGTAGGGAAATTCCATGACGTTGTTCTTGTCGGTGTCGATGTAGTACATGCGGGTTTCATCCAGGCTCCAGGCGATCCCATTGGAGCATCCTATTCCGGTCAGCATTTCATGGCACTGAAAATCGGTGTCGAGGCGATAGAGACTGCCCCTCCCCACCCCATCGATTTGGGCCATGGTCCCGGCCCAGAACCTCCCGCGGGGATCGCACTTTCCGTCGTTGAAACGACCGGCCATGACTTCCGCCGGGGGATTGGGTAAAGGGGTCAGCTTTTCCGTTTTCGGATCGAACAAGGCAAATCCATTATCCAGCGCCAAAACAAGCCCACCGGAAGCTCTGGGAACCACCGTGCCTATTTGATGGGCCAGGGTAGCCGTCACCCGCTCCTCGGATTCAGGCAGGTAAGTATGCAACTTTCCCGCAGGTATATCTACCCAATAGAGTCGATCCTTCCACCAAATGGGGCCTTCTCCCGTTTCCGCCTGGGCGTCCCAAACAAGTTCCAATTCCATTCCGGAAAACTTAGATCATCCCTTCCCGAGTGCTCAAGGGTAGATTACCCGGATCGTTATCGGAGGGCGGCTCAACCTTGCTCGGGTTCGTCCGGGACCGGATTCCATATATCCGGAGAAGGGGCCTTTCCGGTTTCCCGCTCCAGAAAATCGAGGAAAAATTCCTGTTCGGTTTGCTGCTTGTCCCGCAATGTGGCCATGAGTTTTTCTTCCTGGTGAGGGAGCAAGGTAAGCAAGTTCATTTTCCAGGATCCCCCTTGCCGAAAAAACTCCAGTCGCTCATCGGGGATGACGCTGTTGACGATGATGTCGGCCATGGCCTGATTGCCCCCTGGCAGTAAGTCCACGAAATCGATGCGCACGTCGGGTTTGTCCCCCACGTAAAACCAACCCTGGACCACGGCTTCCATGAACAGGTTTTCCCGGGTGATCCGGGCGATGTCCCCAGGAGTCTTGATGTGCCTCAAAGCCAGGACCTGGAAGCGGTCGATGGTTTTCAGCTTTTCCAGCGCCTCCCGGTCCGCCGTCAGAGCCAATTCCTTCAGGTCGGAAAAATAATCCCAGGTCCGTTCATCGGCAAGCGGCAGGACCGTTGCGGCATCCCGTTTCTTCAGCGCCCGCATCAGCGTGTAGAAGGTTTCCTCGATTTCCTCCTCGGGGCTTTTGGCTTCGTTTTCCGCAGGCGCGTCCGGCGCTTCCATTGGCGCCGGCGGATTGACCGGAGCCGACGGAGGCAATTTCAATTGTTCTACCTGTCGAACTACCCTGAGCGGCTTGGCTTCGATGAATCGATAGAGATAGGAAGCGTCCTGGCGAAAGGACCGGGGAGCATTCTGAACCGATGTTATCCAGAAACTGGTAACGATCAGGGTGGAAAGGCAAAAGGCCAAAGCGGAAACCCAGGGGCGCTTATCCAGTTGCAGCCAGACCACCAAGGCCACAACCCAGCCAAATAGAAAATCGATCGCCAACCGGACGAAAAGAGGCTTGGAATACCTCCATCCCGCTTCCTCAAAAAATGCCAGGGCCAATTGAAACTTGGGGATGGAGAGCGCAACAAAGAGGAGCAGGCAGAGCGCGCCGGGGACCAGGAGTCGTTTCATGGCAAGACGGTGGGACTTCCGCTGGGAAAGGCCCTGGGAGGGGAATCAAGGCTAATTCCGGGGAATGTACAATTTCTGTCCAATCCGCAAATAACGGGGTTCAATACCCGGATTCGCTTGCAGAAGGGAATCCAGGTCGATGCCCATCTTGCGTGCAACTGTGCTCGGGGTGTCTCCTCTTCGAATGGTGTATTGCATCCTTCCCGAACCGTCCTCGGCGGGAGTGAGTAGGTCGGGGTCAGGCCTTTGGGATGGGGCGGGACCGGGTGTGATGAAGGTGACAGATGAGGAGGAGGGGCTTTCCTCATCCTTCGCGCCCAACTTGGCTTCCAGATCGGCAATTTTCACCGCATCGGATTTCACTTGGTTGCGCACTTCGGATAATTGACCACTCAAAGTTTGCATGCCGCGGCGGGTTTGATCCACCGCATTCTGCAAATTGGCCAGGTCGGCGTATCTTTCCCCCAGGCTCCGGACCTGCTCCTGCAGGCTGACGATGTTTTCGCTGTTTCCGGAAGTGGCCTCCTGGACATCGGAAAACGCGACGAGTTGGGAAGTCTTCTTGAATGCGACAACGCCAAATATCAAGCCTCCCAACCCAACGACCAATGCAATGAGGGCAAGTATGGGAAAATATTTTTCCAAAGGTTCCATTGGCCCATTCAAGAGGGGATGGTTCCCGGATTCAAGCAGGGAAACCGATCAAATGGATGCCTTCCGCCTACGCCATTGCTCAAAGGGCCCCTTGGGCGCCTTTTCACCATTATTTATGCTTTTTGTGCTCTTATGTGGCTATTTATCCTATCCATCCTGTTCATCCATGTTCCATTCCCCATATCCGTGCTCATCCGTGTAATCCGTGGTTATCCCTCTTCTTCCAAATTCAATTTTTGCATGGTGAATAATACCCCTCAATGAAACGGCCGATCCATGAATCCTGTTTGTCTTCCGCGGATCCCATCCTTTCGGATCTGATCGATCGATTTGAACTGCATTGTGAACTTTCCATAAGTCGAACTCCCTTCGATTCCCTTGCTCGGTCCATTGTATCTCAGCAACTGTCCGCCAAAGCGGCCCGAACGATAAATTCGCGGATTTGTAAGATGGTGGGAACCCCCCTGGAACCGGATAAAATGGCAACGATTCCATTGCAAAGACTAAAGGAGTCGGGCCTTTCAGCCTCCAAATCCCAGTACATCAGGGAACTCGCCTCGAAAATTGTTTCGGGAGATTTGGACCTCTACGAGTTGCAGGAGCTTCCGAATCGGGAGGTAATTGAAAAATTGGTCGAACTAAAGGGAATCGGAACTTGGACGGCCCAAATGTTTCTCATCTTCGCATGCGGTCGGCCCGATGTCCTGGCCACAAAGGATGCCGGACTGAGGAGGGCGATTCATTTGTTCTACGGCAGGCAGATAAATTCCGATGAAGAATTTAAATCCTTCGCAGAACCTTGGAGACCCTACCGGTCATTCGCGTCGCTATATTTGTGGAAAGCATTGGATAGCCCACCCTGAAATTGTTCTCAGTGTATCAGGGGTTGGATGGCCCCTCCGGATCGGCTCTCGCCAAGCACGCCAAGATCGCTGAGATTCTGGGATGCCGCCGCGGGGTTTCCAGTTGCCAAGATTGGAATATAAGTCAATCGATAAGCATTATGTTTTGTTGACATAATGTTTGGCAAGTTCACTCTATGGGCCATCGTGCCAATTTTAAAATTCCTCGACAGAACCGATGAACTGCAAAAACTGCGGTCATTTGCCCAATGGGAAGAACCCTCCCTGGCCATTATCTATGGGCGAAGGCGCTGCGGCAAATCGCGCCTGTTGCAACAATTCTCGAAGGACCGGGACCTTTACTTCCTGGCTGACAAGCAGAATTCCAACCTGCAACGAGAACGTCTCGCAGCCGATGCCTCCCGGATCCTGCATGGGTTCGACCAAGCCCGCTATCCCTCATGGGAAAGCATCATCTCCCAAATCGATCGGAGAATGCCAAAGGGCGCCTGCCTTATCCTGGACGAATTTCCTTATCTTGTCGGGACCAGCCCGGAACTCCCCAGCGTGATACAGCGGTTACTCGATGTCGGCAAACTTGAGAATCTCCACCTCATCCTGTGCGGCTCCTCGCAAAGAATGATGCTGAATCTCGCCATGGGCGCAACCGAGCCCCTCTTTGGCCGGTGCCGGCTCATACTGAAAGTTCGTCCCCTCGAGTGTGGCTGGATCCGCAAAGCGCTCAGGTTCGACAGCCAAGAAGCTGTAGAAGCCTATTCCATTCTGGGAGGCACCCCACGCTACTGGGAACTTGCCCGAGACCATGGTTCCATGGAAGCAATTATTAAAGAGTTGATACTGGACCGCGATGGCATTCTTCACAACGAGATGCGAAGGCTCCTGCTGGATGACCTGAAAGATTCTTCGCTGGCGATCTCTCTGCTTGCCCTCATTGGCAAGGGCTGCCACCGGCTATCGGAATTCGCCGCCCGAATGGAGAAACCCGCCACCCACCTGACGCGACCCATCGGCAACTTGGTGGAACTGGGATACATTCGGCGCGAGACCCCCTTTGGAGAAAACGAGAAAAAATCGAGGCGTAGTCTCTACAAAATCGACGATCCCTATCTGGCCTTCGTCTTTCGTTATCTGGAACCCAATCGATCGCGCCTTGAAATGGGCGCCACCCATCAGGTATATGATGAAATCGAGCGGAACATTCCTCACCACGTGGGAAATATTTGGGAAGACCTTGCTCGTGCTTCGACCTTTCGCATGACCATTGGCGGCATGGAATGGCAACCGGCCAAACGTTGGTGGCGCGGCTCCCGCGACCGGGAAATCGATATCGTTTGTCAGTCCCTGGATGGGAAATACGTTTTAATTGGAGAAGCGAAATGGTCGAGCGTGGCAAAAGCCGAACAAATTCTATTTCGACTAAAGGAAAACGCTGCTCAACTTCCTTTAAAGAAAGAGCAAAAGCTTAAATTTGCGCTGTGGCATAAAGGGAAGGCAGGGACCAAAGGGGAATTGTTGTGTATCGGTCCGGCAAAGATTCTGGATGCGTTCTCATAGGACAATCAGCCACAAAAACCCGCAGAACCGACAATTCCTGATCGGCGCCCCTGGGCGCCTCCTCTCTGGGCCCTCTGAGTCCTCTGTGGTTATTCCCTCCCCATTCCGTCTTGAACCCATTTTCCCGCTCAATAGTGTAGCAAATAATCCGCGAATATGGCCGCACCTCGGGAACATTCTTACGCCGTTCAAGTACGGTGGACTGGGAATACGGGCGAAGGGACGAGCCATTACCGGGGTTATGAAAGGACCCACGAAATCAGGATTGAAGGCAAGCCGGTCATCTCAGGTTCCTCGGACCCGGCCTTTCGGGGTGATCGGTCCCGCTACAATCCCGAGGAGCTTTTCGTGGCTTCCCTATCAGCCTGCCACATGCTCTGGTACCTGCACCTGTGTGCCGATGCGGGGATCGTAGTCGCAGCATACCGGGATAACGCGACGGGAACAATGGTAGAGACCGGCAGAGAAGGCGGTCATTTCTCCGAGGTAGTCCTCCGCCCGTCGGTAAGCATCGAAAAGGGCGGCGATGAACGCTTGGCCCAAAATCTGCATGAGAAAGCCCACCGCCTCTGCTTCATCGCGAATTCCGTCAACTTCCCCGTCAGATGCGAACCCAAGGTAGAAGTGGCCTGAAGCCAATAAGTCTGCTGGTTCCCGAGTTGGAGGGTGATCGAGGCGGACCAAACGCAAAGCATTAACATCGGGGGCCCCTAGATCCCTTGGTTTCGATAATGGAGAAGTTCGGCCCATTCCTGGAAACGCTCAAAAGCCGGAAAAATCAAAAATGGTTGCTGCAACCTGCCTGCAAACAGGCAACATTTCGACTTTTGGCTGGGTCATCGGTCCCGCAGAGTACTCATCGCACTCTACTTGTCTTGGTAGACCACCTTTCCAATTTCCTTAGCCCATCTTTCATTGAACCCTACGTGAGAGATTTCGTTTCTGGTCACATCCAGTTGCCGTATTGCTTCCTTTAGGACATCCTTTGTTTCCAGTTCATAAATCACCTTACACCTCATTTGATTTTCAGCATAGAAGATTGCCAAAAAAATCTTCGCATTTCGCGTTATTCTGCGGAGTGATTCCTTTCGCTTTTCGGGCGGTGACTTGAACATCCTATCAAGTTGTCCAGTCAACCCCTCCTTGCATGAAAGGTATTCATACTTTTCATCCGGATCATCTACTGCATGAGCATCAGCGTCTCTCTTCGAATGGATCAGTATGTGCCCTAAAATGTCCGCAATTATCATCTCCTTGACCAAACCGGGTTGCAACAAATTTACGATCCCTACCGTCTTTGCAAGATCAGCAGCCTTGAGAACAAGGGCAATGATCTTCCGGTATACCGCCCTTCCGGACATGATCAGAAAAGTTGCGTCTGCCGCCCAGCGTCCCTGATCCTGCCTTTCGCCAATTCAACAAACGGTTTATGTTTTTCGACACCAATGTACCGCCTGCCTAAACGGCTGCATACCGCCGAGCACGTCCCGACTCCTGAAAACGGATCCAAGACCAAATCGCCTTTATTCGAACTGGCCAAAACTAACCTCTCGATAAGCTTCTCAGGTTTCTGGACGGTATTCAGTACCTCCCGGCTCATCAATTCCTTGGACTTGTAGGTGAGTTGCTTGATATCTCCCCAAACATCACCGGGGTTTTTTCCGTTACCATTGAATTTCGTCTTTCCAAATTTCCCGTTCTTTACGGAAGGAACTCTTTCGCACCGCAGCCTATGTTCCAATTCGACGAGCTGTGGAACTCGTATGCTGTCAAGGTTGAACGCCTTGGGCTTCTTTCCTTTTATGAAGTAGCAGATTACGTCGTAGTTATTTGTGTAACTTGTCCGGCCCTGCGCCAACCTACTCGGTTGATACCATACTATCCTGGTTCGCAGGTTCAAGTATGGTCGATAATCAATGAAGTCCACGCAGTTCGATTTGCCGAAGAGATATAGCGTTCCCCCTTCTTTAAGCTTCGATGAAAACATCTCGATCAACCCTAAATTGAACTCCTGAATGTTGGGGACCCTATCCCATTCGTTCGTAGTCACACCGTAGGGACCATCACATATGATCAGGTCAATACTTCTGTCGCTAATCCTCGGCACAAGGTCGAACACATCGTCGCAATATATCCGGTTGTGAGTGAGAGTTCTTTTCACAGTTTTTGGTATGCCTTTCCGAGTCCTTTTCGAGCTATCATCCGTTCCGTTCAGTGAAAAGGTGTTCATAAGGAAATGGACTATGGCTCGGGAGTCAAGGGGTTGTGACGAACGCCACACTAGGCGGGCAAACGCAAACCATTATTGGGCTCTCTTTACCTCCGTGCCCTCTGCGTCTTCTGTGGTTAGCTTTTCCCTCTAGAGCTGACGTCTTTTTCTGCTCTCAGGCGAATTCATAGCGTTCGACCTTGATTTTTGATGCATTCTTTCGGGCTTGCCAGATATCATAATTCATCTGCAGCCGCAGCCAGGTTTCGGCATTGCTTCCAAATGCTTTTTCAAGCCGAACAGCCATTTCAGGGGTTACCGAGGCATGCTTGTTGACCAGATTGTTCAACGCCTGCCTTGAAACGCCTAGAACCTTAGCCGCATCCGTAACCGTAAGCCCAGTCGCATTGATACAAAGTTCCCTGACGGTTTCGCCGGGGTGTGGTGGATTGTGCATACTCATTGCAACATCCAGCAAATTTCATTCATGGAACCAGCATGCAATGACAAGACACACTTGTCAAGGTAGCTTCCTTATGCTGCCCGGTAGGCCAACCGGCCGGCCATCAAGACTAATTCTTGATTCTTCTCCCCCTCTGTGCCCTCTGCGTCCTCTGTGGTTAATTCCTCTCCCTCCCCTTTCTTTGCACTCTTGCGAGATTCAATTCCCCTTCTTTCCCGACTCATACAACACGGTCCCGCTGCCCGCAAACGGATCGAAAACGTTCGCGTTTTCCGGACAATAGGCGTCGAGATGCTTCCTCCACCCTCTCTCTGTCCGAAGCTGGCAATCGTTGATTTTCCAGCAAAGCATCAAGTTTTGCTTTATGAGGTTTTGGAAACACCGGCGTATTCATCGTTAAAAGCTTCTTTCACCATCATCACAAAGTCTTTCGTATGGTATTCTGAATAGTTATTGTTAAACAACTTCGTCGGACTGGTTGAGTCAACCGAGTCAATTGCTGCCAATAGAAGATGCCTATTCTTTGCCTCTACCCGGTTCAATCCACTTGATAACGCCTCCCTCGCCACATTTCTTGCAATCGGAACAATGCCCGCCAGATTTTCATCCTGAAAATTATTTCTCTCAAAATGAATCAAATCCTCACGAATCCTCCTTCCGAACTTATTATTAAATGACCGCTGTTGCTTTAATACGACGCTAGCCCCGCTCAGCCCTTTGATCAAATCAGTCACGATTTTCGAGTTGTAGAAAGGCACTCCGAGAACGCTCGATTCGTAACCGACAATAAAAATGGCTCTCCCGTTTCCTTTCAATAACCTGACGCACTCGGCAAGCGCCAACGCCATGTCCAAACAGTATTGGATCACGGTCAGGAATCTATTTCCTCTATTGGCTCTGTTGGAACCGATTTCAGACCTCGCGACCTTGAGCAGGTCCCAACCAAGGGACTCGGCGGATTTACGGTAGTTCTGATGGTAATTAAAAACATTAATATAGGGTGGAGATGTCACAATGAAGCCTATGCTCCCATCCTCCAGAGGTGAATTCCTGCAATCGGAGAGAAATGTTTTTATTGGCCGTTCGGAGATGGGCAGCGAGCGAATCAATCGTGACAGATCGATAAACCGGTTCTGGATGGATTCCCCCGTGTGGGTAAAATTATAGAGGTCCAGGGAAATGACCAATGTATTCAGAATCGTCTTCTCCTTGTCCTCTACGAGTGAACCTATTCGGTCCATTCTCCTTTCAATTTCCTCGTAGGTAAGCGGTGAATTCTCAAAGAGATCAAACGAGAATTCTTCCTCAATCAGAGCGGAAAGCTCTTCAAGGATGATTTCTCTTTCTGCTTTTGGGACATTTATCAGTTCATAGGTCTTGCTGAATGCCCATGCTGCAGGGTTTATTTCGCATGCGAATGCTTCGAGTCTCTTCTTTCCCGACTCATACAACACGGTCCCGCTACCCGCAAACGGATCGAAAACGGTTGCGTTTTCAGGACAATAGGCGTCGAGCAGACTTTCTATCAACTGAGGGGAGAATTGACCCCGCCAAGTGAAGAGATTGGAACGATGCTTATCCTCGATGTCTAAAACCCTCCTATCCAGCCTCTCAGTGAATGACTTCATGGCGTCACCCTATTGCCTTTGGCTGATGGGGCGACATCGTTTTTTGACACGTGCTGGAAAAAGTGGACACGAGATTCTCCTGACCGAAGGCGCCAAACTCCCCTCACCGAAGCGAGGGGAGATAAGAAGGCTTACGGGAAATATGCAAAGCCGTTCAAGTTTAAATCTGCTCCCAAAAAACGGGCGGTTTAAAATTGACCCACCTGAGAGGAAAAAGCGTGAGTGGGGTTAATGGCGACCAAACGCAAGACAATATCAACGGTTTCCCCTTGATCCTGGAAATGGAGGGGGTTGAACACCCTTTTTCACCCTCAAAACGAAAAAAATGACCCCAAGATTAAATTTCTTTTAGGGGAAAATGCGGACTCAGGGTTTGTTCTTATGGAACCACTCCAGTTTTTCTTGTGTTCGACCTCACCAAAATGCTCATCCCTGCCCGTCTGTTTCGGCAAATGGCTGTTGGTGAAGGCTGTGTTTGGCGGCGGGGCTGTCTTCGGCCTGTTGATTCTTTTCAGTCGAAAAACGGGGTTAAGGGCCGCCGAAATGTGGCTATGGGTTACCCAAAAAAATCCACCTTATCGTCCAACGAGATGCCAGTAATGAACCGTTTTGGGGAGTATGTGCCATTTCTGTACCCTACCTCAATTCCCTGCCCTAAGGCCGTCCTCTTTTCTCTCCATTTTCCTACCCAAAAACATCCCTAAATAATGAGCTATTACGCCCATACAGCCAAAACGGCTACCGGGGAGCACGACCCGAATAAATCACGCTGGCAATTGCTTTCAGAACACCTAAGCAACGTCGCGGACAAGGCAAGTGAATTCGCCGAATCGTTCAGCCTGGTTGCAAAATGGACGGGACTGCTACACGACTTGGGGAAATATCGGCGTCCCTTCCAGGAATATCTGGCCGGCGAGCGTTCGGGATCGGTCGAGACTCATCATGCCGTATATGGAGCAGCACTCGCTTTCCAGCGGAACTGGCTGGGCCCTGCTTTTGTCATCGCCGGACATCATGCAGGACTGCACAACGTAAGTGATCTACAGGCCTTGGTTGGCGGCGAGAAGTACGATGCTGTCAATCGACTTGATCCTCTTGTCGAGCAATTTGAAACGGAACTGGAAAATATTCCTAACGAGTTAGCCGAACCGGAATTTGCCAATCCAGCAAAGGACAAGGCGGTTACGGAATTCTACGTGCGGATGCTGTTTTCCTGCTTGGTGGATGCGGATTTTCTGGATACAGAACGGTTCAAGGACGGCTTGGAACGACATCCGGGGAAGATGGATCCTGCATTACTATTGAAGCGATTGCAAACTCGCAGGGCCAAGTTTGATTCGTCTGGAGAACTCAACCAGCTACGCAACAGAGTGTTTGAAGACTGCTTAGAAAAAGCAGCGAAACCGGCGGGTTTCTTCTCTCTATCCGTACCCACGGGAGGAGGCAAGACCCTGTCGAGCATGGCCTTTGCATTGGAACATGCGCGGCGCCACGGAATACGGCGAGTGATCGTCGTGATTCCTTTCTTGTCGATCATCGAACAGAACGCGGCCGAATACCGTGAAGTGCTCGATCCTGAAGACGAAGGCATCGTGATTGAGCACCATTCGGCTGTGGTCGTGAAGAATGACGGTGAGAAGAAGGTTCGTTCTCCAGAAGAACTGGCGGCAGAGAACTGGGACGCCCCGGTCATCGTCACTACCTCGGTGCAGTTCATAGAGTCTCTATTTTCTAACCGAACCACCAAGTGCCGGAAGCTGCACAACATAGCGAACTCGGTCGTGTTGCTGGACGAGGTGCAAACGCTACCTACCCATCTGCTCAATCCGCTCTTGCATGTGCTACGCGACCTCAAGGAACACTACGGCACAAGTTTCGTTTTCTCCACGGCCACTCAACCGGGTTTTAGTCGGAGCACTTCATTGCCGTGTGGTTTCGATACGAATGAGGTGAGAGAAATCACAACCCAGACTAGCGATTTATTTCAAAAATTGGGTCGTGTAGTGTACGAGGTGCGGACTACGCAGAATGATTGGTCCGAATTAGCGGAAGAATGGGAGAACGAACCTCAAGCCTTGGGCGTCGTGAATACACGAAAACAGGCAGCCCAATGGTGGGAACGTTTGCGGGAAACGCTTAAAGAGAGTGGATTGAGCGGAGAAGAGATGGCAGCAAAACTGAGAAGTATATTCCATCTTTCTTCCGCAATGTGCGCCGAACATCGAACCCAGGTGTTGCACAAGATCCATCGGCGGTTGAAGAAAGACAAATTCTGTTGGTTGGTGTCAACTCAGGTAGTGGAAGCCGGAGTAGACATTGACTTCCCTCTGGTTTACCGCGCAATGGGGCCTCTGGATTCAATCGTACAGGCGGCAGGACGGTGTAATCGAGAAGGTCGATTGAAGGATAAGGAAGGTTGCCCGGCCAAAGGACGCGTGGTAGTGTTTCGGCCAAGGGATTCAATGCTGCCTGGAGGCGTTTATCGTGCTGCTACTGACATTTCAGCGCGTTTGCTGAATCAGTTCTCTACGGATGATTTGTCTAGAGAGCCGGGTCTATTCAGTTCTTATTTTGGGGAGCTTTTTCAATACGTGCCTATGGACCATCAGCGCAAACGTGAGAGTTCAATTCTGGAGGATAGGGAGGAATTGCGCTTCCGTGAAGTGGCCCGCAAAGCCAAGGTGATTTCCGATGACACCCAGGCCGTAATTGCGCCAATGAAAGAGGCTATGGAAGAAGTGGATGCCATCCGTGAACGCGCTTCAGTGGGTGGCCCACGGTTTACTCGGGAGGATTTGCGCCACCTTCAACGCTTTATTGTGAATCTGCATCGGCACGATATTCAGAAGCTCGATTCAATGGCGTTGCTTCGCCCATTGTTGCCAGGCATGGAACTGAAAGTGTTGAGTAATTCCGCTTATCATAAACATCTTGGGGTAGTTATCGATCAACGCCCAACTGAGGATTTCTTGTTATGAAAGATAACCAAGTTCACCTCAGAGTGTGGGGCGATTGGGCCTGTTTCACTCGTCCTGAAATGAAGGTAGAGCGCGTTAGCTATCCGGTTATGACTCCCTCAGCCGCTCGTGGAATCTTGGAAGCGGTTTTCTGGGAGCCACAAGTCTGCTATCGAGTGGCCACCATTCGAGTGGTGCGACGAGGCCGTTGGGCATCGATTCGGCGAAATGAAGTGCAGTCGGTCATCAGCCTGCGAAACGTCGGCCAATGGATGAAGCAACCGAGGAAAGTTAGGTTTATTGAAGCTGGCGGCGGCGCGCCCAACGGAACCCAACGCAACATGTTGGGGCTCCAGAAGGTGGAATACATCATTAGTGCAGAACTGTGCACCACACCGTTGGCAAATCATCCGTCAGACACGCCGATAAAATATTTCGCTGAATTCAAGCGGCGCGCCCAGCAGGGCAAGTGCTTTCACAGACCTGCCCTAGGTATGCGTGAATTCGCGGCGGATTTCGAATTGGTGGATGATCCCCAAGCCATTTTGGAGCAGCGGGCCTCAGAACTGGGCACTAGTTGGATACACCCAGAAGAGGATTTGGGCTTGATGCTCTATGACGTTTTTTCACCAGCGGCCCGCGCTCAGGGTTTTCGCTGGAAACGTCCAGAGGAATTGGAGGCCATCCCCAAAAGGAAAACCCCGCGTTTTGTTGGTGAATTAGCTCGACCCAAGGCCTGTTTCTTCCGCGCCAAGATTGAAGATTCCACATTATCTTGCCACCCCGACGAGATTGAAATTCTCGAATCCAAGGTGATCTAACGATGCTACTGCAACATTTAAACGATTTTGCGAACTCTCGAAAGCTCCTTGATAACCTAGCTTTCAAACTTAAGGCGGTGCGATGGATCATTTCTTTGGACAATGCAGGCAACCTTGTGGGGCAAGGGCCGGTGGAATCTGAAGGGGAAAAGAAGCGCGGCAAGGAGTTCCACTGCCCACAAACTAGGCGGTCCAAGGTCGGCGGTGGGGTGGCCGAGTTCATGGCGGATGGCATTACAGCCGTCTTTGGGTTGGATACGGATCCTGAAAAACCTATGATCGCAAAGAAGCGAATGAGACGGGATGAAAACAACCTCCGCAAATTCGATGATTTTTGGGCACAGATTGAACAAGCTCATGAGAAAACGCTCAGTCCGGCGCTCAAGGCTCTGTTGGCCTTCAAGCCCAAACCGGGCCGGATTCCTTCCTTTTTGCGTTGGGGCATCAGTTCTGACTCCAAGCCCAAGGAGAAACCCGCTTGGTGGATTACTAAAGCCGATGGCGTAGAAGTTAAACTTGGACCGGACCACTTTTCATTCCGCGTGGAAGAACAATTACTACTAGAGGATGAAACTCACATCCGGTCATTTTGGCGGAGTAAATTTAAGAAGGAGAGTGAAGACCATGAGGCTGATGCTCCCCACGGGCTCTGCTTGGTTTCTGGGAAGAGGGATCAGCCTATTGCATTGACCCACGCCCCCAAAGTAAAGGGCGTGCCTAACACCCAAGCTTTTGGCGCGTCAATTGTTTCCTTTGATAAAGATGCCTTCACATCCTACGGCTTTGAACAAAGTCTTAATGCTTCCACTTCCACCCGAGCGGCTACCGCCTATTGCACGGCGCTCAACGCGATGCTTGAGCGTGAAGATCATTCCATCCGCCTAGGCCAGGCATCGTGCTGTTTTTGGACTCGCAGTAAAATGGATGCCACCAGTACTTGGGGTGCTTTACTCAACCAAGCCGACCCCAAGGCAGTCGCGGATTTTCTGAAGTCTCCGTGGGCTGGCCAGGAAAGAGAGGCACTGAAAAAGGAACAATTCCATGCCGTCACCCTTGCAGGTAATGGTGGGCGGATCGTCGTGCGTCACTGGATGCAGACGACACTGGAAAATGCCATGAATAACCTGCGTTGCTGGTTCCGCGGCCTCGACCTGGAGCCGGTACACCTTCCCACCAGCAAGGAAACGATGCCGCCATTAGCTCTTTTCCGACTAGCTTGCACTACTGTACGCGACGCAAAAGATTTGCAGGCGGAGGTAACCGCTCAGTTGTTCCGTGCTGCACTGGAAGGCGCGGCCCCATCAATTTCTCTTTTGCATCCCATGCTGAATCGCCTGCGGGTTGATATGGCACGCAATGGAAGTAAGGCAATGTCGAATCATTCCCGGTTTGCTTTGGCAAAGCTCATTCTAAATAGAAACCGAAAGAAAAACATCATGGAAGTTACTGCACAACAGGACGCAAAAGCGAAAGATGCCGCTTATCAATGCGGACGACTACTCGCTATATTAGCCGAGGCCCAAGCCAAGGCACATAATTATCAGCTCGAAGGAGCCGGAGTTTCTGAGCGTTATTTTGGCACTGCTATGGCTTCGCCAGCCTCGGTATTCCCCGTCCTCCTCAAGCTCAACCGCCATCATCTCAACAAAATCCGCAAATCCGATAATTACAAAGGACATGACCGCTTCTTAGATGAAGCTATTCAAAAAGTTTCAACTAAAATTTACCCATTCCCTAGAACGCTGGATTTGCACGCCCAAGGGCGTTTCGCTCTCGGATTTTACCAGCAAAAGGCTGCCAATCGCGTCGGTCGTGAGGCGGCAAAGCAAAACAAGGAGAATAATAACACATAACCTCAGACAGGAGACAGATTCATGAAGGACATTAACAACATTCTTACCAATCGGCACGATGTATTACTACTCTTCGAGGTCACCAACGGAAACCCCAATGGCGACCCCGATGCGGGCAATTTGCCGCGTCAAGACCACAACACCAATCGTGGAATCGTTTCGGACGTATGCCTCAAGCGAAAGGTACGCAACTTCGTAGAAACCTTTCCGCCAGAGCGCACAAGTGAAAATGGCAATGGCTACAACTTGTTCGTCAGGCAGGGTGCCATTCTTGGGAACGAAATCGCAAATGCCGTAAAGAAAAGTGGTGAGAGTCTGGATTCGGGTGCTTCAAAGGGGGATAAGCAAGAAGCTGCAATGAAATGGCTTTGTCGAGAGTTTTTCGATATTCGCGCCTTTGGTGGCGTGCTTTCTGTAGGTGACCAAACCATGAAAGGCTCTGCATGGGGACAAGTGCGTGGTCCGGTACAATTCACTTTTGGCCAATCATTTCATCCTATTACTCCGTTGGAGATTTCTATAACCCGCTGCGCCGTAACCAAGGAGGAGGACGCAGAAAAGGAACGTACCATGGGCAATAAGCACATCGTACCCTATGCTCTCTACGCGGCCAAAGCGTACGTCTCTCCTGCCTTCGCCGAGCGCACCGGCTTTACTAACACCGACCTTGAAGTTCTCTTCGACGCGCTCAACAACATGTTTGAACATGACCGCTCTGCTGCTCGCGGGGAGATGGTAGTGCGAGGGATTTACGACTTTGAACATGTCGGCACCCAACATGCAAACAATGCTGAACAAAACAAACGGGAAGCCCGCCTCGGTTGTGCCCATGCCCACAAGCTCTTTGAGGGAATCGAGGTAAAATTGAAGGATGACCGGGAGTTCCCAGAATCCTTTGCAGATTACCAAGTGGGATGTAAATGGGACGACAATCTGCCTCCCGGCGTCCGTCTGAACAAACGTCATGAGCAGTCCCCTCCCCTTGTCTCCTAAGAGACCAAATTTTGATATGGGCGAATGAATACCTAACCTGAGAGGAGAACTTCAGTGGGCGCCACTTATGCTTTTGTAACCATCCGCAATCCTATGGAGTTGCAACGAAGCTGGACAGGTAAATTCCTGGTCGACACCGGGGCCTTCGACTCCCTCGTTCCAAGGACGCTCCTCGAAGAAATTGGGCTCGAACCAAGAAGCCGCCGCGTTCACACGATTGCAGATGACCGGTCAGTCGCTTTCGACACTACCGTCGCCGAGTTCGAGGGAGAAGTTGTTGGCGGGACTATCGTCTATGGCGAAGAAGGGGCCAAACCATTGCTTGGCGTTTCCGCCCTGGAGTTCAGTGGGTTCGAAATGGACCCGCGCAACGAAAGACTGAAGCGGCTGCCGGCAGTTTTGCTAATGACCGGAGGAACTAGGAATGTAACTCGTCAAAGGCAATTTCGGTGAAAGGCATGATACGGCATGCCGCAGACGGTTTACCTATTGTCGAGCGGGAAAAATTCCCACTGTCAGCCGTTAACCAATATCTCTATTGCCCTCGTCGGGCCGCATTGATTCACATCGAAGGGATTTTCAGCGACAATGAACACACCGTTCTTGGCTCTGTTGTCCACGGCCAAACAGACATTCCTGGTTACGAAACCGTCAGGGGTGTGACTCTGCTCCGTGCCCTCCCAATTTGGTCGGAACGGCTCGGGCTTTCAGGCAAATGCGACGTCGTCGAACGCCATCCCGACGGATCATTGGTCCCGGTCGAGTTCAAAAAGGGCAAACGACGCAGGTTCGACAACGACGACGCCCAGCTTTGCGCTCAAGCTCTGTGTCTGGAGGAAATGTTCGGACTAATCGTTCCGAAAGGAGCCATCTTCCATGCGTCCAGCAAACGGCGCCGTGTGGTAGAATTTACTGAGAACTTACGAAGCTTTACCGAACAGGCCATCGAAGCGGTTCATCGACTAATCGAGGAAGAAACCGTACCGCAGGCCGTCCATAAACCCCAATGTTCAGGGTGTTCTCTTTTCGAAAGCTGCATGCCGGAGATAACAAGCGTCCCGCCAATCCTGGCCCGGGCCAACCGGCATGTGTTTGACATTGCTCCATAGGAAGCGCCGAGACCTCGGAACTAGCTGATCATGGCTATTGTCCAGAATACACTTTACCTCACGACGCCCGGGACCTTGGTGACAAAGGACCATTTGACGCTTCGGATCGAAATCGAAAAGCAAACCCGCCTGACAGTGCCCATTCACCACTTGGAAAGCATCTGCGCTTTCGGTCGGGTCGTGGTTACCCCGCCAGCCATGGCATTGTGCTGGAAGCACCAAGTCGCGGTTCACTACCACACGGAGAACGGCTATCTGCTGGCTCAGGTCCTGGGAAGCGGAGACGCCCGCTACCTGCTCCGCCGGGCTCAGTATACGGCGGCGGACAGCCCTGAAGAGGCGGTTTCTCTCGCCCGGCAGTTTGTGGCAGGCAAGCTGCAAAACTCGCGTTCCAATCTGCTGCGATCCGGTAGGGAAGCGAAGAATGATTTCGATCGAAAGAACTTGAAGAATGCGGCAGCTGAAATAGCGCGGCTGATCCGAAGGCTTGGCAACATGTCGCCCATTCCCAACGATTGCGGACTCAGAGAGGCGCTCGACCCGATCAGAGGGATGGAAGGATTGGGAGCTAGAATATACTATTCCGTCTTCTGGAACATGGTAAAACAACAGCGCGAGGATTTCCAGTTCGTCAGCCGCATGCGGCGGCCTCCCCGAGATCGGATCAACTGCCTGCTTTCCTTCATCTATGCCTTGCTACGCCACGATTGTTTGGCCGCGTTGACCACCGCTGGGCTGGACCCTTACGTCGGGTGGCTTCATGCAACACGGGCGGGGAGACCCGCTTGCGCCCTTGATCTGATGGAGGAATTTCGGCCCTGTTTGGCCGAGAGACTGGCTTTGACTTTGATCAATCGCCGTCAGATAGAGCCCAGGCATTTTCGTGTGCGAGAGGGCGGCGCCGTGGAGTTTACGGACCGGGGCCGGAAAGAGGTCATTCAGGCTTGGCAACGGCGCAAACAAGGCGAATTAACCCACTTCTTATTCAAACAGAATATTCGCATAGGACAGGTATTCAGCATTCAGGCCAAGTTATTGGCTCGAAAACTCCGGGGCGATATTCCAGACTATATCCCGTTCATCCCAAAGTAATGTTCGTCCTGATCGCATACGATGTCTCCACGGTTGATCGAGCCGGGCAAAAGCGGCTTCGTCGCGTGGCCAGAGCCTGTGAGGATTACGGTGTGCGAGCGCAAAAATCACTATTTGAATGTCGGCTGGGAAAAACAGAATGGGCGGTGCTCAGAACCCGTCTTCTGGAGGAGATTGATCCCAAACAAGATTCTCTAAGGATTTATCACTTGAACGAAGACGCCAAAAACAAGACTGAGCATCACGGACATAATAAACCCGTTGATTTAAACGCTCCGTTGATTTTGTGACTTGCGCGAGAGTAAAGTGACGGAGTTTCCCCCTAGTTTTCGCGCGGCTCGCAACTTTATGTTAAGCAACAGCTTACCGTGTTCTTTGACAGTTGAATCAGAAATTTTTACCGACTCTGTGTTTGAATCGCGCAGCATTAGATGTAACTAATTGAACTTTAGCTGGTTATATCAGCCAACATCTCCCCTCGCTTCGGTGAGGGGAGCGGATTGAAACT